>JAHEKZ010000062.1 GCA_024644435.1 Actinomycetes bacterium | reverse complement strand
CGGTGCACGACGGCCGCAAGCACGTGCCGGTCTTCATCACCGACTCCATGGTCGGACACAAGCTGGGCGAGTTCGCCCCCACCCGCACCTTCCGTGGTCACGAGAAGGACGACCGGAAGGGTCGGCGTCGCTGATGGCTACCACTCCTACGGCGACGAGCGCCCGCAGTTCTGCTCGGTACGTCCGAATCACTCCGCAGAAGGCTCGACGCATGGTCGACCTGATCCGCGGCCTGCCGGCGTCCGAGGCGCAGACAGTGCTGCGATTTGCTCCCCAGGCGGCGAGCGAGACCGTTGGCAAGGTGCTCAACAGCGCCATCGCCAACGCCGAGAACAACCACGGTCTCGACACTGACACCCTCGTGGTCAGCGAGGCCTTCGTCGATGAGGGTCCGACGCTCAAGCGCTTCCGTCCGCGGGCGCAGGGTCGGGCCTACCGCATTCGCAAGCGCACCAGTCACATCACCGTCGTCGTGTCGGAAGACGCAACGCCTGCTGGAAAGAAGGGCTGACCGTGGGTCAGAAGGTCAACCCGCACGGTTTCCGTCTCGGGATCACGTCTGAGTACACCTCTCGGTGGTATGCCGACAAGGGGTACAAGGACTACATCAAAGAGGATGTGGCGATTCGCCGCATGCTCTCCAAGGGCATGGAGCGGGCCGGCATCAGCCGGGTCGACATCGAGCGCACGCGTGACCGCGTTCGCGTCGATATCCACACCGCGCGTCCCGGAATCGTCATCGGTCGCCGTGGCGCCGAGGCCGACCGCATTCGCGGCGACCTCGAGAAGCTCACGGGCAAGCAGGTGCAGCTCAACATTCTCGAGGTGAAGAACCCCGAGGTTGACGCCCAGCTCGTCGCCCAGGGTGTCGCCGAGCAGCTCTCCAGCCGTGTCTCCTTCCGCCGCGCCATGCGCAAGGCGATCCAGAGCGCGATGAAGGCCGGAGCCAAGGGCATCCGGGTACAGGTCAGCGGACGCCTCGGCGGCGCTGAGATGTCACGCACCGAGTTCTACCGCGAAGGCCGGGTTCCGCTGCACACCCTGCGCGCCGACATCGACTACGGCTTCTACGAGGCGCGCACGACCTTCGGGCGCATCGGCGTCAAGGTCTGGATCTACAAGGGCGACGTCACAGGTAGCCGCGCCGAGAGAGAGGCCGCAGCAGCGGCAGCTCGCATCGGTCAGCGCGGAACCCGTCCGCCTGCCCGCGCCGCACGCCCTGCGCGTGCGGCTGGTGCCGCACCGGCGACCGAGACCGCTTCGGCGCCTGCCGCTGAGGCTGCTGAAGCGCCAGCCGTTGAGACGCCTGCCGATGAGCCGAAGGCGACCGACTCCGCCGCGGCACCCGACCAGACGACGACGGAGGCCTAGACCATGCTGATTCCACGGCGGGTCAAGCACCGCAAGCAGCACCACCCTTCACGGCGTGGTGTCGCCAAGGGTGGCACCAAGGTGACGTTCGGTGAGTTCGGCATCCAGGCAATGGAGCCGGGCTACATCACCAACCGGCAGATCGAGGCCGCACGTATTGCCATCACTCGCGCGATCAAGCGTGGCGGCAAGGTCTGGATCAACATCTACCCCGACCGTCCGCTCACCAAGAAGCCGGCCGAGACCCGCATGGGTTCCGGTAAGGGTTCGCCGGAGTGGTGGATCGCGAACGTGAAGCCAGGCCGTGTGATGTTCGAGCTGTCAGGGGTCTCTGAGCCGCTGGCTCGTGAAGCCATGCAGCGGGCGCAGCACAAGCTGCCGATCAAGACCCGCTTCGTCAAGCGTGAGGCAGGTGAGCTCTGATGCCAGTCGGCACCGCAGCTACGGAGTACCGCGGCCTCGAGACCGAAGAACTGGTCGAGAAGCTGAAGGAAGCCAAGGAAGAGCTGTTCAACCTGCGCTTCCAGGCGGCCACCGGTCAGTTGGAAAGTCACGGACGCCTTCTGGTGGTCCGTAAGGACATTGCCCGCATCTACACGGTGCTGCGTGAGCGAGAGCTCGGCATCACCTCGGTCGAGACACCGGAGGGTGCGGCATGAGTGAGCAGAAGGCGAGCATGAGCCCAGAGCGTTCAGCACGCAAGGTCCGTGAGGGCCTTGTCGTCAGCGACAAGATGGACAAGACGGTTGTCGTCGCGGTCGAGGACCGCGTCAAGCACCCGCTGTACGGCAAGGTTGTCCGTCGTACGAACAAGCTCAAGGCCCACGACGAGACGAACTCGGCTGGCGTCGGCGACCGCGTTCTCCTGATGGAGACGCGTCCGCTGAGCCGTTCGAAGCGGTGGCGTCTCGTTGAGATCCTCGAGAAGGCCAAGTAGGCAGGAGCTGACGTGATCCAGCAGGAGTCGCGACTCAAAGTCGCCGACAACACCGGTGCCAAGGAAATCTTGTGCATCCGGGTTCTCGGTGGCTCCGGTCGACGCTACGCCGGTATCGGCGACATCATCGTGGCCACGGTCAAGGACGCCATCCCCGGCGGAAACGTGAAGAAGGGTGAGGTCGTCAAGGCCGTCATCGTTCGCACGACCAAAGAGCGTCGTCGTCCCGATGGTTCCTACATCAAGTTCGACGAGAACGCCGCAGTCATCATCAAAGACGGTGGAGACCCGCGAGGCACCCGCATCTTCGGCCCGGTTGGCCGCGAGCTGCGCGACAAGCGCTTCATGCGGATCATCTCGCTGGCACCGGAGGTGCTCTAGACATGCATGTGAAGAAGGGCGACACCGTGATGGTGATCGCAGGCAAAGACAAGGGTGCAGTCGGCAAGGTGATCGCCGCCTACCCGACCCAGGACCGCGTCCTGGTCGAGGGCGTCAACCTGGTCAAGAAGCACACGAAGATCGGGCAGACAAACCGCGGTGCCAAGACCGGCGGCATCGTTACTCAAGAGGCAACGATCCACATCTCCAACGTGCTGCCTGTCGTCAAGGTTGACGGCAAAGACGTCCCCACCCGGGTCGGTTACCGGGTGGACGAGGACGGCACGAAGGTCCGGATTGCCAAGCGTACGAACGAGGAAATCTGACAATGTCGAGCACTGTGGAAGCTCCAGGCGTCCCTCGCCTCAAGACGCGGTACCGCGACGAGATCGTGGCATCGCTTCGTGAGGAGTTCGGCTACGCCAACGTGATGCAGGTTCCGGGCGTCACCAAGGTCGTCGTGAACATGGGAGTGGGTGACGCCGCCCGAGACTCGAAGCTGATCGAGGGCGCGATCCGCGACCTCGGCGCGATCACCGGACAGCGTCCGGCCGTCACGAAGGCACGCAAGTCGATCGCCCAGTTCAAGCTGCGCGAAGGCATGCCGATCGGGGCCCACACCACCCTCCGCGGCGACCGGATGTGGGAGTTCCTCGACCGGCTGCTGTCGGTGGCGTTGCCACGTATCCGCGACTTCCGTGGTCTTTCGCCGCGGCAGTTCGACGGCCGGGGCAACTACACCTTCGGTCTCAACGAGCAGAGCATGTTCCACGAGATCGACCAGGACGCGATCGACCGAGTCCGTGGCATGGACATCACCGTGGTGACCACGGCCAACACCGACGACGAAGGGCGTGCCTTGCTGCGTGCCCTCGGCTTCCCGTTCAAGGAGAACTGAGCGTGGCGAAAAAGTCCCTGATCAACAAGGCGGCCCGTAAGCCGAAGTTCGCGGTGCGTGGCTACACCCGATGCAACGTGTGCGGACGTCCGCACTCGGTGTACCGGAAGTTCGGACTCTGTCGAGTCTGCCTTCGCAACATGGCTCACCGCGGAGAGCTGCCCGGCGTCACCAAGAGCAGCTGGTAACCACCATCCCTACGCCGTAGGTCCCGAAGAAACGTGCAGCGGAAACCGCGGCGAGAGAGAGTAGACGAAACATGACGATGACCGATCCGATTGCAGACATGCTGACGCGTCTGCGGAACGCCAACTCGGCGTTCCATGAAGACGTCGCCATGCCCTCGAGCAAGATCAAGCAGGGCATCGCGCAGATCCTGCAGGACCAGGGGTACGTCCGTAGCTGGCACGTGAAGCAGGAGGAAGGCGCTCCGGGTGAGACGTTGGTGATCGACCTGAAGTTCGGGCCGCAGCGCGAGCGCTCGATCGCCGGGATCCGCCGAATCTCCAAGCCGGGCCTGCGGGTGTATGCGAAAGCCACAGCCATGCCTCGGGTGCTCGGCGGGCTGGGGATTGCGATCATCTCTACCTCGTCCGGCCTCATGACCGACAAGCAGGCGACCAAGAAGGGCGTAGGTGGGGAAGTCCTCGCCTACGTCTGGTAAGCGGGGTCTGCCATGTCACGTATTGGGAAGCTCGCCATCACCATTCCATCTGGCGTCGACGTCGCGATCGACGGACAGGCCGTCACGGTCAAGGGCCCGAAGGGCAGCTTGAGCCACACCGTGGCCGAGCCGTTGACCATCGAGCGTGCCGAGGACGGCGAGGTCGTTGTCAACCGCCCGAACGACGAGCGTCTGTCCAAGTCACTCCACGGCCTGACCCGCACCCTCGTGGCCAACATGGTCACCGGAGTAACCGACGGCTACGAGAAGAAGCTCGAGATCGTCGGCGTGGGTTACCGCGTGACGGCCAAGGGCAAAGACCTCGAGTTCGCCGTTGGCTACAGCCACTCTGTTGTCGTCACCCCGCCTGAGGGCATCAACTTCGCGGTCGAGAGCCCGACGAAGTTCTCGGTCTCTGGTATCGACAAGCAGCAGGTCGGCCAGGTGGCCGCCAACATCCGCAAGATCCGCAAGCCCGAGCCCTACAAGGGCAAAGGCATCCGGTACGCCGGTGAGCACGTCCGCCGCAAGGTCGGAAAGGCTGGTAAGTAGTCATGGCACTGTCCACCAAGCCAGGACGCCGCACGGCGCGGCAGGCATCGCGCGCCCGTCGGCACCTGCGCGTCCGCAAGAAGGTCGAAGGCACATCGGCGCGGCCGCGGCTGGTCGTCAACCGCTCAGCTCGGCACGTGTTCGTCCAGGTGATCGACGACGAGGCCGGCCGTACCTTGGCGTCGGCGTCCACCATGGAGAACGACGTCCGCGCCGTGTCAGGTGACAAGACCGCCAAGGCTCGCCAGGTCGGCTCCTTGGTGGCCGAGCGCGCCAAGGCGGCCGGAGTCGAGGCCGTAGTCTTCGACCGCGGCGGTAACCGCTACACCGGCCGGGTCGCTGCTCTCGCAGACGGCGCCCGCGAAGCCGGACTGAACTTCTGATCCCGATCATCGAAGAAGAGGAAGCAACCACATGAGCAGCGCACCTTCGCGCCGCGGCAGCAGCGGTGGCAACGAGCGTCGCGGTCGCCGCGGCGAGGCCGCCGAGAAGTCGCAGTATGTAGAGCGCGTCGTCGCCATCAACCGTGTTGCCAAGGTGGTCAAGGGCGGACGTCGGTTCAGCTTCACCGCCCTGGTCGTCGTCGGTGACGGTGACGGCACCGTCGGCGTTGGCTACGGCAAGGCCAAAGAGGTCCCTGCGGCCATCGCCAAGGGCGTCGAGGAGGCCAAGAAGAGCTTCTTCAAGGTCCCCCGGATCCAGGGCACCATCCCGCACCCGGTGCAGGGTGAGAAGGCCGCCGGTGTCGTGCTGCTCAAGCCCGCCGCCCCCGGTACCGGTGTGATCGCCGGTGGTCCGGTGCGCGCAGTGCTCGAGGCTGCCGGCATCCACGATGTCCTCAGCAAGTCGCTCGGCTCGTCGAACGCCATCAACATCGTTCACGCAACCGTCACGGCGCTGAAGAGCCTGGAGCGCCCGGAGCAGGTCGCGGCACGTCGTGGGCTTCCGCTCGAGGACGTCGCACCCGAGGGCCTGTTGAAGGCACGGGCTGCGGGGATGAGCTCCTGATGGGTCGGCTCAAGGTCACACAGCGCAAGTCGGTCATCGGCGGCACCAGCAACCAGCGGAACTCCATGCGTTCGCTGGGGCTGAAGCGGATCGGTGACATTGTCGTCAAGGAGGACCGCCCCGAGATCCGGGGAATGGTCGGCACGGTGTCGCACCTCGTCACCGTCGAGGAGGTCGACTGATATGACGCTCAAGGTTCATCACCTGCGTCCGGCACCCGGAGCCAAGAAGGCCAAGACCCGGGTGGGTCGTGGCGAGGGCTCGAAGGGGAAGACCGCGGGACGAGGCACAAAGGGCACCAAGGCGCGCTACCAGGTCCGTCCCGGTTTCGAGGGCGGGCAGATGCCGCTGCACATGCGCCTGCCGAAGCTTCGCGGCTTCAAGAACCGTAACCGGGTCGAGTTCCAGGTCGTCAACCTCGCCAAGCTCGAGGCTTTGTTCCCTGAGGGCGGCACAGTCGGCGTCGACGAGCTGGTCGCGGCCGGCGCGGTGCGCAAGGACCGTCCGGTGAAGATCTTGGGCAACGGCGACCTGACCGTCACTCTGCAGGTGACCGCGCACAAGTTCTCTGAGACCGCCAAGAGCAAGATCACCGCCGCCGGCGGCTCGACGACCGAGCTCTAGGCCCGGCCGAGCCCCGCTGAACGGTGTGGGTACGGCTGTTAGGGTCCCTGAGATGACCATGTGCGGGGAGGACCAGCTGTGATGCTGCGAGTGTTCGGTCAGGCGTTCCGCACGCCTGACCTGCGCACCAAGATGCTCTTCACGCTGTCCATGATCGCGATCTACCGGATCGGCGCCTTTGTCCCCACTCCGGGAGTCGACTACCCCGCCGTGCAGCGCTGCCTTAGCGCGGTCGAGGGTGACAGCCTCTATCGGCTGATCAACCTCTTCAGCGGTGGCGCGCTCCTGCAGCTGTCGATCTTCGCGCTCGGGATCATGCCGTACATCACCGCCAGCATCATCCTTCAGCTGCTCACCGTGGTCATCCCGCGGCTCGAGACGTTGAAGAAAGAAGGCCAGGCGGGTACGGCCAAGATCACGCAGTACACGCGCTACCTGACGATCGGGCTGGCGATTCTTCAGTCCACCGGCATCATCGCGCTGGCGCGCTCGGGGCAGCTGCTCCAAGGGTGTCCAGAGCCAATCATCCCTGACAACTCGGTCATGATCACGTTCACGATGATCGCGATCATGACGGCAGGTACGGCAGTCGTCATGTGGTTGGGCGAGCTCATCACCGACCGCGGCGTCGGCAACGGTATGTCGTTGATGATCTTCACGTCGATCATCGCCGGCTTCCCCGGCCAGCTCAGCGCGATCTACCAGAGCCGCGGGGCCTGGACTTTCCTGGTCGTGATCGCGGTGGGAATGGCAGTGGTCGCCTTCGTTGTGCTCATGGAACAGGCGCAAAGACGCATTCCGGTGCAGTACGCCAAGCGAATGGTGGGGCGACGCCAGTACGGCGGTTCCTCGACCTATATTCCGATCAAGGTCAATCAGGCCGGCGTCATCCCCGTCATCTTCGCGTCGTCGCTGCTCTACCTTCCGGTGCTCTTCGTCACTCTCAGCGGAAACACCGGCGTGGTCAACGAATGGGTGCAGACGCACCTCGTGCGCGGAAGCGGTGCATGGTATGCCGCGCTCTTCTTTGCGCTCACAGTCTTCTTCACCTACTTCTACGTGGCGATCACGTTCAACTCAGACGACATCGCCGACAACATGAAGAAGTACGGCGGCTTCATCCCCGGTATTCGGGCCGGGCGTCCGACTGCCGAGTACCTCGACTACGTGCTCACACGGCTCACCGCCGTCGGTGCCATCTATCTGGCAGCGATCGCAGTCATCCCGATCGTGGTGTTCGCCAGCTTCGGGCAGGGTCAGAACTTCCTGTTCGGTGGCACGTCGATCCTCATCATGGTCGGAGTGGGCCTCGACACGGTCAAACAGATCGAGAGCCAGCTTCAGCAGCGTTCGTACGAAGGGTTCCTGCGCTAGTGCGCCTGGTACTGGTCGGGCCGCCCGGTGCCGGCAAAGGCACCCAGGCGGCGGTCATCGCCCAGTCGTTGGCCATTCCTCACATCTCCACCGGCGACATCTTCCGGGCCAACGTCGGTCAAGGCACGCCGCTTGGCCTGCAGGCCAAGGAGTACATGGACGCGGGCACGCTGGTCCCCGACGAGGTCACCAACGCGATGGTGGCCGACCGGCTGGCCGAGCCCGATGCGGTCGCGGGATTCCTGCTCGACGGCTACCCACGCAACCTCGGTCAGGCCGACGTGCTCTCTCAGCAGCTCGACGCTTCCAAGACGCCACTGGACGTCGTGGTCGAGCTGGTCGTCGACACCGAGCATGTGGTGCAACGTCTGTTGTCCCGCGGACAGGGCAGGGCAGACGACACCGAAGAGATCATCCGCCACCGGCTCGAGGTGTACGCGTCCGAGACAGAACCGTTGGTCGACTACTACCGCGAGCGGGGTGTCTTGCGTGCGATCGACGGAGTCGGCTCGGTCGACGAGGTGACAGATCGCATCCTGAGCGTTCTGAAGGTCTGAGATGTTTGGGCGGAAGAACGTGATCGAGCTCAAGAAGCCCGAGCAGTTCGAGCGTATGAGGGCGGCCGGGCTGGTCGTGGCCGACACCCTTCGGCTCCTGCGCGAGTCTGTGACCCCGGGCATGACCACCGCCGACCTCGACGCCATCGCGCGAGAGTCCATTTCGTCGGCCGGAGCTACCCCGTCGTTCCTGAACTACCACGGCTTCCCGGCGGTGATCTGCACATCGGTCAACGACGAGATCGTGCACGGCATCCCTGGGCAACGCGTCATCGAACCCGGCGATGTGGTGTCGATCGACTGCGGCGCCATCGTCGACGGGTGGCACGGCGACGCTGCCATATCGGTGGTGGTGGGCGATGCGACACCTGAGGTGGACCAGCTGCTCGACGTCACTGAGACCGCTCTCTGGCGAGGGATCGCAAAAGCATGCGTGGGTGGCCGGCTCAGCGACATCGGGCACGCCGTCGAGTCGCATGTCCGGGCGTCAGGAGACTTCGGCATCGTCGAGGAGTACGTCGGCCACGGAATCGGCTCGTCGATGCACATGGACCCCAGCGTTCCCAACTATGGGCAGCCCGGTCACGGGCCGAAGCTCGTCGCCGGCATGGCGTTGGCAATCGAGCCGATGGTCAACCTCGGCGGCCGGCACACCAAGATGCTCGACGACGAGTGGACCGTCGTCACGGTCGACGGCCGCTGGTCGGCTCACTTCGAGCACACCGTCGCGATCACCGCAGATGGCCCATGGGTGACGACTGCACACGATGGGGGAGCCGAGCGCCTGGCGGCGCTGGGCGTTCCCACCCCGGCCTAAGCGCCTCGTCCCGCTTTTCCCAGTTTATCGGTCGGAATTGCCAAAAACTCTGACGCATGTCATCCTTTGCCTACTAAGTCACTAGGAAAAGGTGTCAATGATGTGGTTCTTCGCGATATTCGCCATGGCCGGTGGTGCCGCCCAGCTGGTCGACGGCACGCTGGGAATGGGCTTCGGGGTCACCTCGGCCACGATCCTGCTCTCCATGGGTGTGACAGCTGCAGCGGCCTCGGCGGCCACGCATGCCGCGAAGCTCCCGACAACCTTCGTCAGCGGACTCACCCACTGGCGGCGGGGCAACGTCGACACGGGGACGTTCCTCCGGATCGCCGTGCCGGGCGCGCTCATGGCCTTCATCGGGGCTGTTGTCCTGGTCAACCTCAGCTTGGCGACCGCCAAGACATGGATGTCGGGGCTGCTCCTCCTCCTCGGGCTGGTGATCTTCTTGCGCTTCGGCTTCAACCGCCGGCTGATTCCCGCTCCGCGCCGGGGGCACACCGCACGGTGGCTCTCGCCGATCGGTGCCCTCGGCGGACTGGTCGACTCGCTCGGTGGCGGTGGATGGGGCCCGGTGGTGACCCCGTCACTGATGACCGTGACCAACCACGAGCCACGGAAAGTCGTCGGAAGCGTCAACGCCGCCGAGTTCTTCGTGGCCCTCTTTGCCTCGGCCGGCTTTCTGACCGGGGCCGAGAAGCTGGAGAACGACATGCCGTGGTTCGCGGTGCTCGGCCTGG
The DNA here is from genome assembly GCA_024644435.1 of Actinomycetes bacterium. Lineage (GTDB taxonomy): Bacteria > Actinomycetota > Actinomycetes > JAHEKZ01 > JAHEKZ01 > JAHEKZ01. The sequence goes on along the minus strand of JAHEKZ010000062.1, from coordinate 1,596 downwards.
TTACGGGCGGTGTGATCGTCGCCCCCTTCGCCGCGCGGCTGGCCGGACGCCTGCCGCACCACGTGATGGGCACACTGGTCGGTGGACTCATCTTGCTCGTGAACGGGCAGGTGCTCCTGCTAGCGGCCGGAGTCGCTGCCTCGGCGACCTGGTGGGTCATGGCGGCCGCCGCCGTCGCCACGGCAGTCGTGGCCAAGGCCTCGTACGTCTACGACAAGGCTGAGCGGGCCGCTGCGTCGGCCTGCGAGACCTCGCCGACCGAGCTCACCGCGCAGCCGTAGCGAGGGCTCGGGCGGGGTTTGGGGGAGGCGGGGGACCGGATTGGCCTTTGACCTGCCCTCTCCCGTAGACTCATGTGCTTGTCGGCTGGTTGCCGCTGTGTCGTCGCGCCCCGCGGCTGGGGCTGGTGCGCGAACGGAGTCAACCGCCGGTAGTTCGACGGTATATCGACCCCCGAGGTGAACGCCCATGAGGGCGCGAAAGGAACCATGGCCAAGAAAGAAGGTGCCATCGAGATTGAGGGCACCGTCGTCGAGTCTCTCCCCAATGCGATGTTCCGGGTTGAGCTCACCAACGGTCACAAGGTCCTCGCGCACATCAGCGGCAAGATGCGCCAGCACTACATCCGGATCCTCCCCGAGGACCGCGTGGTGGTGGAGCTCAGTCCGTACGACCTCACGCGTGGACGCATCGTCTACCGATACAAGTAACAGCGAACGACCCGCCTCGAGCGACGGCCTCCAGGTCGACGCGCCGAACCTACGCCCCGGAGCAAGCACGATGAAGGTCAACCCGAGCGTCAAGCCGATCTGCGACAAGTGCAAGGTGATTCGCCGGCACGGTCGCGTGATGGTGATCTGCGAGAACCTGCGCCACAAGCAGCGCCAGGGCTGATCTAACGCGGCTCCGAACGATCGACAACTGAACAACCAGCAAGTCCCAGTAGTTCACCAGGGCTGCACCCGACCCCCGCGGGGTCTGTGCCAACGGCACCGACCCCTGCAGGACGCCACCTCCGGACGAAGGCCGGAGACCGCTCGCCGGCAACGGCCAGCGGACCGGTGCGGCCGACAGACCTTCGGAAGTACAGAGGAGCACCATGGCTCGCCTTGTGGGCGTTGACCTCCCGCGCGAAAAGCGTATGGAGATCGCCCTGACGTATATCTTCGGCATAGGCCGTACGCGCTCGAAGGAGACGCTCGCCGCTACCGGCGTCGACCCCAACATGCGCTCTGCAGACCTCACCGACGAGCAGCTCGTATCGCTGCGCGACTGGATTGAGGACAAGTACCAGATCGAGGGTGACCTCCGCCGAGAGGTGGCCGCTGACATCCGCCGCAAGGTCGAGATCGGCAGCTACGAGGGCCTTCGCCACCGCCGCGGACTTCCTGTCCGTGGGCAGCGCACCCACACCAACGCCCGGGGCCGCAAGGGTCCGCGCAAGGCTGTTGCCGGTAAGAAGAAGGTCACCAAGTAGTAGCCGCACGTTCCGCAGCCCGCGCAGCGGGCGCAACGATGCGGACCGATCACCTCCAGGAGTAGATGCACATGCCCCCCAAGGCAAAGAGCGGCGCCAAGAAGGTGCGCCGCAAGGAA
>JAHEKZ010000061.1 GCA_024644435.1 Actinomycetes bacterium | reverse complement strand
GTCGCCAAAGGGACGCATCTCTTCCGCGCTTGCTACATCGGACAGTGGCGCAAGCCCAGGTATCTGACCGACAAATCTGCGGTCACGTCCCCGGCGAACGAGCCACCAGACCACGGCTGCCCCCAACAACAACGTCGCAGCCGCAGCAGCTGCCGTCGCTGGAGTCAGAGCAAACGCCCTCTGGAGCGACCACCTCTGCTGGTACACCGGAGGAGGCACGTCCACCGTGCCCGGCGGCATCGTGACGACGATCGACATCCCTCGTCCGACGCCGAGACCCGTCGCTTGAGCGGTGAAGGACCCCGAACCGACCGACGGCCTATCGCACGGCTGTACGCCGCCATACCGACCCGTAAAACATCTGCCGTCCTTGATCTGGGGGGCCTCGACCCGCACGCTCGCCTGCCGGATGGGGACCGACCAGTCGGTGCCGATCGCGTCCCAGAAGAGCTCGTCGTATCCGTCGGACGTGGTGAGTGCGCCTTCGACCCGGTAAGTCAGTCGATAGGACTGGGTGCCGATGATCGTCCTGTCAGGGTCGCCAACCCGGATCGAGAGAACCGCGCCCTCCTGGGAAACCTGCAGATCAGTCGGCGCACCGGAATAGCTGGTGACGTGGATGTCCTCGATCGCCACCACTCGGTCATACGACTCGTCGATGGTTGTCTCCGAGCTTGCCGGAGTGAAGGGCTCGGACACCGGGTACCTGTTCGGGATCAAGCGGTAGATGCCGTGGCTTCTATCAGTGAAGGTGTAGCTGATCTGCTCGGTGACGTTGAGCGACCCGTCGTCGTTGATGGTGATATCAACGCCGTACTGCCCGATGTAGCCGTCGCCTGCGGTCGCAGATGCATGGAGTGCAAAACCTGGAAGGACCAGCACCGTTAGCACCAGGGCGACCATAACGCGCGCCCCGTGGGTCACTGCTCGACGCATCCGGCCCCTCCGTTCAGTCGCCCCGACCTTGGCGGGCAATCGCCCGGTCGGCGTCCCGCTTGGCCTCTCGCTCCGCCAACGAGTGTCGCTTGTCGTAGGACTTCTTTCCGCGTGCAACGCCGATCTCGACCTTCGCATACCCGTCCTTGAAATACAGGGCAGTCGGGATGATGGTGAGTCCGGACTCTTTCGTCTTCGCATCGAGCTTGCGGATCTGCTCTCGGTGCAGCAGCAGTTTGCGCACGCGTCGCGGCTCATGGTTCGTCCACGTGCCCTGCGTGTACTGCGGGATGTGCACGTTGTGCAGCCAGACCTCACCACCCTCGACGGCGGCATACCCATCGACGAGCGAGGCACGTCCTTCACGGAGGGACTTGACCTCAGTGCCGGTCAGCACCAGCCCAGCCTCGAAAGTGTCTTCGATGTGGTAGTCGTGCCGGGCCTTACGGTTCTGGGCTACCAGAACGCGCCCCTTCTCGCGGGGCATGGCTAGCCCTCGTCAATCAGAGGCAGCGCCGCGGTGAGACCTCGCAGCACTTCGAGCGCTCGCTGCTCTGCCGCCTCAGGGGGAGCGGCCACATCGACCAGCACGTCGGGCTCGATGCCGCGACCGTCGATGACTCGGCCCGTCGGGGTCAGGTAACGCCCGATCGTGAACTCGATCGCCGAACCGTCAGGAAGGACGCTCGGTTCCTGGACCGAGCCTTTGCCGTAGGTGCGCGAGCCGACGACCACGGCCCGACTACGGTCCTGCAGCGCCGCAGCGACCACCTCGGCCGCACTTGCTGTGCCACCGTCGACGAGCACCACGACCGACGTTGTGGTGTCACCGCGCCCGATCGCCGAGAGGACTCGGTCGGGGGCGTCCCGCTGTTCGTACGAGACGACCGGGCCGCCATCCAGGAACACCGAGGCGACCTCGACGGCCTCGTCGAGCAGACCACCGGGGTTACCGCGCAGGTCGAGCACCACGCCCCCCGCGAAGCTCGACGGGTCGGCAGCCATCGCCTCGCGGACGTCACGCCCCACACCTCGGGTGAAGGTTCTGATCCCGATCCGGGTGACGCCGTCAGCCAGCTGCTCGACCGTGACGTCCGAGGTGTTCAGCACCGAACGCGTAAGCGTCAGGTTCGAGACGACGCCCGCGCGAAGCGCGCCAACCATCACTTCGGAACCGTTGGGCCCACGCAGCCGCTGGACCACCTCGCCGACCGAGCCGCCCGAGGTGGGCCAGCCGTCGACCGACACGATCACGTCGCCCGGGATCAGCCCGGCGTCTTCAGCCGGCGATCCCTTCTGGACAGTGGACACTACGACGCCCGAGCGGCCTGCACGAACCCACAGACCGACGCCCGAGTACCGGCCCTGCAGCGCGTCCTCGAAAGACGAGTACTCGCTGGGGTCGTAGTAGGACGACCAACGGTCACCCAAAGACTTGAGCATCCCCTCGACCGCTGCCCGTTCGAGCTCAGCCCGGTCGACCGGCTCTGCCGCCGACTCTGAGATGCGGTCAGCGGCGGCGTCGATCACGCCGCTGGTGGACGACGAGCTGCCGACCACCCCCGTGATCACGCCGGCACCGTAGGAGACCCCGACTGCCACCACCGCGGACACGGCGATCAGGAGGCGACGGCTGAGGGTGGACATACGCGCCAGTCTAGGGGCGGCGGCGCCAGGGCCGGCCTCGGTCCACCGCCGGCGGGCTATGGCGGCCTAATTCACGGTCAACTGGAGGTTGACTGTCAGGGACAGAACTGCGACTGCGGTGTCTTCGTACCGCCGAACCACCCCATCGGGTCGTGCGGCACGCCATTGACATGGACCTCGAAGTGCAGGTGTGTACCCGTGGAGTATCCGGTCGAGCCGACGAACCCAATCACGTCGCCCTTGGCCACCCGGTCGCCCGCTTGCACGTTGAATCCGGACTGGTGGGCGTAGAACGTGGCGAGGCCGTTGCCGTGGTCGATCAGGGTGTTGTTGCCGTACGGACCGCCCAGCTCTTGCTTGGTCCAGATGACCACGCCACCGCGCGCCGCGATGATCTGGGTGCCGCCTGGGGCGCTGATGTCGACGCCGGTGTGACAGCTGCGGTACCCGTAGACCGGGTGTGTGCGCCACCCCACCCCGCCACCGGCAGAGTACCCAGGGAGCGGCCAGATCAGCTTGCCCGTGGCCGTACCCGTAGACGCAGCCTGGGCGATCTGCGCCTGCAACGCCTTGCGGGCGGCGTCGAGATCAGCGAGCCGCTGCTGTTCCGCAGCCTTCTCCTGCGCGGCCACCTTCAAGGAGTGAGCTCGCGTCGAGATCAGCTGCTTGACGCCACGCTTGGCCTTGCGGGCCTCGTCGGTCAGGCTCTGCAGCTGCTCAACCTGCTTCTGGGCCTCCGCCTCGGTCGCCTCGATGGCTTGCTCGGTCACCTGCATCTGCTGCTGACGTGCGGCGAGCACCGACTTGTCGGCATTGAGCCGGTCGACGACCTCGGACTGAGCATCGGTGACGGACTGCGTAGCCATCACTCGCTGGACGAAATCAGTCGGCGACTCAGAGTCGAGAACCACCTCGAGCTCGGCGTACCCACCGGTCTGATATTGGTAGCGGACGATCCGCGCGATCAGTGTTTCGGAGCGGACGATCCGGCGCTCGGCCTGCTTGATCTCGGTCTGCACCTTGACCTGCTGCGCCCGCAGCTCCCGCAGCTTCTGACGGATGAGGGCCAGCCGCTCACGTGCACTGGACAGCCGGCTGGCCGCCGCGTCGTACCTCGCCCGCGCCGCCGGCAGCTGCGACTGGGCCCGCTCGAGCTCGGCCGCCGCCCGCTGGAGCCGCGCAGAGGCACCCTCAAGGGCGGATTCCGTCTGGTCGATCTTGTTGTTGAGCTGGTCGGCCTTGTCGATCAGGTCGTCAGCGGACGCCGGCGCCAGAAGGCCGGCCACAAGGGCAGCGGTCGCCAAGGTGGCGGCTAGAACAGCGCGCGCACGCATGATCGACCCTCCTCTCCCCTGAAGTCTCGGCGCAAAGGCCGCTGAACTTCACTGCGGTCATACACGAAGGTACTTCAGCAATGTCAGGTAGGAGACAACAATCGACACCAAGAGGCCGATCGACATCACGATGCCACACGTGGTCACCACGTGTCCCCAGTCGATCCAGCTGGCCTCATTGAAGGCAAATGACTCGCGGAAGAGCCGGTCGATGAGCAGGTACTTGCCCACCACCAAGGCGACGCAGGCCAGCAAACCCCCCACGAGTCCCGCAAATGCCCCCTCCAGCAGGAAGGGCAGCTGGATATAGAGGTTCGACGCCCCCACCAGCCGCATGATGGAGGTCTCCCGTCTTCTGCTGAATGCAGCGACGCGGATCACCACCACGATGAGCAGAACTGTCGCAATCAGGGCGACAAAGGCCACCCCCAGAGCTCCTACCTGGAACCCGTTGAGCACGTTGAACACGGTGTCGAAGAATGACCTCATGTCGACGACGTTCTCGACACCGGGACGCCCCTCGAAGGCGCTGGCTACCTCGTTGTAGTCGTTCTCGGGGTCGACCAGCTTGGCCCGGAAGGACTCCTGCAGGTCATCCGCGGTGATGTTGTCGGCGATCTCAGAGTTGGCGAACTGCTCCTGGAAGCGCTCGAATGCGTCCTGCTTGGACTCGTAGAACACCTCGCTCACCTGCGGCAGTTCTTGCAGGTCTTGCTGGATCTGGGCGCGCTGGGCGTCGGTGACCGCACCGTCGGGGCAGGTGGCCCGGTCGCTGTCGATGTCGCGACAGAGGAAGAGCGAGACCTCGACCTTGCCCAACCAGAACTTCTGCATCTCGTTGATCTGCTGACGGATGAGGTTCGCCGTGCCCAGCAGAGCCAGCGCGATGCTGATCACCAGCACAGCGGCCACGGTCATGGTGAGGTTCCGGCGTAGACCGGTGGCGGCCTCGCTCACGACAAGACTGATACGCATGGTGTCCTTCCGACCTCAGCGTGCGTAGCCGTAGACACCGCGCGCCTGGTCGCGCACGAGATGGCCGCGTTCAAGCTCGATGACCCTACGTCGCATCTGGTCGACGATGTCAGCGTCGTGGGTTGCCATCACGACCGTCGTTCCGGTGCGGTTGATGCGATCGAGCAGCTTCATGATCCCGACGCTGGTGTGCGGGTCGAGGTTTCCCGTCGGCTCGTCGGCAATCAAGATCACGGGTCGGTTGACGAAGGCCCGCGCGACGGCGACGCGCTGCTGCTCTCCGCCGGAGAGCTCACCGGGGTAGCGGTCCTCTTTGCCGGCGAGTCCCACCAGCTCGATCACCTCAGGCACCACCTTGGCCACGAGGTGGCTGGGGCGCCCGGTCACTTCCAGCGCGAAGGCGACGTTATCCAGCACAGTCTTGTTGGGAAGGAGACGGAAGTCCTGGAACACCGTTCCGATCTGGCGTCGCAGCTGGGGAACCTTCCAGTTCGAGAGCCGAGCGATGTCCTTGCCGGTGACGAACACCTGGCCAGACGTAGCGCGCTCCTCCCGCAGCACCAGTCGCAGCAACGTGGACTTGCCGGAGCCGGAAGCGCCCACCAAGAACACGAACTCGCCCTTGTCGATCTCCAACGAGACATGGTCGAGGGCCGGCCGAGCTTGGCTCGGGTAGATCTTGGTGACGTCGTCCAACCTGATCATGGGAGGGCCCGGCCGGGTCGGGGACAGGGGAAGCGGGCACGAGGGCCCGTGTACGACCGGGAGGCACAGTCTACGGGCAGCGGAGCGGCGCTTGGCTCACCCCGCCCGCCCGCGCGTGGCGCTGGTCCACTGCTGAACCGGCGTTCAGGTGCAGCCCATGCAGAAGGGGCGCGGCCGAAGCCGCACCCCTTCCGTTCGCTCGTCGCGAGAGCGATTAGTGCTTGCGGTGGTACGAGCTCGGGATCAGGCGACCCGGACCCAGGAGGAGCAGGGCTCCGATCGCGATCAACAGGAGCGAGATTCCGACCGCTCCACTGATCGGGACGTCAGGACCGGTCTTGGGCAGCGCGCCCCCCGTGGTCTCGACCTCCGTGACCCCAGGCGAGCTGCTCTTCGGCGTCTTGGTTCCCGACTCTTGGGTTGAGATCGAGGTGCTCGGCGCCGCCGAGGATGACGAGGTGCTCGGCGCGGCAGACGATGACGAGGTGCTCGGCGAAGCCGAACCGGTCGTCTGCGTCTCGGTGACCGGAGGCTTGGTCGTCGGGTGGGTCGTGACCGGCTTGGTCGTCGGGTGGGTCGTGACCGGCTTGGTCGTCGGGTGGGTCGTGACCGGCTTGGTCGACGATGCCGGGGCGCTGGAGCTCACCGGAGCGCTGGACGATGCCGGAGCGCTGGAGCTCACCGGAGGACTGGACTCAGGAACACCAGGCCCACACACGATGATGTGGCTGATGGTCTTGTCGCCGTTCTTGCCGCCCGGGTCGTAGACGGAGTTGCCGTTCGTGTCGGCCCACACGGTCTCGCCGGCCGAAGCGTTGGCAAAGAGCGTGTTGGTGAACGGGTCGACGTTGCCCGCTCCAGCCTTGACGATCACCAGGGCGTAGTCCTTGGTGAGGACGTACGAGCTGAGGCTGCCACCGTCGACGATCTTGTCGCAGTCGTCGCCCCAATAGTCCGCGTGGTTGGCGTCCGAAGAGAAGGCCTCATGTCCTGTGACCTCGGCGTAGACCACCGAGTCAGCCGCCTGAGCTGAGCCGAAGCCCAACCACGGCAATGGCGCCAGCGCCACCAGTAGAGCTCCACCCCAACGGGCAGCCCGGGTCTTCCGGGAAACCGCCATGACCGTTCCCTCCCTCGTACCGGGCCGGTCTCACCTCTCGCTCCCCGTGGCCACTGGGCGACATACGCCCTGGGTGACCGTAACGCGGCCACGGATCACTGCTTCCCTGGTCATACCTTAACCGGTGACGCTCACGCAGTGTGGTAGCCACCCTGACGAATCACCCGTTTGGCGGGTGTCGTCACTGACGCAGGGTAGCGGAGTGACGGCACACCCCGCAGCCCAATGATCCACTCGCCGCACCCGGCTGGTTACTCACCAGTAGGACTAGTGGGACGCCTCCAGGTTCTGCTGCTGCTTGCGCCAACGGATACCGGCCTCAATGAAGACGTCGAGATCGCCGTCGAGGACGGGCTCGGGGTTGCCGACCTCCACCTCGGTCCGCAGATCCTTGACCATTTGGTAGGGGTGCAGGACGTACGAGCGCATCTGGTTGCCCCAGGAGCCTCCCGAGTCACCCTTGAGGGCGTCCATCCTGGCCTGCTCCTCCTGACGGCGGCGCTCGAGCAGCTTGGCCTGCAGGACGTTCATCGCGGTGGCGCGGTTCTGCAGCTGGGAGCGCTCGTTCTGGCAGCTCACCACGATCCCGGTCGGCAGGTGGGTGAGGCGCACTGCTGAGTCGGTGGTGTTGACGCCTTGCCCTCCGGGCCCGCTGCTGCGGTAGACGTCGACGCGAATCTCGTCCTCAGGGATCTCGATGTGGTCGGTCTGCTCGACCACCGGGACGACCTCGACACCGGCGAAGGACGTCTGTCGGCGGCCTTGGTTGTCGAAGGGGGAGATACGCACGAGGCGATGCGTTCCCTGCTCAACGCTCAGGGTGCCGTAGGCATACGGGGCCTTGACTGCAAACGTGGCCGACTTGATGCCGGCCTCTTCGGCGTACGACGTGTCGTAGACCTCGGTGGGGTATCCGTGGCGCTCGCACCACCTCAGGTACATGCGCATGAGCATCTCGGCCCAGTCAGCCGCGTCGACGCCTCCGGCCTCGGCGCGCACCGTGACGAGCGCCTCTCGGGCGTCGTACTCGCCCGACAGGAGCGTCAAGACCTCCTGATCACCGACCGCCTTGGTCAGGCTCTCGATCTCGGTGTTGACCTCGGCGAGCGTTTCGGCGTCTCCCTCGTCCTGGGCCAGTTCGAGCATCACCGAGAGATCGTCGAGCCGCTGACGCAGCGTGGTCATCCGGCGGATCAGACCCTGGACGGACGACAACCGGCTGGTCACCTTCTGCGCGGCCTCGGGATCGCTCCACAGGTCAGGCGCGGCCGCCTGCTCTTCCAGGGCCGCGACCTCTGTGCCCAGGCGCGGAAGATCGAGCACCGTCTCGATGCTGCTCAGGGTCGTCTGGAGCTGGGCGATCGCCTCAGCGGGGTCGGGGTAAGCCACGTCGCACGAGCGTACGTGATGGTTCACGGCTCAACATCACTGCCCGTTGAGCCGATCAGGGGAATGAGCCGTTAGGGGTGTGTGGATGACGGAGGGCCGCACCGCCACCGCAGTGTCGCTGCTCGTGAGCTGCGCCACCGTGGCCATGCTGGCTGCCCCGGGGTTGGCCGAAGAGAGTGGGCCCAGCCCGGCGCGCGCCGCGACCAACCTCCCTCCGATCGCCGCCGACGACGTTGCCACCGTAAGTTCCGGTGGATCCGTGCTCATCCCGGTTCTGGACAACGACTCCGACCCGGACGCCAGCTCGACCACGTCCTTCTTCCTCGACGGCATCACGTCACCACCAACGGTGGGAACGGCCGACCCAGGCGATGGCGGGATCACTTACACGGCCTCAGACGACTACGTCGGCACCGACGAGTTCAGCTACGCGGTCAGCGACGGCGAGCTCACCGCCGAAGCGGTGGTCACGGTGACCGTGACCTCCGTAGCCAACCGCGCTCCCGTGCCGTCGCTCGACCGAGGCCGCACAAAGTGGGGTTCCCCACTGCTGTTGGACGTACTGGAAAACGACACCGACCCCGACGGCGACACCTTGACCGTTCTCGAGGTTCGACGCCCCGAGCAGGGGCGAGCCGAACTTGTGCAGGGCTTGGTGAAGTACGTCCCCCGCGGGGGGTACGTCGGTGTCGACACACTCACGTACACGGTGGCTGACGGCCGAGGAGAGACAGCTGAGGGCAGCATCGAGGTCGATGTCCGTCCACTCTTCGAAGTCACCCTCAAGGGCACGAGCACCCCCGTCGCATTCAAACCCTTGGATGTCAGAGGCGTTGTCTCCACCCGCATCGACGGCCCGGTCACCGTCCAGCTGCAGCGGCGCAGTGACTCCGGTCGTTGGCTCACCCTGCGCGAGCGGCGAGTACGAGGGGACGACCGATTCTCGCTCACCTGGACGCCGATCCGACCGGGGGCGCTAGCGGTACGCCTTCGGGCGACCTGGGCTGGTGGGCACAGCGCCACGTCCGCCAAGGAGCGTCTGCGCGTGGAGGCGCGGTTCAACCCGAAGGTCAGCAAGGTGACAGCCAAAGATCTTCCACACACGTGGCGTCCAGGGTGCCCGGTCGCGCCGTCTGGTCTGCGCAAGATCCAGATGAGCTACTGGGACTACCGGGGCCGTTTGCAGCGAGGCACCTTGATCGGCGCCACGTACGTCACCTCCGACTACCTGGCGATCTTCCGTCACGCGTTCACCAGCCGGTTCGCCATCAAGAAGATGTACCCGGCGGACCGCTACGGCGGCGTCGACGAACGAGCGATGAGGGCGGGCAACACCTCGGCCTTCAACTGCCGCCATGTGACGGGCAACCCCTACCGAATGTCGCAGCACTCGTTCGGCAATGCCATTGACATCAACACCTTCGAGAACCCCTACGTGACCGGGTCGAAGGTGTATCCCCCGAAGGCTGCCGTTCCCTACTACCACCGACGTCAGTTCAACCTCAAGGACCCCGGCGTCATCACCTCTCGCTCCCCGATCGCCCGCGAGCTCTGGCGGCAGGGCTGGGCCTGGGGCGCCCGCTGGGCGTACCCCGACTACCAGCACTGGTCGAGCAATGGTGGGTGACCTCGTCTGGCGTGCTGCCGTTCTGGCATTGGGCACCCTCGGCTTCGGGCTCGCCGGGTGCAGCCTGGACCCAAGAGTGGACTCATCGTCGGCTCCTCAGCCGGCCGAGGTCGGCGCAGTTTCGGCCGACCTGCCGAGCTCGCGCAGCGGGGGCCTTGGTCAGGAGCACCTACCGGAGCCAAACGAGCTGGGTCGTGGCTGGGAGTACCGGGTCGACCGCGGCAACGCGGAGGACGGCTACCGCGGGAGCGGCGAACCCGCGACCGCCCGAGAACCGAACAGCGTGCTCGCGGCGATCACCCCCCTGGGTTGTCGGCCGGCCCCGTTGCCGCAGCCACGATCGGCTCTCGAGGTGACCTACGCCCGAGGTGAGCTGCCCGGTGTCGGCCTGCTGCTGCGTTTCGACGACGAGTCGTCGGCCCGCCGGTTCTTCAGCACCCACGCCCAGGTTCTCGAGCGCTGCGTCGGCTCACGCCACATTGCCCTGCGGGTCGAGGAGCGACGCGAGTCCTTGATCGTCACCACGCGCACGGAAGAGCTGGGTCGGACGCCGGCGTGGACCGAGGGCATGGGGCAAAGCGGAACCGACGTCATGCTCGTGGCCGTTGCAGATCCGTCGAAGCGCTCAGTTCGCACAGTCGTGACGGCGCTGACGTAGCCTGCCCATGCCGACCCAGCGCCCCCTAGAGTCGGGGCGCGGAGGTGTCGGTGATCAAGTACCTGGGGTCCAAGCGGACCCTCGTGCCCGTTCTGGGCGCGATGGCCAGCGCCGTCGAGGCAACGACGGCCCTGGACCTCTTCACCGGTACCACTCGGGTCGCCCAGGAGTTCAAGCGCCGCGGCATCGACGTCACCGCCGCCGACATCGCCACGTACAGCGAGGTGTTGGCGCAGTGCTACATCTCCACCGATGCGCGGCAGGTGGACGCCACTGCCCTCGACGCCGCGCTGGCCGAGCTCACTGCTCTACCAGGGAACCGTGGCTACTTCACGCGAACATTCTGCGAGGAGTCCCGTTACCTCAACCCCAAGAACGGGGAGCGGGTCGACGCCATGCGGGACCATCTTGCCGATCACTACATCGACTCCCCGCTGTTCCCGGTCCTGCTGACCGCACTGCTGCTGGCGGCCGACCGCGTCGACTCGACGACCGGCGTCCAGATGGCATACCTGAAGCAGTGGGCCCCGCGGGCCCTCCGCGACCTCGAGCTCCGGGTGCCGGACTTGCTCCCAGGACCGGGCCTCGCAGTTCGCGGCGATGCCTCCGTGCTCGTCGAGACGCTGCCACACACGGATCTCGCCTATATCGACCCTCCGTACAACCAGCACCGCTACTTCACGAACTACCACGTGTGGGAGACCTTGGTGAGATGGGACCAACCCGAGTACTACGGCGTGGCCTGCAAGCGGGTTGACGCGCGGGATGAGGCAACCAAGAGCGTCTTCAACCGCAAGCGCGAGATGCCAGAGGCCCTGCGCTCGATTGTGAGCAAAGCGTCGGCCGACACCGTGATCCTCAGCTACAACGACGAGTCATGGGTGTCACCGGACGACCTCATGCGATGGCTGCGTGATGCCGGCCGCGAGGACGTGAGACTGCTGGCGTACGACAGCAAGAGGTACGTCGGCGCACAGATAGGGATCCACAACCCGTCCGGCCACAAGGTGGGAAGAGTCAAACGGCTCCGTAACACCGAGTACGTCATCGTCGCCGGAGACACCGCGCGGGTCGAGGCGGCGGCCGCAGCAGCAGCTCACCCCAGTCTCAAGGCATGACGGCCGTTCGTGCGGTCGC
>JAHEKZ010000017.1 GCA_024644435.1 Actinomycetes bacterium | reverse complement strand
CGAGGCCGCCCTTTCCGCGTGCCTTCTGGTAGCGACGGCGCTTCTCCGGATCGTCAACCACCGCTGCCCACGCTTCGACTGGGTCGTTGTGCAGCTTCTTGGCGTCGCGATACATCTCGAGTAGGACGCCGCGAACGTAGGGGTAGCGCAGCCGCGTGGGGGAGTAGGTGTACCAGCTGAAGGCAGCACCGCGCGGGCAGCCCCTCGGTTCGTACTCAGGAGAGTTCGCCCCGATCGATGGGTAGTCGGTCTGCTGTGTCTCCCAGGTGATGATGCCGTCTTTGACGTACACCTTCCACGAGCACGATCCGGTGCAGTTGACGCCGTGTGTTGACCGGACGACCTTGTCGTGGCTCCAGCGATCACGGTAGAAGACATCGCCCTCGCGCCCACCTTCGTGGGTAACGGTTCGAAGATCGTCCGACACCTCTGACCGGCGAAGGAGGCGTCCTGCCTGAACCAGCAGGTCTGTGGCGGGACCATCGGTGCGCGCGGTCATGACGATTCCTTCTTCTCTGCAACGGAGGGGTGGAGTGAAGGTGGTGCAAGATGGGCGACGCAGAGCCCTGGACGTGCGTCGATGTCGAAGTCGCGTACTGACAGACCTGACTCGGTGACGGCGAGGGAACCGCGGAGAAGTCCTAGGTGAATCTCACAGACGCCTGGGAACGCATCACGAATCGCGGTATACGGGCAGGCCCGCAGGTAGATGCGGTCTCCGAGAGGTTCGGTACTGGCATCGAAGCCGAGCTCGGTGAAGAGAGTCGTTACCTGGGCCACCGCCTCTTCGGCGGACGCCGTGGGTCGAAGGCGGCCCTCGTCGACGAGAGCTCGTGCCCAGAGCAGGCCGGCGTCGTCCGCCGTGCGCTGATCGGTGCCGCCAATGATGGACAGCTCGTTGGCAAGGGCGGCGGCGAGAGTCTTGTAGGCGTCCTGCTGGCGTGGCTCATCCGGAGCCAGCTCGTACAGGACGCGGGGGCGACCGCGCCCGCCGCGATGCTCGGTCTCGCGGCTGACGATTCCCAGGTGGACCAGCAGCTCGAGATGTCCGCGGACCGTGTTGATGTGCAGACCCACCTGTTCGGCGATGTCGGCAACCGCCAATGGAGTGTGTGCCTCGCGGATGACCTGCAGCACGGCCTGGCGTCCCTGGCGGGCTTCGCGCTCATTGCTCACCGGTGCCTCCCTCAGCATCGTGGTGCCGTTTCAACCGCTAGATCGATCCTGATGGGTACCGAGGTCAGCGTCTCGGGACTAAGGTCCCCAATTTCACGGTGATCTGGCGCATGAATTGAGTTTCTGATTTGAAACGGAAACTCGTCACGATCGTGGAATATCCACGGGACACTCGGACCTGATTGCGATGACGTGGGCCTTCTACCGTCGAGCCGGACTCGATGAAGGAGCGCTCCATGACGACCACTGCGGCCGAGGCCCCAAAGCGGGCCCCGAGGCAGAGCACGAATCACGAAGCGCCGGGGAGCACGCGCGTCCTGGTGCTGTCGACGGTGTCTTTCACGCTCATGTTCGGCGTGTGGTTGATGTTCGGGGTCCTGGGCGTGCCGATCCAGGCCGAGTTTGGACTGTCCGACAGCCAGCTCGCGTGGATCGCCGCTGTCGCGATCCTCAACGGCTCGCTCTGGCGCCTCGTGTTGGGAGTGTTGGCGGACCGAATCGGTGGTCGCGTGATCACCATCTTCATGCTGTTCGCCACCGCTGTTCCGACCTACCTCGTCTCTGAGCTCGACCTCACCTACTCCCTGCTCTTGGTGCTCGCCTTCCTGATCGGCTTCGCCGGCAACCTGTTCAGCGTGGGGATTGCCTGGAACGCCGCCTGGTTCAGCCGGCAGCACCAAGGGTTCGCACTCGGCCTCTTTGGCGCTGGCAACGTGGGGGCGTCCCTGACCAAGTTCATCGGCCCGGCGCTGATCACCGCTACCGCGGGCGGCGTGTACCTCGGTGGCCGGGTCGAAGGTGGCTGGCGCCTGATCCCCTTCATCTATGCCATCGCGCTTGTCGTGATGGGGATCATCGTGTGGGTGCTCGCCCCTCGTCATGACCGCAAGCCCGGGCAGAGCCGCTCAATGGCCGAGATGTTTCACCCGCTGCGCGATGTCCGTGTGTGGCGGTTCAGCCTGTACTACGTCGCTGTTTTCGGAGCCTACGTAGCGCTGGCGGCGTGGCTGCCGCACTACTACGTGACGGTCTACGACCTGCAGCTGCAGGCCGCGGCACTGCTGACGGCGCTCTTCATCTTCCCTGCCTCGCTGTTGCGTCCGGTCGGTGGATGGTTGTCCGACAGGTTTGGCGCCCGTCGGCTGATGTACCTCACCTTCGGGCTGATGCTCAGCGCCTTGCTCTTTCTCTCCGCGCCGTTCGGTTACATCGTGCTCAACACTCCAGATGGGACACGAGAGGTCATGCCCTACTCGCTGGGCGTGGTTCCCTTCACGGTCTTGGTCTTTCTCGTCGGTGTTGCGATGGGCATCGGCAAGGCCGCCGTGTACAAGCACATCCCTGAGTACTTCCCGCAGGACGTCGGCGCCGTCGGTGGGCTGGTCGGAATGTTGGGTGGGCTCGGCGGATTCCTCCTCCCGCCGCTGTTCGTCGCCGCCACCTCGTGGGTAGGGCTTCCGCAGGCAACGTTCATGGTGCTGTTCGTTCTCACCGCCGCGTGTGCGTTGTGGATGCACGTCACGGTGATGCAGATGCTGCATCGCGCCAGCCCCGAGCTGAGTCGCGATCTCGAAGAGAAGTCAACTGTCCGTCCATCCGTTACGTCAGGAGCCTGAGCATGTCTGGATCAGCCCAACTGGAAAACCCACGCGGTAAGGAGTGGCTCGCCGACTGGGACCCCGAAGACGAAGCTACGTGGGACTCCAAGCTTGCCTGGCGAACCCTCAGTATCTCCACGTTCGCTCTGACTCTTGCCTTCTCCACGTGGTTCCTGGCGAGTGCGCTGGCGCCGATCCTGACGAACCTGGGGTTCGTCCTGACCAAGAGCCAGCTCTACTGGCTGGCGGCCATGCCCGGGCTGGCCGGCGGGTCACTCCGACTGGTGTGGATGTTCCTGCCCCCGGTGCTCGGTACGCGCAAGCTCATTGCGATAACCACCGCACTCCTGGTGCTCCCGCTGCTGGGGTGGGCGATCGCCATCCAGAACAACGAGACGCCCTACTGGGTACTCATGGCTCTCGCGTTCTTCGCTGGGATCGGTGGAGGTGCCTTCAGCGGCTTCATGCCCAGCACGTCGTACTTCTTCCCACGAAGACTGCAGGGAACCGCGCTCGGACTGCAGGCGGGCATCGGCAACTTTGGTGTCAGCCTCGTGCAGTTCCTGACGCCTGTGGTTGTCGGCGTCGGCATCATTGGAACCTCCCAGACGTTCACCGACCCGGCTACCGGGGACCAGAAGGACGTTTGGTACCAGAACGCTGCCCTGGTCTACCTGCCACTCGTCGTGATTGCGACGATCCTGGCATGGGTGCTGCTCAAGAGCGTCCCGGTGACAGCCAACTTCCGCCAGCAGATGGACATCTTCAGTAACCCAGACACCTGGTGGATGACGTACCTCTACGTCATGACGTTCGGAACCTTCGCTGGTCTGAGCGCCCAGTTCGGGTTGCTGCTGAAGAACCTCTACGGCGCTGGCAACACGGCGATCGTCGAGACACTCGGTGACGGGTCAACACAACTTCTGGTCGCCAGCTACAGCGTCCCCAACCCGATCAAGTACGTATGGCTCGGGCCGTTAATTGGCGCCGGAGCGCGTGTGGTGTTCAGCCCGCTCACCGACAAGATGGGTGGTGCCATCTGGACGATGATCTCTGGCGTCGGGTTGGTCGGTTCCATCGGGTTCACCCTGACCACCTTGTCTCCCGATCCGGCGTCCGGTGCGGAGGCGCTGCACGCTGACTTCACGCGATTCCTGCTCGGGATGCTGGCGATCTTCTTGTTCGCCGGGATCGGCAACGCGTCGACGTTCAAGCAGATGCCGATGATCTTCGAACGCAGGCAGGCCGGTGGGGTGCTCGGCTGGACCTCGGCCATCGCTGCCTTCGGGCCGTTCTTCTTCGGTGCCATCTTGGCGGCGTCCGAGCCCAAGGTGTTCTTCGTCCTCGGGCTGGTCTACGCCGTGGGCGGTGTGGCGATCACCTGGGTGCGCTACGCCCGACCAGGCGCCCCCAAGCCCGGCTAGCCACCCCCGTTTTGGGGCCATGTCACATGGGTTCGGTCACGACGAACCTACGCGGTACCCATCGGTCGGGCGCGACGGCTCTGCGCCTGGATGGGTACCCCCGTGGTTCGGTCATTCCGAACCGGTGTGACATGGCCCCAAGGGGGCGCAGTCAGGGGGTGTAGGCCTTCAGCCTGAGAGAGTTTCCCATCACGAACAGGCTGGACGCCGCCATGGCGAAGCCGGCGATGATGGGGTTCAAGAGCCCGGCTGCGGCGAGGGGGATCGCCGCGACGTTGTAGGCGAAGGCCCAGAAGAGGTTGCCCTTGATGGTGCCGAGGACTCGCCGCGAGAGCTTGATGGCGTCCGGCGCTGCACGCAAGTCGCCGCGAACCAAGGTCAAGTCGCTGGCCTGCATCGCGGCGTCTGTGCCGGTACCCATGGCCAGTCCCAGGTCTGCGGTGGCCAGCGCAGGAGCGTCGTTGACACCGTCTCCGACCATCGCGACCACCCGCCCCTCATGCTGCAGCCGTCGTACCTCGTCGACCTTCCCCTCGGGCAGAACGTCTGACACCACGTGGTCGATCCCCACCTCGGCGGCGACGGAAGCCGCGGTGGTGGCGTGGTCACCGGTGAGCAGGATGGGCTCCAGGCCGAGGCGTCGCAGCTCGGCCACGGCCTCGGCACTCGTCGGCTTGACGGTGTCGCTGACGCCTAGGTAGCCCCGCACGCTGCCGTCCCACGCAACCACAGCCACGGTGGCCCCGCGGGCCTGAGCCTGCTCAATGCCCGTGGCGAGGTCTTCCGGAACAGTCAGACTCCATTCGGCCATCCACGCAGGTCGGCCCACGACAACGGCACGCCCATCAACAACTCCGACCACACCACGGCCACCGTGGTTGGCGAAGCCATCGACGACGGGAAGTGAGCCGATGGCATCGCGGGCGTAAGAGGCGATCGCCTGGGCGATGGGGTGCTCCGATCCGTCCTCGACGGCACCGGCAAGTCGCAGCAGGTCGGGAGTGTCCGTGCCGGACGCAGGAGTCACCTCAGTCACCGACATCTTGCCGGTCGTGACTGTTCCGGTCTTGTCGAGCACGACGGTGTCGACCTGCCGGGTGGACTCGAGGATCTCTGGCCCCCGGATCACGATCCCCAGCTGTGCGCCGCGACCGGTGCCGACAAGGAGAGCAGTGGGTGTTGCCAGCCCGAGTGCGCAGGGGCACGCGATGATCAGGACGGCAACGCCTGAGGTGAAGGCCTCGGTCGCCGAGCCGGTGGCGAGATACCAGCCGACCCACGTCGCGGCCGCGATCGCCATGACGACAGGGACGAACACGGCGGCAACCCGGTCGGCCAGGCGCTGGACGGGCGCCTTGCCCGCCTGCGCGGCCGAGACCAGTGCCGCCATCTGAGCCAGCTGCGTGTCTGAACCAACCCGGGTGGCCCGAACGACCAGCCGACCCCCGACGTTGACCGTCGCCCCCACGACGCTGTCGTCGACTGCGACCTCGACCGGCACGCTCTCACCGGTCAGCATCGCGGTGTCGACGGCGGAGGAACCCTCGACCACCACTCCGTCAGTGGCGATCCGCTCGCCTGGTCGCACGACGAAGATATCGCCGACGGCGAGCTCTTCGATGGGCACGCGGACCTCGGAGTCGTTGCGCAGAACTGCGACGTCCTTTGCTCCCAGGCTCAGAAGGGCCCGTAGGGCCGCACCCGATCGCTGCTTTGCTCGCCGTTCGAAGTAGCGGCCAGCAACGATGAAGACGGTGACCACCGAGGCAACCTCGAGGTAGATCTCCTCATTGCCGGACGAGGTGAACGTCATCTCCATCGTCATGCCGGGCATGCCTGCGTCGCCGAAGAAGAGCGCGTAGACCGACCACAGGTAGGCAGCGCCGACTCCGACGCTGATCAAGGTGTCCATCGTGGTGGTTCCATGGCGCAGGTTCACCCACGCGGCGTGGTGGAAGGGCCAAGCCCCCCAGACGGCTACGGGCGACGCCAACGTCAGCGCCAGCCACTGCCAGTTCGTGAACTGCAGCGCAGGGATCATCGACATCAGCAGGACCGGCAGCGCCAAGACCGCCGAGACGATGAGGCGCTGGCGCCACATCTCGGTCTCGGGATCGGCACTGCTCTCGTCGGTCGCTTCGTCGGACCCGCCTGGCCGTCGAACCGCCGGCAGCGTCGCCGAATACCCCAGCTTCTCGACGGTGGCCAGCAGTGCCTCGGTGTCGATCGTGGGATCGGTGACGTCGACATGGGCGGTCTCGGTCGCGTAGTTGACCGAGGCGGAGACACCCTCCATGCGGTTGAGCTTCTTCTCGATCCGGGCGGCACACGACGCGCACGTCATACCGCCGATGGAAAGCTCGACGGCGTCACTCATGTCGCGAGCGCGTAGCCGGCCTCGTCTACGGCGGCTGCGACCACGGGGGAGGCGAGCGGCTCGGCGCTGACCACGGTGACGAGGCCGCTTTCCAGCTGGACGTCGACGCTCTCAACCCCGTCAATCGCAGAGATCTCGTCGGTGACGGCCTGGACGCAGTGGCCACACGTCATGCCGGTCACGGTGTAGGTGGCGGTCGCGGACATGGGTGCTCCTCGGGGTCGTCCTCGAACGGGTGCTCTCGTTGGTGTCAACCCGAGTTTAGGCCCCGCTGTTCCCCCAGGCCCGCACGATGTCGCGCATCGAGATGATCCCAGCGACATCGCTGCCATCGACGACCACGAGATGCCGGAAACCGCCACGCTTCATGGCCTCGGTGGCCTCGCCGAGGCTCCACCCGGGCGACCCGTAGGCGGAGTCCTTGGTGAGGTGCTCGCCAGCCAAGGAGGTATCGAGGTCGATGCCGCTGGCGACCGCGCTCACGATGTCGCGCTCCGTGAGGATTCCCGGGCCGTCGGCCTCCGGATCGTGCACGATCACCGACCCGATCTTGCGCTCAGCCATCATCTGACTGGCGCTGCGGAGCGAGTGGGACGGGCCGATCGTGACGACGTCGGTCGTCATGGCGTCTGAGACGAGCACCGTGCACCTCCAGAGGTTGTGCCTCCATGATTGATCGTCAGGCGGACCAGGGCAATGGCTGCACGGGGTGATCTGTTGCCCGGTGCCGCTGGCACACTGGTCAGGTGACTGAGTGGCGGACTCCCGTGATCGTCCTGGCGTGGATCCCGGTCACCCTTGGGCTGGACCAGGGCGCCACCCTGCTGCAGCAGCACCTGCTCGGTGTCATGACCTGGATCTTGCTCGCGGTGCTGCTGCGTCGGGAGAACACTCTGGTGCGGACACAGACGTTGGTGGTCATCGTGTTCGCGACCCTTGTCGAGTACACGTTCTCACCGTGGCTCGAGGTCTACACCTACCGATTCGACAACGTCCCGGCCTTCGTGCCGCCCGGCCATGGTCTCGTGTACCTGGCTGCACTCTGCATGGGTCGATCGACGTTCTTTCGCTCGCATGCACGGGCGCTGGTGATCGCCACCGTTATCGGCGGGGGTCTGTATGCCCTCTGGGGTGTGAGTGGTCTGGCGCCACGACCAGATGTCCTTGGGCTGTTCTGGTACGGCTGTCTGTTGGGATTTCTCGCCTTCGGACGATCGCGCCTGTTGTATGTGGGCGCCTTCTTCGTCGTCACCTATCTCGAGTGGATCGGCACCTGGATGGGCACGTGGGCGTGGCAACCCCATGACCCGACCGGACTGGTGAGCATGGGCAACCCTCCCAGTGGTGCCGCCGGGGGTTATGGCTGGTTCGACCTGATGGCGATCTCGGTCGCCCCCTTGCTCGTCCAGCTGCCTGGCCGGTTCAGGTCACGGCGACGCGAAGACGCCCAAGAGGTCGCGGTGGAGCAGGCCGTTGGACGAAATCGCGTTTCCGCCGACCATCGGTGACCTGCCGTCGAGGGCGGTCAGGCGACCTCCCGCCTCTTCCACGATCGGCACCAGAGCGGCCATGTCCCACAGGCTGAGCTCCGGTTCCAGTGCGGCGTCGATCGATCCCTCGGCCACCATCATGTGTGACCAGAAGTCGCCGTAGGCGCGTGAGCGCCAGGCGGCGCGAAGAAGCCCGTCGAACTGGGAGCGCCGATCGTCGAGGTCCCAGGCTGGGTCGTTCCACTCCGAGAACCCGACCGAGGCGTCGTTGAGGTCGGCAACCGCTGAGACGCTCAGCCGGTTCACCTCACCGGCCGACGAGAGCCAGGCGCCGTCACCGCGCGAGGCCCACCAGCGGCGGCCGAGCGCAGGAGCGCTGACCACGCCCAACGTGATGTCGCGCGTGGCCGTAGCCGGCGTCTCCACGGCGAGCGCGATCAAGGTGGCCCAGATCGGAACCCCCCGAACGTAGCTCTTCGTGCCGTCGATCGGATCAATGATCCAACATCGGGACGAGTCACCTGACGCCCCGAACTCCTCACCCATCACCGCGTCACCTGGTCGTTGGGTGCCGATCGAGCGGCGCAGGAGCTCTTCGGTCGCCCGGTCGGCGTCACTGACGGGGGTGAGGTCCGGCTTCGTATCGACCGTGAGGTCAAGGGCGCCAAAGCGCTCCATCGTCAGTGCGTCTGCGGCGTCCGCCAGGTGGAGGGCGAAAGCGAGGTCGTCGGTCACGGCGAGCAGAGTAACGACCGCAATCACCCCACGTGACCCCGTATCCGGGGTTACTCTGCGCGAGGCGGAAGGAGGTCGTGTGCCAGAGACGGTCTTCGGTCTGCCGTTGCACCCGCTAGTGGTGCACGGTGCCGTGGTACTCATACCGGTCGCAGCGCTCCTCGCGGTTGTCATCGCGGTGAGCCAGGATCTCCGCGCCCGGTGGGGCGTCCTGACCTGGATGCTCACCACGGCGGCATGGGCGGCGACCATCGCCGGCAAGTTCACCGGCGAGAACCTCGACCGCTCTCTCTACCCCGATGTCACGCCCCTAGCTACAGCTCAGCACGCCGACTACGGCTCGTCGTCTGTGTGGTTCGGGTTCGCGCTCTGGCTCGCCGTGTCGGCTGTCCTGCTGCTCGATCTGGATCGTCGACGCCGAGACGGTTTCGGGAATCCCTTGTTGCCGACCCTGGTGGCTGTCATCACGATCGTCGCTGCGATGGCGGCGACCGGCCAGGTGCTCCTGACCGCATGGACGGGGGCGGTGGCCCACTGGGGTTGAGCTCGTTAGCTCCGGGTCACCGTGGCGTCATCGGTTCGTGCGGGCTTGCTCGGTGGGCCATGGGCTGGCTGAATGTGTCTATGCCAGAGACTCTCGGCGGAATCCCGCTGCATCCACTCGTCGTGCACGCCGTGGTCGTGCTGCTGCCGCTTGCAGCCCTCGGAGTGATCGCCATTGCGCTCGTCCCGAAGTGGCGCATCCGCTTCGGCATCCTGGTGGTTGCTGCTGCGGCGGTCGTCTTGGCATGCGTTCCGATTGCCACCTCCACGGGGGAGCAGCTCCAAGAGACGGCGCCGGCAAGCAGCCGGCTGGACGATCACGTCGAGCTCGGTAACGGCGTCATCTTCTGGGTGGTCCCGCTGTTGGTGCTGTCTATTGCGCTCTGGTGGTTCGGTCGCCGTTCACATGCCGGATCTCCGGTGCCCCGTTGGCTGAACGTGCTGGTGACCGTCGCAGCGGTGGTCGTTTCCCTAGGTTCCATGGTCTTGATAGTGCTGGTGGGGCACTCTGGAGCCGAGGCGGTCTGGGGTGCCTAGTAGGTAGCCGTCGCGTCGCTGCGGCTCGCCAGCAGACGGCGCAGCGAGACCAACCGCGCCGGATCAGCTCCACCTCGTGCGACGAACGCATCGAGCGCGCACTCCTGCCCTTCCCCGGCTTCGTGGGTGCAACCACGGGGGCATTCGGTCGCTCCTTCAGCCAGGTCAGGGAAGGCGCGCATGAAGCGGTCTAGATCGACGTGTGCGAGACCGAACGAACGGATGCCGGGAGTGTCAACCACCCACCCACGAGGGGAGAGCGGAAAGGCCACCGCGGAGGTCGACGTGTGGCGGCCTCGACCAGTCACGGCATTGACCACCCCAATGGCCCGGAAGGCCTCGGGGACCAGTTCGTTCACCAGGGTCGACTTGCCGACGCCTGAGTGCCCGAGCAGGACGGTGGTCCGACCGTCGAGAAGCGCATGGACGCTGTCGAGCGGGTCGTCCTTCGAGCGGGTCAGCACTTCGATGTCGAGGGCCGCGTACCGCTCCACCAGGTCGCGGGGACTGGCGAGGTCGGTCTTGGTCACGATGACGGCGGGGCGCAACCCCCCGTCGAAGGCGGCGATGAGGGCGCGGTCGACAAGACGTGGCCTTGGCTCCGGGTCGGCAGCGGCGACCACGATGGCCAGCTGCTCGGCGTTGGCCACGACGACGCGCTCGACGTCGTCAGTGTCATCGGCGGATCGGCGAAGAACGGTGCTGCGGGGCTGACGCCGCACGATCCGAGCCAGTGCGTCGGCA
Source organism: Actinomycetes bacterium (assembly GCA_024644435.1). Classification (GTDB taxonomy): domain Bacteria; phylum Actinomycetota; class Actinomycetes; order JAHEKZ01; family JAHEKZ01; genus JAHEKZ01. Next base: position 33,968 of record JAHEKZ010000017.1, on the reverse strand, counting down.
CCACCTGAGAGGTCTCCGACGATGTCGACCCGGTCGCCCACGACGATGCCCTTGCGGCCAATTTCGCGCGCCTTCACCGCGTAGACCAGCCGTGCGGGGTCGTCGTCGAGGACCGCCGTGAACCGCCCCCGGTCGACGGCCATGACCATCGCCTTGCTGGCTTCCTGGTGCTCTGGCCGGATCTTGCTGCGTGCTCGCGACTTTCCCTTGCCAGGGCGAACGCGTACGTCGTCCTCGTCGAGTTGATCGTGGCGCCGGCTCACTGCCTCAGCCTAGGGTGCGACTCATGTGTGGACGCTATGCATCGGCGAAGGATCCCGACGCGCTGGTCGAGGAGTTCGAGGTAGAGGAGTCATTGGTCGAGCATCCCCTGCATGCTGACTTCAATGTGGCACCGACCAAGAAGGTGTACGCCGTTCTCTCGCAGCGCCCCGATGACGCGGCGGAGGATGCACCAGGCCAGCGCCAATTGCGCACGTTGCGCTGGGGTCTGGTGCCGTCCTGGGCGAAGGATCGGTCGATCGGCTCGCGGATGATCAACGCGCGTGCCGAGACGGTCGCCGAGAAGCCGGCGTTCCGGCGAGCTTTCGTGAAGCGACGTTGTCTGCTGCCGGCTGACGGGTACTACGAGTGGTACACGCCCACCGGTGAGAACGTTCCGCTGACGTCGCGTGGGAAGCCGGTCAAGCAGCCCTTCTACATCCACCGGGCCGACGGCCACAGCCTCGCCATGGCCGGTCTGTACGAGTGGTGGCACGACAAGTCCAAAGAGCCTGATGACCCTGAGTCGTGGCTGCTGACCGCCACGATCATCACGACCGCTGCCACCGATTCCGTAGGTCGGATCCATGACCGGATGCCCGTCGTGATTACGGCATCGGACTGGGAGAGGTGGCTGGATCCGAGGGTGGGCGAACGGGAGGTGGTCGAGAAGCTCATGTCTCCGGCGCAGATCTCACCCCTGTCGGCATATCCGGTATCGGTGCGGGTCAACAGCGTGCGCAACAACGGTCCCGAGCTGGTCGAGCCACTGCCGCTCGAGGAGGCGGTCTCCGGCTCCGTCGGCGACGACGGCTTCTGGCCGCCGGCTGGATCGTGACCGACACGTTCGACGTTCCGACGCCCCACGGGCTCGGGCGCTGGCACCTCGACCGACCGGGACGCCGCCCAAGAGGGGTGGTGGCCCTGGGACACGGCGCCGGAGGCGGAGTCGACGCCCCTGACCTTGTGGTGGCTACCTCCGCACTAGTGGGCGCCGGGCTGCTGGTGGCGCGCTTTGAACAGCCCTGGCGGGTGGCCGGGCGCAAGATCACGTCGCCGGCAGCGCAGGTGGACGCCGCCTGGAGCGCCGCCATACCCGTCCTGCCACCGTCATCCGGCCCGCTGATCGTGGGTGGTCGAAGCACCGGGGCACGCGTTGCCTGCCGAACGGCCCTGTCCTTGGGTGCTGCCGGGGTGATCGCCCTGGCCTTCCCGCTCCATCCGCCAGGGCGACCCGAGCGGTCGAGAGCTGATGAGCTGCCGGAACTCCCCACGGTGGTGGTGCAGGGTGACCGAGACGCTTTCGGCACTCCGCACGAGGTGAACGCAGCGGCGTCGGCTTCCCAACGGCTGAGCGTGATCGAGGTGGCTGGAGCCGACCACGCCCTGCGGGTGTCACGGAAGGGGCCCATCACCCAGGGCGAGGCCGACGAAACGGTGGGTTTGGGTCTACGCCGCTGGGCTTTGTCGATGGTCGGCGGGAATCTTCCGCCTTCCTGACGGCGTTGTCACAGCCATGACCGTGCTGACGCCGCTCGCGCTACCCTTGCGCCCAATGAGCGAAGACGAAGCACCGGCAGAGACCTTTGACCAGCGCGCCGCCAGGTTTGAGCGCGACGCCCTGCCCTTCCTCGACCAGCTCTACGGTGCGGCCCTGCGCATGACGCGCAACCCGAGCGACGCAGAAGATCTTGTCCAAGAGACGTATGCAAAGGCTTTTGCTGCCTTCCACCAGTACAAGGACGGCACGAACCTCAAGGCGTGGCTGTACCGGATTCTGACGAACACGTTCATCAACTCGTACCGCAAGAAGCAGCGCGAGCCCCAGCAGAGCGGCGCCGACGAGGTCGAGGACTGGCAGCTGGCGCGCGCTGAGTCGCACACCTCGAGCGGACTGCGCTCAGCTGAGGTCGAGGCGCTCGACCGTCTACCTGACTCCGACGTGAAGGACGCGTTGGCTGCACTGTCGGAGGAGTTCCGGATGGCTGTGTACCTGGCCGATGTCGAGGGATTCGCCTACAAGGAGATCGCGGAGATCATGGAGACACCGGTGGGAACGGTCATGTCGCGGCTGCACCGCGGCCGACGTCAGCTTCGGGGAATGCTCGAGGAGTACGCGCGAGACCGCGGATTCGCGGCTGCCACCAGCGGCGGGGATGCTTCATGAGCGACCATGGCGTGCAGGGGCACGAGCTTGACTGCAGCGACGTTGTGGAGGCGGTGTACCTCTACCTCGACGGTGAACTCACCGAAGATGTCATCCACAACATCCGGCACCATCTCGACGAGTGCTCACCGTGTCTGCGTGAGTACGGGATCGAGCAAGACGTCAAAGCACTGATCGCCAGGAGCTGCTGCGAGACCGCTCCGGACACGCTGAGAGCATCGGTCGTTCAGCGACTCGAGGTCGTCAGAACCGAGATGACCATCAAGTACCGCCGCGACTGAGGCCGTCGCTGAGCCCCCGAAGGGGCCGACTGTCATGGTCAGGCGGTGGGGCGCTTGCCGTGGTTCGCTGACTTCTTCTTGCGGTCGCGGCGTTTGCGGGCGCGCTTACTCATCGTGACTCCTCGCTTGGATGGGTCTGACGCCGCGTGGACGACGTGCTCAACGATCGTCGCACAGTGCGCGGGTCAGCCCAAACGGCGGTTGACGGCGGAGAGCACGGCTCTGGCAACCGCGTCGGTCTCATCGCCACGGATTACCGCACTTCCGGCCAGCGACTGCGCTCCGATGCGGGGCACCGATATGGTGATGACGACCAGCGCCACCGCATGGGTTCCGGTCTCGACGACTGCCGCGCTCTCGACGGCGGCCGGAAGCCCGAGCAGCTCGTCGAGGGCGCTGATGGTGGCGGCTGCCACGAGGCGCGGCCGGGCGCTCGCCGCTGCCGCCCCACGCTCGATGCCGACGAACGTGTCGCCGTCGAACTCGAGCCGCACCTCGACCTCGATCTCCGATCCGGTGCTGCGGACCCCGATCTCGCTGATCATCGGACGAGCCTGGGCCTCGACCTCCTCGAGGACCTCGGTAGCGCCTGCCGACCCGGCCTCGCTGAGGTCAATCACGGTGTCGTCTGTGCCGCCGGCTACCGGCTCGTCCTCGATCTGCACCACGCTGACGATCCGGTGGTCGACGTCGATGTCGAACTGGGCCATCGCCAGCGACTGGACGTCTCGTACGACCTGCTTGGCCGGCTTTCCGGGCGACGCCAGGACGTGGATCTCGGTGGGGTGAGCCTGCGCATCCGTCACGACGCTGACTGCTCGGACGCCAGGGATCTGACGGATCGACTCTTCAAGGTCAGGTAGCAGTCGCAGGCTCGGCATGAAGGTGAGTCTCTCTCGGGTCAGGGTCATGGCGTGGTCAAAGTCCGGGATCGGCTGGCACCGAGGGCAGGGTCCCTCGGTGAGGCGTCGGGTTGGCGAGGGGGCGCAAGCCGGCTACGAGCAGGCGGCGCGACTGCAGGTTGACGACGGCGGCCGGCTCGTCATCGTCGACTTCGTCGTACTCCGATTCGTCCTCGTGGACTGCGCGAGCGCCGGACGCGCTCGCCGTGGCATCTGGTTGTTCGTCGACGGGGTGTCTTCCGCCGGCTGAGCGGCTCTGGTCGAGCGCCACCAGCGCCGCGGGCAGCACGGCTTCGGCGTGCTCGACGATCGATCGGCTGCACTGACGCTGTAGCCAACGCAGCTGCCTGGCAACGTCGTCCGACAACTGCCCGTTCTCGACGGCCTGGGCGAGGGCGTCATCGAACTCTTGAGCCGGGCCCGGAGACCGCAGGTCGAGCACGGCCGCCACCAGGTCGGCGTAGGCAGCCAAGCGGCCAGCGTCAGTGTTCACGGTCCCCCTCTCACTGCAGAAGTGCTTCCCCGGGTGGCAGGCTACGACGTCTGTCGAAGCGTCCGGGGGGGAGTCTCGGGAGGCATGCTCCAATTGAGTGGAACATGGCCCGTAATGACCGGGTGGCCTAGTCCGAACGGACTAAGTATGGCCAAACCGCGCTCTCTCGAGCCCTCGCTCCTTGACGTTCACACCTGTCACACCCTTCACTTCCGTACCGGTGGCAATTTGCGTCCGTCTGAGTACCGGAGGCGAAAGGCTGCCTGACAACTGAAGAGGGTGGATCGGGGATCGGCAGCGATTTGGCTGAAGATCTTGAGAATCACGTGTCGTTCCTTCAGGGAATGACACACCTTGAGCGGAGCGGATGCTGCACGGGCCACTAGCGGGGCGCGTGACATCACAGGCAAGGGGTGATTCCCACACATGAGCAAGCTTGTTTCCGCGGTTGAGCGTTTCCTGTCCAGCGGTGCTGGTTGGTCGTGGCACTAGGGTCACTGCGCTGCCGGTCCCCGATCCCCCCTCAACCTTCCCCCAGGAGTCGTCCGCATGCAGCAACTGCGCCCAGTAGCGCAGGTGTACCTGGCCGTCGTGACGGCCGGTGCTCTTGCTGCGCTGGTGGCTGCCTTGGCGGTGATCGCCGGAGATCGTGAGCACCTTCGCGTTCTTGCTGTGCTGGCTCCAATATTTGTGCTGTCGATCTTTCTGAAGTCGCGGATGACCCAGCAGGTCGATCTGTCGGCGAACGTGCCGATCCTGATCGCGGCCTACCTGATCGGCGGTTGGTCCGTTGCCTGCCTCGTCGGGATCTCGGCGATCGTGCTGGACCGGCGCAAGGCCCTCTCGCGCATCCTCTTCAACAACGCGCAGTGGGTCCTGATGGGGCTGGCCGGTGGTCTGATCTACGAGACCATGGGCGGCACCTCGATGCAGACGGTCCCGACCGATGGGTTCGAGGCAGCTCTTCTGGGCCCCATTGTCGTGTCGATCATCGCGGTGATCGGGATCAACGCCGCTTTGATGCTGGGGATCTTGGCGTTCCAGGAGCAGATCAACCCGGGCACCATCTGGCGCAGCATGGTGCTGACCTCGGTGGGCCCGTACTTCGCCTACGGACTGCTGGGCCTGCTGATGGCGGTTCTCTGGTCGATCGGCGGGGGTTTTGCCGCTGCGCTCGTCCTGCTGCCTCTGCTGGTCGCCCGCCGCGCTTTCAACCAGTACGCCGAGCAGCGGGAAGCCTATGAGTCGACCATTCGCGCCCTGGTGCAGGCGGTCGAGACCAAGGACCACTACACCCGCGGCCACAGCGAGCGGGTCTCGCGGGCCTCGGTGCTGATCGCGCGCATCCTCAAGATGCGCGACGACCGCGTCGAGGCGTTGCGCTATGCCGGGATCCTGCACGACGTCGGCAAGCTCGGGGTGCCGACCCGAGTGCTGCAGAAGACCGGACCGCTGAGCGATATGGAGTTCGCGGCCATCAAGCGGCACCCGCGCAACGGGACCGAGATGGTGCGCGGGATCGCCTTCCTCGAGGAGGCGTACAACGGGATCATGCACCACCATGAGCGGCTTGACGGCCGTGGCTATCCCTTGGGGCTGGCCGGTCGCGACATCCCAGAGTTCGCTCGCATCATCGCGGTGGCCGACGCGTTCGACTCGATGACCTCGACCCGTTCGTACCGTGGCGCTCGTGAGATTTCCGAAGCCCTGCACGAGCTAGAGAATTGCGCGGGCACACAGTTCGATCCCACCATGGTGCAGGCGCTCATCGCCGCGCTGCAGCTCGAGCCATGGACGGTGGCGGCACCGGCCGAGCAACGACAGGTGGACGTTGAGCTCGGTGCTCCATCCTTCGATCACGACGACCCCGCTGCGAACCTGCCCACCGAACCTGACCCCCAGATCGCTGCTGAGGCCGAGCTGGCCGAGCGACGCAACCAGCGTCTGCTGCACCGCCGTGACGTGACTCGTCGGGGAGGGTGGTCATGAGGCGTACCTGGATCGACGAGTTCTCCGGGGGCTCAGTCCTCGTCATCGCGGGGGGACTGCTGCTCGCCGTGGCTGGAATCGCTGCCACGGCGACGCAACCGGTGCTGCAGCCCCAGATCGCGTTGGCCTTCGGAGCCCTGATCGCGCTCGGCGAGCTGGTGCGTGTGAACCTCCCCGGCGACCGGTCGGCCGCCCCACTGGGCGCTGCGGGAGGGCTGGCCTACGCCCTGCTCGGTGACTTCCGTGGCGTCGACGGCGACACCACGACCTACGGTGTTCTCCAGGTCGTAGCCGTCAGCGCCATCGCGATCCTCGTGGGAGCGGTGCCGCACATGGCGGTCGGGCAACCACCCCGGCTGGAGTCCCTGGCACGTCGGGTGCTGATTGCTGGCTTCGCTGCCGTGCTGTTCCGTCCGCTCTACACCAGCGGGTACCTCGACGGGATCTCCGACGGAGGGTGGCAGCTGCCGGCATTCATGCTCGCGATCGTGCTCTTCAGCGGCCTGGTCGATGCTCTGCTCGCGGCCTTGGCTCGATCCGGCAGAGAGCACAGCCCGTTCACGTCCGCGGCGCGCGACGAGTTCGGGGCGCTCCTGGGTATCGGCTCAGCGATCGGTGCCACCGGCGTCCTGATCGCCCTGGCTGCCGGAGCGATGGGGTACTGGGCTCTGCCGCTGTTCGCCTTGCCCTTGGTGGTCGCGCAGTTCTCGTTCCGTCGGTACGCCAGCATCAGGGCGACGTACGACCAGACCATCCAGGCGCTGTCCCGGGTCACCGAGGTAGGGGGCTACACCGAGACCGGCCACTCGCAGCGGGTGGCTCAGCTGTCGGTGGCGGTCGGCCACGAGATGGGGCTGTCGGAGGATGACATCAAGGACCTCAAGTACGCGGCCTTGATGCACGACATCGGCCAGCTGTCGCTGACCGACCCGATCTCCAGCGGTGCTACCACCCTTATCGCCCCGGACGAGCAGCGCAGGATCGCGGCGTACGGCGCCGAGGTCATCCGCCAGAGCGGCATGGACCGGGTGGCGCACATCGTCGAACAGCAGACTGAACCGTTCCGGCGTCCGGGCCTGCCATTTGACGCCAACATCCCCGTGGCCAGTCGGATCATTCGCGTCGCGAACGCCTATGACGACTTCGCCGGAGGGTCGATGGAGAGCGTCACCCGGCTCTACGCACTCGACCGCCTTCGCGAGGGGGCGGCCGACGAGTACGACCCGCTGGTGGTCGACATCATGAGCCGGGTGGTCGAGCGGACGATGCTGGTCGACGTCTGAGCGCCACAACGTGGTTGGATGTGCCCCGTGGCTGAGCAGATCCGGGCAGAAATGGTGGCGAACGTCCTCTCCCTGCTGGTTGCCAGCGGTGACCGGGTGGAGCCGGGCCAAGCCGTCGTGATCATGGAGTCCATGAAGATGGAGATCCCGGTGCTCGCCGAGCACGGAGGGACCGTGACCACGGTGTCAGTTGCCGAAGGCGACGTCGTGCAGGAAGGCGACGTCATCGTCGAACTGTCCTGACTCCGAAGGACTAGCCTGTCTGGCCTAAAGGTCGCCCCCCGTGGAGTCGAAGCCTCCCTCGTGGAGACCTCTGACATCGACATCGAGCAGGCGCTGGGTTCTGACGACCCCATTGTCGCTGACGTCGTACCCGAAGCATCCGGACCGCAGCCCGTTGAGCCCTTCTTGAAGGCGCTGGTCGAGATCGGTGGATCTGACCTGCACTGCAAGACCGGCTCGCCGCCCCGGGTCCGGATCGACGGCCGCCTCCGCAAGCTGCAAGCCCCGACGCTCACCAACGCCGACACCGAGGCGATGGTGCGTGAGGTGCTGCGCGAGCGCCCAGACCTCTGGCAAGAGTTCGTCGCCACCAACGAGGCCGACTTCGCCTACTCGATGGCCGGCATCGGCCGGTTCCGCGTCAACGCCTTCAGGGCTCGCGGCTCTGCAGGACTTGTCTTCCGTCGCGTCTCGGTCGGAGCGATCGGGCTCGACGACCTCGGCCTGCCTCAGGTGGTGTCGGCGCTGGCGATGGAGCCGCGCGGGCTCGTCCTCGTGACCGGACCGACCGGCTCCGGCAAGACGACGACCCTGGCGGGAATGATCGACCACATCAACCAGAACAAGGAAGTTCACGTCGTCACGATCGAGGACCCGATCGAGGTTCTTCACTTCGACAAGCTCTCGATGATCAACCAGCGTGAGGTCAAGCTCGACACCGCTGACTTCGCCACTGCTCTTCGTGCCGGAATGCGGCAGGACCCCGACGTCATCCTCGTCGGTGAGATGCGTGACTCCGAGACTGTCAAGGCGGCGCTGGCGGCTGCTGAGACTGGTCACTTCGTCATGTCGACGCTGCACACCACGGACGCTGCCGAGACCGTCAACCGCATCATCGACTTCTTCCCCCCGCACGAGCAGAAGCAGATCCGCATGACGTTGTCCGAGTCGCTGCGAGGAATCTTGTGCCAGCGCCTCGTCTCGCGCTCTGACGGGTACGGGAGGTGCGTGACGATGGAGGTGCTGGTGAACACCGGCCGCATCGCCGACGCCATCGCCGACCCCGAGAAGACCGGGACGATCACGCAGCTGATCGCCGAAGGCTCGTACTACGGAATGCAGACGTTCGACCAGCACCTGGTCTCGCTGATCCGCGACGGCGTCATCTCGCTGGAGGCCGCGATGCTCGCGTCCAGCAGCCCGCACGACCTGACCGTCGAGCTGCGCCGACTGGGGCTTGTGGCCTGACCGGCCTACTCTGGCGCCATGGCGCTCGAGCTGGGATTACAGGCTGCAGTGGTTCACGTCGTTGGTGACGACGACACCGCAACAGCGGTCGGCAGTGGAGACGTGTCGGTTCTGGCCACCCCTCGTCTGCTGGCACTGGCCGAAGCTGCCTGCATGGCCGCACTGGCCGACGCCGGGCTTCCTGACGGCAACACCACCGTGGGAACCCGGGTGGAACTTGAACACCTTCTCGCGTGCCCGGTCGGCGAGACCGTACGGGTGGCGGCGCGGCTCGACCACCTCGATGGGCGGCTGCTGCGCTTCGAGGTGGTCGCCACCGACGACGGAGACCGACTCGTCGGGCGTGCGGTGATCACCCGGGTGCTGGTCGACCGAGAGCGGTTCCTGGCCCGAACGACCCGCTGACCCGACTGTCGTCGGGCCAGCGGGCGGGTGCGGCGGTTGGTGCTGGTCAGCGGATGCCGAGGCGGTTCCAGTCCAGGGCTTCCGCGCGCCAGTCGGTGGGGCCACCTGGTGGCGTCTGCGGGCGGTCCCGCCGGATGGTGCGGTAGGTGGCGGTCAGTACGTACGCCAGTGCGACGACCACGAGGGCCATGGTGATCAGTGTCGGGTCCATGAGTGTCCTTTTCGGGGGGAGCGGCGGCGCCGACGCGGTGTGGTGGCCGCGAGCAGCGCCAGGGCTGCGGGGCTGGGGCTGAACTGGTTCATGGCAGATACTCTAGGTTCAGTGAATAACTGCCACCAGTGGCACTCTTGACACGTTTCGCATATTTACTGCCATACTGCAGGCATGCTTCAGTCAGTGGCCGCGCTCGCGCTCCCCGGTGTCGCTCCTTTTGAGCTGGGCGTGATCTGCGAGGTCTTCGGGATCGACCGCAGCGACGTCGGCTTGCCCGCCTTCGACTTCTCCGTCGTGTCCGAGGGAGGGGCACCGGTCACATCGTCGATCGGCTTCACGGTCTCGGGAACCGACGACCTGCAGGCAGCATCGACCGCCGATCTGGTCTGCGTGCCTGCGTCGCTCCCCGATCTGCCGACGAGCCCGGCCGTCATCGACTTGTTGAGGAGCACCGTCGACCGCGGCGCGAAGGTGCTGAGCGTGTGCAGTGGTGCCTTCACGCTGGGAGCGGCAGGGCTGCTGGACGGCCGACCATGCACGACGCACTGGTTCCACGTCGACGAGCTGGCCGCGCGATACCCGAGCGCCCAGATCACGTGCGACGTGCTCTACGTCGATGCCGACCCGGTCATCACGAGCGCAGGAACCGCGGCTGGGATCGACTGCTGCCTGCATGTGGTGCGCAAAGAGCTGGGCGCGGCGGCCGCCAACGGCATCGCCCGCCGGATGGTGGTTCCCTCCTTCCGTGAGGGGGGCCAGGCACAGTTCGTCGAACGGCCCGTTCCCGAGACCGACGTGGCCACGCTGGGGCCGTTGCTCGACTGGATGGCTGAGAACCTGCACGACGAGGTCTCGGTCGACGAGCTTGCCGCGCGTGCTCACATGTCACCGCGCACGTTCGCCCGCCGGTTCCGATCAGAGACCGGCACGACACCTCACGCCTGGATCACCAGCCAGCGGGTTCGTCATGCCGAGCGGCTGCTGGAGCAGACCGACGAGCCGATCGAGCGAGTGGCGTCCCTTTCGGGGTTCAGCTCGGCCACATTGCTGCGGCACCACTTCGTCAGGCAGCGGAGCACCACACCGCAGGCCTATCGCCGGACATTCCGCAGGAGCGCCTAGCTGAGGGCTCTGCGCCAGACCTGGAGGGTGACGTCCGGTAGCGGCTGCCAGTCGCGCTCGGGATCGCGTTCGTAGCCGAGCGAGGCGTAGAAGCGCCGGGCACCCGCGTTGGAGTCGATCACCGACAGGACCACGGCGCGAAAGCCCTCGGCTGCTGCGGTGGCGTGGACCGCCGACATCAGGGCCGCCCCTACGCCTGCTCTCTGCTGGGTGGGGTCGACTGCGAGCATGCGCACCTCGAGCTCGCGGCCGGAGGCGATCTCGGCGTACGGGCCACCTGGGCGGCACACAGTGACGGTGCCGGCCAACTGGCCCTGGGAGACCGCCGCCCACAACTCGGCCTTCTCAGCGCGTCCTGCGGCGTCCTGGAGGGTCCTGATGTAGGGGTCGGTGGTGCCGAAGCTCAGCACCGGCGCGTAGGCGTGAGCGGTGAGCTGTCCGATCGCCTCGTACTCGCCAGTCAGGGCGGGGCGGACGGCGAGCGGTGCGGTCAAGTCAGACGTTGGTGCGCATGCGGTTGCGGCGCTTCATGGCGCGGCGCTCGTCCTCGGAGAGTCCGCCCCAGACGCCGGCGTCCTGACCGGTCTCAAGAGCCCACGCCAGGCAGGGCTCGATCATCTCGCAGCGTCGGCAGACAGCCTTGGCCTCTTCGACCTGCAGCAACGCGGGGCCGGTGTTGCCGATGGGGAAGAAGAGTTCGGGGTCTTCGTCACGGCAGGCGGCACGGTGGCGCCAGTCCATGCGGATACACACTCCTTGCAGGTCACCGGGGGCGGCCGCCGGAGGGCTTGCACCGGGCGTCGCACCACTCCGCTCGTCACTCGGGGGGTCGGAGACGAAGCGGCCTGATCCACCCTTACAGATGGCGGGTCGGATCACAAGACGATCACGATGTGGATTGGGTCGCCGTTATGTCAGATGCGTCACATCGGCCCAGGTCACGGCCCGGGATGACGTCCTGGTAGGGCTAGGCGACGACGTGCAGCGCCTTCGGAACCGCCTCGAAGGCCACCGACGAGCGCTCGCCCAGGTAGTCACCGTCGACCTGGAAGGCGACCGGTTCGTCAGCGGTGACGGTGAGCTGGGCCAGGTCGTGGCGGTGGACGACACCGTCGCCGGACGGCGGTCGATCTCGAGAGCTGAGCGATTGGCGAGCCAGGCGCAGGGTGCGGCGCAGGTCGACGTGCTGCAGGGCGAGCAGGTCGAGGCCGATGTCGAAGGAGGCCCCGGGGAAGGGGTCGACCGGGAACCGGCCGAGGTAGGTCCACGGAGAGGTGTTGCCCACCAGGACCATGCCGACCGGACTGTCCACCGGCTCGTCGAGGTCGGACAGCCGCAGGGGTGGGCTGTGATGTGCGGAGCGCCGGGCGGCCGAGCGCAGCGCGGTCCGCACGTAGAGCGCGTGGCTGGAGCGGCGCCCGGATGCGCGCTTGCGCTCCACCTGGGCCACGACGTCGGCGTCCAGACCGAGACCGGCCGTGAAGGTGAACCACCGCTGGTCGGCGCGGCCCAGGCCGATCGTGCGTTTGGCGCCGGCTCTCAACAGCTCGAGCAGGTAACCGGTCGCCTCCACGCGGTCGTCGGGCATGCCCAAGGCTCTGGCGAAGACGTTGGTGCTGCCTCCGGGGACGACGGCCAGGGTTGGTGCGTCGACCTCGACGCCGTCGGCGAGCATCCCGTTGACGACCTCGTTCACCGTCCCGTCGCCGCCGAGGACCAGCAGCAGGTCGAATCCGGAGTGTGCGGCGTCGAAGGCGAGCTCGGCGGCGTGGCCGCGGGCCTTGGTCTCGGCGACTTCGAGCGACATCTGGGAGCCGAGAGCCTGGATGAGGACATCGCGGGCACGTGGGCTGGTGGAGGTAGCCCCGGGGTTCACGATGAGTCTGGCCCGCTGCATGGGCGTCACCCTACGCCTGCGGATACGCTCCGCCCGTGACCACCGACGACTCCTCGATCGAGGGCTACCGGCAGTTGCCCGCGCCGGTGCGCCTGCTGTCGGTTGCGGTGATGGTCGAGGCGCTGCTGATGGTCGGATTCATCGTCGCCGACGTCACCTCCGCGGCACGCGGCGAGGACGCCGAGTGGGGAGCGGTCTGGTTCGTCGCGGTGGTGCTGGGGCTGTGGAGCGCCGGGCTGTTCCTGGTGTCGCGGGGGGTCGTGGCCGGACGTCGTTGGGCGTTCACACCGATCCTGTTCACGCAGGGGCTCTTCGGCATCGCGGGCCTCACGTTCTTCGGGGCGGCCGCGCCGGTCGCCCGCGTCGTCTGGGGTCTGGTGATCATCGGGGCGGTCGTCGTCCTGCGGCTGCTCTTCAGCCGCGAGGTCCGCGAGCACCTGATCTACGCCAACTCCTGACGCCGTCCTGTAGGGGATGTTGCAGCACTCTTCGGCGCCACCACACCGCAAAACGCTGCACCATCGTGAGCCGGATCCGGACAGCGCGATTAGACGGCTTCTGGGTCGCCGGTGTCGTCGAAGCGGCCCAGGGCCAGTCGTTCGAGGGCCGGCCCGGTCAGCCGGTTCACGGTCCAGTCATCCATGGAGATGGCGCCGATTCGCTTGTAGAAGTCGACAGCCGGATTCCAGTCGAGCACCCACCAGTCGAGGCGCGGGTACCCGCGCTCGACGCAGATCTGCGCCAGGTGCTGCAGCAGCGCTTTGCCATATCCAAGACCCCGGTACCGCTCGCGCACATACAGGTCGTCGAGGTAGATCGAGTGCTTGGCGGTCCAGGTAAAGAAGTTGCGGAACCAGATCGCCATGCCGGCGATCTCCCAGTCGGGGGAGTCTATTCGGGGATCGTCATCGCCGTGGTGTTCCAGAATCGAGCACCACACTGCCGGTTCATCGCAGAAGAGCGCCTCCGAGAACAGGTCCTCGCTCGACTGCACCTCGTGGCGAGCCTTCTCGTACTCGGCCAGCTCGCAGACCATCGCGAAGATCTCGGGGACGTCGTCCGGCTGGGCTCCACGAATCCGGTAGGTGCTCATCCTCAGATCATGACGCAGGGCGGGCTCGACGATGTCGAGGCCCGCCCTGCGGCAGTCATGGCGATGTCAGTGGCGTCAGGCCTTCTTGGTCTCCCAGAAGATCGCCGAGATCTCGTCGATCTTGCCGAGCAGCTCGTCGGCGACGGCCACGTCGGTGCTGCCCTTGGTGCCACCCGCTCCGGCCAGCTTGGTGGCCTCGTTGAAGAGGCTGTTCAGCTGTGGGTACTTCTCGAAGTGCGGTGGCTTGAAGTAGTCGGTCCAGAGCACCCACAGGTGCTCCTTGACCATGTTCGAGCGCTCTTCCTTGATGGAGATGGCGCGCGCCTTGAAGTCGGCGTCGTCGCTGCCGTGGTACTTCTGCATGCACGCCTTCACCGACTCTGCCTCGATCTTGGCCTGGGCAGGGTCGTAGACGCCGCACGGCAGGTCGCAGTGGGCACTGACCTCGGCGATGAGCCGGAGAGCCATGGGGGAGTCCTTTCGACGCAGGTCTGGGATGTCAGCGACACTACCCCCCATGCCCAAGGCACGCAGATCCCCCTCAGACCGCGACCTTGGGCTCGTCGTCGCTGGACACGGCGTGGTGCGCGTCCGTGGGCGTTCGATGGAGCCGACTCTGCGCGACGGCGACCTGCTGCTGGTGCGCGTAGGGAAAAGTGCGCGTCCAGGATCTCTCGTCGTGGTTCGACTGCCGGGCAGAGAAGGGCTCTCGGTCAAGCGCGCCGTTCGCCTCGACGACGAGGGGTGGTGGGTCGAGCGTGACAACCCGCGGGAAGGCGTGGACTCATGGGCCGTCGGTGCGATCCCACGACACGACGTGGTCGCCTGCGTTGTACGCCGACTATGGCCCGTGCGACGGATTCAGGCACCTCCGACCGTGTGACACGATGAGCCCTCGGTTCGACCTCTTTGAAAGCGTGCCTCGTGACTGCCTCAGATCTGTCCGTTGATCCTGTCTTCGCCCTTCACCGCGGAGGGAAGATCGAAATCCGTTCGACGGCCAAGGTGCGCGACGCCGAAGGGCTCTCCCTCGCGTACACCCCGGGTGTGGCCAAGGTGTGCGAGGCGATCGCGGCGGACCCGGGGCTGGCCGACACCTACACGTGGCGGTCGCACGTCGTAGCGGTGGTGTCGGACGGCACCGCCGTCTTGGGCCTCGGCGACATCGGCCCCCTGGCGGCGCTGCCTGTGATGGAAGGCAAGGCGCTCCTCTTCAAGGACTTCGGCGGGGTCGACGCCGTGCCGATCGTGCTCGACACCACCGACGTCGACGAGATCGTCGAGACGGTCGTGCGTCTGGCGCCCAGTTTCGGCGGGATCAACCTCGAGGACATCAGCGCCCCACGCTGCTTCGAGATCGAGAAGACCTTGCAGGAACGGCTCGACATTCCGGTGTTCCACGACGACCAACACGGCACCGCCATCGTGGTGCTGGCTGCGCTCGAGAACGCGACCCGGCTGATCGAGCGACCGCTCTCCGATCTGCGCGTCGTCGTCTCGGGGGCCGGCGCCGCCGGGGTGGCGGTGACGAAGATCCTGCTCGAGGCAGGCATCGGCGACATCGCCGTGGGCGACCGCAAGGGCATCATCCACTCGGGACGTGATGACCTCGTCGGTATGAAGGAACGGATTGCTGGAGCGACCAACTCATCAGCGCTCACGGGATCGATTGAGGGTGCCATGCGTGGTGCCGACGTCTTCATCGGAGTCTCCGGCGGGACCATCGCCGAAGAGGCAGTCGCCTCGATGTCGCCGGATGCGATGGTCTTCGCCCTGGCCAACCCCGACCCCGAAGTAGACCCGGCCATGGCCGCGAAGTACGCCAAGGTGGTGGCCACCGGCCGCAGCGACTATCCGAACCAGATCAACAATGTGCTGGCCTTCCCCGGCATCTTCAAGGGCGCCCTCGAGGTCGGGGCGACGCAGATCACCAAAGGCATGAAGCTGGCGGCAGCCAAGGCACTGGCGGACGTGGTCGGTGACGACGTGGCCACCGATCACGTGATTCCGAGCGTCTTCGACCAACGGGTCTCACCGTCGGTTGCTGAAGCGGTTGCCAAGGCTGCCCGCGAGGGCGGCGTGCTGCGGCCTCATCGCTGACGTCAGCTACTCCGGCTCGGTGACGTCGGCGATCTGCGCATCGAGCGCGGTCAGGGCCCGGTCGGCGTCGAGCGCGATGGCGGTGTTGTTGACGCCCGCCCCCAGTGTGATGGCCCGCCCCGCCAGCCGTTCGTCGGCGATGACCGGTAGGGCGCTCTGTGCACCGAACGGCGTGATCGTTCCCCGTGGGTAGCCGGTAACTGAGAGAGCTTCGTCGGCGTCCGGCATCGAGAGGCGGTTGACGCCAAGGAGTGCGCGGAGCTTGGGCCAGCTGATCACCCGGTCGCCGGGGACGAGCACGAAGACGAAGTCGCCTTCACCGCGACGCACGACCATGGTCTTGACGACGTCGGCGGGCGGGACGCCGCGGGCGGCGGCTGCCTCGGCAAGGCTGCGCACCGGGCCGTGCTGGATGACACGGTGCGGCAAGCCCATCTGCTCGGCGGCCACCGCGCCAGGAGGCGCCTCGTCCGTCGTCACAGCGACGCCGGAACGACCTCGGCAACCAATCGGGAGAACGAGTCGATGTCTTCCTCGGTCGTGTCCCACGAACACATCCACCGGACCTCGTTGCGGGCCTCATCCCAGGCATAGAACGGGTAGGCCGCCTGGAGCTTGGGAATGGCTTGCTGGGGGAGGATCGCGAACACGCCGTTGGCCTGCACGCGCTGCGTGATGGTCACGCCGGGGATGTCGACGACGGCATCGTGCAGGCGCTGGGCCATCGCATTGGCATGGGCAGCATTGTGACGCCACAAGTCGTTCTCGAAGAGTGCGAGGAACTGGGCGGAGGTGAAGCGCATCTTGCTCGACAGCTGCATCCCTTGCTTGCGGATGAAGGGCGTACTCTCGGCCAGCTCGGGCTTGAAGAACACCACTGCCTCGCCACCCATGAGTCCGTTCTTCGTGCCCCCGAAGGACAGCACGTCGACGCCGGCGTCTGCAGTGACCTCGCGGATCTCGACCCCCAGTGAGACGGCGGCATTCGAGATGCGGGCGCCATCCATGTGCAAGTACATGTCGAGCTCGTGGGTGGTGGCGGCGATCGCCTTCACCTCGTCGACGGAGTAGAGAGTTCCGAGCTCGGTGGACTGGGTGATCGACACGACAGTGGGCTGCACGTGGTGGACGTCGCCGCGTCCGATGTACGCGTCGCGAATCATCGTCGGAGTGAGCTTCCCGTCCGGCGTCGGAATGTCCCACAACTTGCTTCCGAGAAACCGCTCGGGCGCGCCGCACTCGTCCCAGTTGATGTGCGCATTCTGGGTGCAGATCACGTTTTGCCACGGACGCAGCATGGACTGAAGCGCGGTGACGTTGGCGCCGGTGCCGTTGAAGACGAAGAAGACCTCGACCTGCTCGCCGAGCAGAGACCTGAACCGCTCGACTGCCTCAGCGGTGTAGGGATCCTCGCCGTACGACACCACGTGGCCCACGTTCACCTCGGCCATCTTGGCGAGAACGTCGGGGTGGACGCCGGCGTAGTTGTCACTGGCGAAGCCGCGGTGGCTCACGAGGGCCCTCCGGAGTAGAGGCGGATACGTTGCCCGTTCATCTTTGCGCCTGCCGGGGACGACAGGTACACCAGGGCATCGGCGATCTGCTCGGCCGGGACGAAGGCGCCCCAGTCCTTGTCGGGGTTCTTCTCGCGCATTGCTGGCGTCAAGATGGCGGGAACGACCACGATGTTCGCGGTCGCCGTTGAGCCCTTGAAGCCGTTCGCGAGAGCCAGTACGACGGCCTCTGACGCGGCTTTGGCGGTGGCGTATGCGGCGTTCTTGCTGGTGGGTGCCTGAGCCTCTTTGGCCGAGATGATCGCGAACCTGCCCTGCTCGGATGTCTGGAGCGGCTCGGCAAAGGCGCGCGCAACGTGCACGGTGGTGCGGACGAGCAGGTTATGCAGCCACTCCCAGTCGTCCAGTGACTGCTCTTGCAGGGGCACCCCGCCCCGCCAGCCGCCGACGAGGTGCCAGAGCGCGTCGATCGGCGCGGTCGCCGTCACCTGGGCTGCGAACTCGATGCAGGCATCGGGGTCGAGCAGGTCGACCACGTGGGTGCTCTCGACTGCTGAACCGTGGTCAGCGGCAAGAGCGTCGAGGCGCTCCTGGACGACGTCGACGAGCACCAGACGAGCGCCAGCGGCCGAGGCCGCCGCCACGACCGTCGGGCCCAGCCCCCCAGCTGCACCGGTTACGAGGACGCGGCGGCCGGCGAGGGAGCTCACGCGGCCACCTTCCCGGTGGCCTCGATCGTGGGGAGAAGCTTCGCACCAAGGGATTGGTAGAACATGCTCAGCGGGAACTCGTCGGAGTTGACCAGGTTCACCCACGCCTTGTGGTCGGCCTCGTCGCGTCCGGCTCTGGCCTCAGGCGTCCACTGCGAGCCGAGGTTCGGCTGGACGTACGTGCTCACGAGGTCGTGCGCGGCGATCCAGTAGCGCACCTTTGAGCTGCTGATTCCGGTGCGGTACAACGCCTCGATTTCCAGGCGCAGCGCGTCAACGGCCCCAGGCAACCGGTTCCAGTCGATCGTGAGGGTGTTGTTGCGCCAGGTGAGCACGCCGTCTCCGTGCAGGTACCCGAAGAGGATCTGCCCAGCGAGGCCGTCATAGTTGCGCACGCGTCCGCCCGTGAGCGGGAAGCGGAAGAGCCGGTCGAAGAGGACGCCGTACTGCACGTACTCGGCGAAGGGGAACTCCTCAGCCAGCTCTCCTGCCTGGTGGAAGGCGGTGAGGTCGCAGCGCAGCTCTTCCAGCGAGTACATCCAGAAGGGGAGGCGCTGACGAATCATGAACGGGTCGAACGGAAGCTCGCCGTGGCTGTGTGCCCGGTCGTGGATGAGATCCCATAGCTCGAACATGTCGCGGGTCATCGGCTCGCTCGCCAGCAGGGCGGCGACGGCGGGGGGTAGGTCGAGTCCGGTGATCTGCACTGCTTCGCCGACGACTCGCTGGTACCGAGCAGCCTCGCGGTCGCAGAAGATGCCACCGAAGGTATTCGCGGCCGCGCCGATGACGCTGATGGTCTCGGGGAAGAACACCGCGCACTCGCTGTCGTAGCCGGACGTGTTGTCGACCAGGTGCACCGGGACGAACTTGTCGTTGGCGAACTCGGTCGACTCGAGCTCAGCGATCCAGGTCGGCCACGGCACGCGGACGATCAAGGCCTCGAACCGGACGTCCAGTGAGCCGTTGGGCGTGTACATGGGGAAGAACGCCAGGTGCTCGACGCCGTCAGCGCGCTGCTGCTCGGGACGGAAGAGGGTCAGGGCCGGCCCGAAGTTGGGCTTGCCGCAGCCGTCGACGACCCAGGTGTCGAGGTCGCTCGCTGCCTGTCGCAGGTACTCGGCCTGGTGGGGGAAGAGCGGGGCGAGCCCGGTGAGGGCTGAGCTGATCCGACCGGTGAGTGCTCGCACGTCCGCGACAGGTGTCTGCGCGAGATCGATGGTGGCATCGGCCGCCTGCAGCTCGCGGAGCTCTTCGGTGGCTGCCTTCAGCTCGATCCAGTGGGGGTCGTCAGCCGCTGCGGAAGCGGGGCGGTCGACCTGCGACGCGAAGGTGGGCAGCGCGGTCCAGTAGACGAGGTTCGTCCAGAGCTGGGCGTGGTCGAAGGAGTCGATGCAGTCGTCGCCGAACAGGTCGGAGTCGGCAGCCACGACGATGCGCCCGTTCCCGGCGGTCGTTGCCGCGAGCAAAGGAGCGGACGCGGGGGCTGCGGTCGCGCTGGACCGAGCCAGCACGGTGGCGTGGTTGTCCGGCGAGAGCGAACCGGCGCGGTAGAAGACCAGCTCGTCGACGTCGGACAGGACCGGATGACCCGGGCTGAGCTGGGAGGAGATCCAGCTCGGTGCCTGGTGGTGCTTCTGGTAGTCCTGAACGGTGCTGTGCTCAACGG
Source organism: Actinomycetes bacterium (assembly GCA_024644435.1). Lineage (GTDB taxonomy): Bacteria > Actinomycetota > Actinomycetes > JAHEKZ01 > JAHEKZ01 > JAHEKZ01. The sequence goes on along the minus strand of JAHEKZ010000017.1, from coordinate 14,398 downwards.
TGATACCGAAGCCGGCAGCGATGAGCGCGAGGTTGCTGTCGTACTTGTCCTGCTCGGACTCGGCGAGAATCACGAGCCCGCCTCCCGCCTCCACGAACGTGCGGATTGCGGCGATCTCGGCGTCGTCGTACCTGGCGGAGCCGACACCGGTCGTCGCCTCGAACTTGGGGTCACTGGCGTGGGGGAGGACCAGGACCGAGATGCCGGTCAGCACCTCTGCTGTGAGCCGGCCGTCGACCAGTGGCTCGACGACGAAGTCGCGACGCCGAAGCAGCTGAGCCGCCTTCGCGTACGAGCTGTCGCCGGGATGAGCCGGCTGCATGGTGGCCGCGACGTCTGGTCGGATGGACCAGGCCTGCTGGTGAGCCTCATCGACGAGGACGCGGACGGATGCGGGGCGAACGACGGTCACGATGGCTCCTCAGGGGTGGGCGGAGAATCGGTCTTCAAGGGGTTGTTGAAGCGGCGATTCTGCGGCTCTGAGTGTATCTGACCGGAAGATTGCCCGCGAATTTGCCTCCTGGCCACAGCTTCGTCGAGTCAATCCTCGTCGTCGATACGGGCCAGCCAGGTGGCCAGACGCTCGACCGGCACCTCGAAGTCCGGGTTCAGGTCGACAAAGACCTGTAGCTGCTCGGCGAGCCAGGCGAGCGAGACCTGCTCGGTGCCGCGCCTGGCGATGAGCTCTTCGATTCCTCGGTCCGTGAAGTACACGCGCGGTCCTAGGAGGCCGAGAAGGCGCGCTCGACCAGTTCGCGCTGTTCGCGCTCGTGGGCGTGTGCCGATCCGGTGGCCGGTGACGAGCTCGCCGGTCGGGTGATCGGGCGGATCGCCTGGCCCAGTGCCTCGGTGAGGGCGAGCCCCATGAACGGCCAGGCGCCCTGGTTGGCCGGCTCCTCCTGCACCCAGCGGAGCTCGGCGTGGCCGTACTTGGCGATCGCCCGGAACGTCTCGTTGGTCGGTAGCGGGTAGAGCCGCTCGACACGGACGATGGCGGTGTCGGTCTGGCCGCTCTCCTGGCGGTGCTTCAGCAGGTCGTAGTACACCTTGCCGCTGCAGAGCAGGACGCGACGAACGTCGTCGGACTCGACGGTGACGTCGGGGAAGACCGGGTTGAAGTGGCCCGATGTGAAGTCGGTTGCCGCCGAGGCGCTCGCCTTGAGACGCAGCATCGACTTCGGAGTAAAGACCACCAACGGACGCCGGACAGGTGACAGCGCCTGCCACCGGAGCAGGTGGAAGTAGTTCGCCGGAGTCGTCAGGTTGGCAATCGTCATGTTGTCCTGCGCGCACAGCTGCAGGAACCGCTCGATCCGCGCGGACGAGTGGTCGGGCCCCTGGCCTTCGTGCCCGTGGGGCAGAAGCAGCACCAGCCCGGACTGCTGCCCCCACTTCTGCTCGCCGGGGGCCAGGAACTCGTCGATGATGGTCTGCGCGCCGTTGGCGAAGTCGCCGAACTGCGCCTCCCACATGACGAGTGAGTCGGGGCGCGCGATGCTGTAGCCGTACTCAAACCCCATCGAGGCGAACTCCGACAAGGGAGAGTCGTAGACGTAGAGCTTGGCGCCCTTCTCGTAGCACCGTTTGAGTGGCTTGTAGGCCCAGCCCGTCTCACGGTCGATGATGACCATGTGGCGCTGGCCGAACGTGCCGCGTCGCGAGTCCTGGCCGGCCAGCCGCACCGAGATCCCGTCGGTAAGAAGTGACCCGATGGCCAGGGTCTCACCCATTGCCCAGTCGATGGTGGCGTCCTGGACCATGTTGGCTCGGCGCTGAAGCTGAGGGGCGAGCCTGGGGTGGACCGTGAAGCCGTCGGGCAGCTGCAGCTGGGTCTGGACCACACGGTCGATCGCGTCTGGTGAGACGGCGGTGACGACGTCGCGTTCGGGAGTCTGGGGCGCCAGGGTGACCTCGCCCCGCTGCTCGACCTCGGTGGGCGGCTCGACCGTCTCATCCATGCTCTCGGCAGCCTCACGCGTCTCGCGGAAGACCTTCTCGAGCTGCTCCTGGTAGTCGCGCAGCGCACCCTCGGCCTCTTCCACCGTGATGTCACCGCGTCCGATGAGCGCCTCGGTGTAGAGCTTGCGAGTGGAGCGCTTGGCGTCGATCAGGTTGTACATGAGCGGCTGGGTGAGCGAAGGATCATCTGCTTCGTTGTGTCCGCGCCTGCGGTAGCAGACGAGGTCGATGACGACGTCCTTCTTGAAAGCCTTGCGGAACTCGAAGGCTTCTTGTGCCACCCGGACGACCGCTTCGGGGTCGTCTCCGTTGACATGGAAGATAGGCGCCTGCACGGCGCGCGCGACGTCAGTGGCGTACACACTGGAACGCGCGGCGGCGGGGGCGGTCGTGAACCCCACCTGGTTGTTGACGACGACATGGACAGTGCCGCCGGTCCGGTAGCCGCGCAGTTGCGAGAGCTCGAGTGTCTCAGCGACGACGCCCTGTCCGGCGAAGGCGGCATCGCCGTGCATCAGGACGGGAAGAACGGTGAAGCCCGACTCTCCCAGGCCCAGGAGGTCTTGCTTGCCGCGGACGAACCCCTCGAGGACGGGGCTGACTGCCTCGAGGTGGCTGGGGTTGGAGACTAGTGACACGTCGATGGTGGAGCCGTCCGGCGCGGAGAACGTTCCTTCGGCACCCAGGTGGTACTTGACGTCGCCTGATCCCTGGACCGCCTCGAGGTCGAGGTTCCCCTCGAACTCACGGAAGATCTGGCCGTACGACTTGCCGACGATGTTCGCGAGCACGTTGAGGCGTCCGCGGTGCGGCATGCCGATCGCGACCTCGTCGAGTCCGTCCTGGGCGGCTGAGGTGATCAGCTCGTCGATGAGGGGGATGACCGACTCGCTGCCCTCGAGCGAGAAGCGCTTCTGCCCGACGTATTTGGTCTGCAGGAACGCTTCAAAGGCCTCTGCGGCGTTGAGACGCCGCAGGATGTGCAGCTGCTCCTTGGCCGTCGGACGCTGGTGCGGCCGCTCGAAGCGTGCCTGGATCCACTGGCGCTGCTCGGGGTCCTGGATGTGCATGTACTCGATGCCGAGGGTCCGCGAGTACGAGTCGCGCAGCACCCCAAGGATGTGGCGCAACGTCATCAGCGGCTCGCCCCCGAACCCGCCTGTGGCGAACTCGCGGTCGAGATCCCACAACGTCAGGCCGTGGTTGACCAGGTCGAGGTCGGGGTGGCGGCGCTGCTCGTACTCGAGAGGGTCGGTGTCGGCCATCAGGTGGCCACGCACCCGGTAGGCGTGAATCAGCTCTTGCACGCGCGCGGTCTTGTTGACGTCGTCCTCGTGCGACGCGGTGATGTCAGAGACCCAGCGGATCGGCTCGTACGGAATCCGCAACGCGGCGAAGACGCCGTCGTAGAAGTTCTCGTCGCCGAGCAGCAGGGCGTGGATGCGCTTGAGGAACTCACCGGACTGGGCGCCCTGGATGACCCGGTGGTCGTAGGTGGAGGTGAGGGTCAAGGTCTTGCTGACGGCGAGTCGGGCCAACGTCTCAGGGGACGCGCCCTGGTACTCGGCCGGGTACTCGAGCGCGCCCACGCCGATGATGGCGCCCTGGCCCTGCATCAGACGCGGGACGGAGTGTCCGGTGCCGATGGTGCCTGGGTTTGTGAGACTGATCGTGGTGCCCACGAAGTCGTCGACGCCGAGCTTGCCGCCCCTGGCCCTGCGGACGAGGTCTTCGTAGGCCGACCAAAAGCTGGTGAAGTCCATCCGCCCTGCGGCCTTGACGGCCGGGACCAGCAGCTGTCGGGTTCCGTCAGGCTTGGCGAGGTCGATGGCCAGGCCGAGGTTGATGTAGTCGGGGCGAGCAATCACCGGTTTGCCGTCGAGCTCAGCGAAGCTGGCGTTCATCTCGGGCATGGCCTTCAACGCCTGAACCGTGGCCCACGCGATGAGGTGTGTGAACGACACCTTGCCGCCACGACTTCGCCGAAGGTGGTTGTTGATCACCGTTCGGTTGTCGATCAACAGCTTTGCGGGGATGGCTCGCACGCTGGTGGCGGTCGGCACCGCGAGCGAGGCCTCCATGTTGGTCACGACGCGAGCAGCGGGGCCGCGCAGCACCTGGGTGTCGACATCCTCGGCGACCTTGGTTGGCGCCGTGGGCGGTGCGGGCGGTGGGGTGGCGGGCGGCGGGGGAGCTGGGGCAGGTTCGAGGTGGACGGCCGCGGCGTCGGCAGGCGGCGTGGGAATCGACGACGGCCCCCCCGAACCTTCGCTGGGCCGGTAGTCCTCGAAGAAGCCGTGCCACGCTGGATCGACCGACCCTGGGTCGGCGAGGTACTGCTGGTAGAGCTCGTCGACGAGCCATTGGTTGGGACCGAACTCAGTGGATGCGGACTGCTGCTGGGTGGTCATCCTCGCGCTGCTACCCCTCACCGGCGTCGTCGTCTCGTCAGCCAGGGTATCCCCGTTCACCCGCAGTCAGCGGGTCGGACGTCCTCTGCGCTTGCGCGGAGGTCTTTCGTCGCTGACGGTGGAGGCATGGATCGCTCAGAAATCGCCCTCGTCACCGGTGGTAGTCGTGGGATCGGCAAGGCGGCCGCGGCGGCCCTGGCAGAGCGCGGCTTCTGGGTGGTCATCGTGGGCAGACACCGTGAGCGGGTCGAGGAGGCGGTGGCCGAGCTGGTCGCGCCCGGCCGGGAGGTCGTGGGCCACGCATGTGACGTCGGCGACGCAGCATCCGTCGCGCGTCTCGGTTCAGACATTGCCGACCTGGGGCCGATCGATGTGCTGGTCAACGCGGCCGGGGTCATGAGCGAGCGCATGTCCAAGACGCTCCGAACCACTCCTGACGAGTGGCGCCGAGTGCTCGACGTCAATCTGCTCGGACCGGTTCACACGATCGGACGGTTCGTCCCGGAGATGGTCGATCGACGCCGTGGTCGGGTGATCAATGTCTCGGCCTGCGTGGGTCGCTTCACCGGACCGGGTCTGGCCGGTGGCCTGGCGCCGTATCGCGTCAGCAAGACAGCGCTCAACGGGCTGACCCGCAACCTCGCTGCCGAAACTGGGTTCGGACGCCGCGGACTATTGGTCGACGCCATGTGCCCGGCCCACTGCCGCACCGACATGGGCGGGCCGGACGCGCCCCGCTCGGCCGAGGAGGGGGCCGACACCATCGTGTGGCTGGCGACCCGGTCGCGCGACGGCGCGGAGACCGGCCTGCTGTGGGAGGACCGTCAGCCGATCCCCTGGTGACCGTGGTCAGCTGGCGGTACGGAACCCCACCCGTATGTCGGCGATCGAGCGACCGTCGGTGGCACGCAGACCGTAGAGCGCAACCGCGTAGGTACGCGTGGAGTCGAGCGGCGATCCGGAGTGACGAGCTTGACGACCAGCCGGTGGCCGGTGGGATGCGACTGACGGTAGAACGGCGACCAAGGCAACGGTCATGACCCCCGTGACCACTGACGATGCCCTCACCCTCGGCTCTCCAGGCCGGTGATCGTCGCGACCACCAATCCACCGAGTGAGGGAAGGTGGTAGCCGCCCTCTTGGACGGCCACGGTCGGAAGTCCGAGGGCCGCGATCTGCTCGCCCGCCGTCCGGTAGCCGACGTCGGTGATCTGCAGCGGGCTCTCGGGGTCGTTGATGGCAGCGTCGACGCCGAGCGACACGACCACTGCCGTCGCGCCGTGCGACCTCACATCGGAAACGAGCGAGGCGACCCCGTCGAGCCAGGCGTCGTCCGGCGTTCCTTCGGCCATCGGGAGGTTGCGGTTGGCACCCACCCCGTTCCCTCGACCGGTCTCATCGGCGTGACCGACGTAGTGGGGGAACCAGCCGGCTGCGGGATCCACATGGACCGATCCGTAGTACACGTCTGCGCGGTCGTAGAAGATCCCCTGGGTTCCGTTGCCGTGGTGGGCGTCGATATCGATGATCGCGACTCGCTCATGGCCCTTGGTGCGGAGGCTTTGGGCGGCTACCGCTGCATTGTTGAGGTAACACGATCCTCCGTAGCCACGAATGGTGGCGTGGTGGCCCGGCGGCCGGCAGAGGGCATAGGCAGTGTCGTGCCCACCAGACGTCACCAGGTCTACGGCGCTCAGCGCCGCGTCGACGGCCCCGCGCGCGGCCTCCCAGGTGCCTGGGCCGACCAGCGTCATCGTGTCGTAGCCGTACTGGCCGGCGCGGCCGTGCACGGCTGCAGGAGATCTCAGGGGCATGCCGTCGAGCATCGCGTCGGTGGGGAACACGTACGGGACGACGCGCTCCTGACCCGGGTTGGTCGCGTAGTCGCCGCGCTGCCACTCGTCCGAGCAGGTGCGCATCCACTCGACGAGTTCCGGGTCGTGCACCTCGTGCAGAACCTGGTCGTCGTGGGGCACTGCCAGCGAGACGCTCGCTCCGGCCTCGCGAAGGGCGGCAACGATCACCTCTGCCCGAGCGGCCACCTCGGTTCCTTCGATAGGGATACCGACCCAGACCTCACCTTTGGGATCGTGCAGAAGGCACGTGTCGGACCACACCACCGGCGTTCTCAGCGTCATGTTCGGCATGATGTCACGATGCCTCGCTTCCGAGATCTTGATGCCACCATCGGTGTGCTGCCCACCGGACCGACCAACTCGATGCTTGACGTGCCGGGTGTCGGTGTCGGCCACGCCACCGTCTGGCGGGACGAGCCCGACCCGCCGAAGGGAAGGGGTACGGCCCGAACGGGGGTGACCGTCGTCGACCCAGGTGGCGACCCGTTCGACTCGCCTCTTCCGTTCGGCGCCGTCGCTCTGAACGGCGCCGGAGAGATGACAGGCTTCGTGACCGCCGGCGAGTGGGGGTTGCTCGAGTCACCGGTCTTCCTGACCTCGACCATGCAGCTGGGACGGGTCTATGACGCCGCCTGCCGACTGCTCATGGCCGAGAACCCCAAGATCGGGGTCGAGGACACCCTGATCCCAGTTGTCGCCGAGTGCGACGACTCGTTTCTCAACGAGGCGCGCGTCATGCAAATCGAGGAGTCCGATGTCGCAGCCGCCCTGGCGGCTGCCCGCACATCGGTGGGGGCCACTGAGCCACCCGACGAAGGCGCGGTAGGCAGCGGCACCGGGATGTCCTGCCTCGGGCACAAGGGGGGCATCGGCACGTCATCGCGCGTGCTGCCGTCGGGACACACGGTCGCCGTGTTGGTGATGTCCAACTTCGGCGAGTTCGGTCGCCTCACCGTCGACGGAGTCCCCATCGGACGCCGAATCCCGAACCCGGCGGACGCTGCACCCGACGTGCCGGCCGACCCTGGGCCCAAGGGGTCCTGCATCGTCGTGGTCGCCACTGACGCACCGGTCGACCATGCCGGGTGCGAGCGGCTGGCCCGTCGGGCCGGTCTGGGGCTGGCGCGCACCGGGTCGACCGCGCACCACGGCAGTGGCGAGATCTTCATGGCGTTCGCCACCGGGCTCCGGCAGCAGCGAGGTCAGGCATCGGCAGGCCGGTCCGTGACGGGGCGTGAGCTAGACCCACTCTTCGAGGCGGTGGTGGACGCTACCGAGGAGTCAGTCCTGAACTCGATGCTGATGGCTCCCACGGTGGTCGGCCGTCAAGGCAACACCAACTACGGGCTCGACGCCTCGGTAGTGCGCGGTCTGCTCGGATGACTTCGCGCTGCTAGCGTCCTGATCCATGAGTCGGCCTCCTCTTGCCCCACAGCACCCGCACGTCCATCGCGAGCACGGGATTGAGCGCCCGGACCCGTACGCCTGGTTGAAGGACAAGACCAGCGACGAGTCGATGGCGCACTTGCGCGCGGAGCGTGCGTACTACGACGAGCAGATGGCGCCGTTGCAGTCGATGGTGGACGAGCTGACCAACGAGATGGTGGCGCGGGTACCTGAGGCCGAGGACTCCGCTCGTTGGCGCGAGGGCGACTTCGACTACTTCACGCGCGAACCGGCCGGCCAGGAGTACCAGCAGCTGTGGCGGGTCGACTCGGCAGGGACCGAGTCGCTGGTCCTGGACCAGAACACGTTGGTGGCCCCGGGTGAGTACGTCGAGGTGGGCCTCGCCCTGGTCAGCCCCGATGGCATCCTGCTGGCCTACTCGGTCGACGTCACAGGTGACGAGGTCTACGAGCTGCGCTTCCGCGACATCGAGACCGGGCGAGATCTCGAAGACGCGGTTGCTCACACCTACTACGGCGGCGCCTGGTCGGCCGACGGGTCGACGTTCTTCTACGTGGTCCACGACGAGGTGTACCGGCCCTACCAGGTGTGGCGCCACGTGATCGGCACGGCATCGTCACGTGACGTCCTCGTCTTCGAGGACCTCGACACCCAGTACGACGTCGTGGCCTGGGGCGACCGCGCAGGCGAGCTCATTGTCATCCGTACGGTCAACCGGAACACCGCGGAGGTCTGGCTGGTCGACTCGCGCCGCCCCGACCAGCCGGCGTGGGTTGTCACACCGCGTCGTCGAGGTGTCGAGTACAACGTTGCCCACTTGCCAGGTGACGGCAGGGGCGAGCTGCTGATCGTCACCAACGACGATGCGACGGAGTTTCGCCTGATGCGTGCCCCGGTCGGTGCGTCCACCCCGGAGACCTGGAAAGAGGTGCTTCCGGAGACATCGGGCGTACGCCTTCACGACGTCGACGTCTTTGCGCGCCACGTCGTGCTGTCAACGGTGTCAACCGGACAACAGGTGCTGCGGATCCTTCCCCGCGATGCGGTCACGTCCAGCGGTCCGGTCGACCTGCAGAGTGCCATGGTCGTTCAGGTCGGTACCCCGGCCGGCCTGCTCACCCTCTGGCACAACGAGGAGCCAGATGTCGACGCGGTCCTCGTCGAGGTCGAGTCGTACGTCGACCCCGGTCAGTGGCTGAGCGTCGACCTCAGCTCGGGGGCGAGCACCATCGTCCGACGACGTGAGCTACCCAACTACGACGTCGACGACTACGTGACCGACCTGCGCTGGGTAAGCGCACGCGATGGGGAGCGGGTGCCGGTGAAGGTGGCCCGCCACAAGGACACCCCGCTGGACGGGTCGGCGCCGGTTCTGCTCTACGCCTACGGCTCCTACGAGAGCTCGTTCTGGCCGGGCTTCGACGGGTCGTTGCCGAGTCTGCTCGACCGTGGGGTGGTCTTCGCGCACGCGCTTATCCGCGGAGGAGGAGAGATGGGTCGTCGTTGGTACCTCGACGGCTACCTGATGACCAAGCGCAACACCTTCACCGACTTCATCGATGTCGCTGATGCACTGGCGGCAGACGGACTTGTCGACGGGTCGCGCATCGTCTCGCGCGGGTTGTCGGCCGGGGGCCTGCTGCAGGGTGCGGTGTACGCCATGCGCCCTGACCGCTGGCGGGCCGTCGTGGCCGAGGTGCCGTTCGTCGACGTCATCAGCTCGATGCTCGACCACACCGTCCCGCTCACGGCGAACGAGGTGGACGAGTGGGGTGACCCGCGGATCAAGGAGCAGTTCGACTACATGCTGTCGTACTCGCCGTACGAGAACATCCCCGCCGTCGGTCGCCCCGAGCTGCTGGCCACGGGTGCGCTGCACGACCCGAGGGTTCTCATCCACGAACCCGCCAAGTGGGTCGCCCGGATCCGTGCCACAGCCGGACCCGACGATGCGCGCACGCTCTTCCGGGCCGAGCTCGGCGACGGTGGCCACAGCGGGCCGACCGGTCGGTTCGCGCACCTGGCCTACGAGGCAGAGGTGGCGGCGTTCGTCCTGCAGGCCGTGGACAAAGTGACCACCTGAGCGCGCACCATCGCGCCAGGACTGGGCATGGTGCTGGCCCGGTCGGTGCACCGTTGTCTTGTGCGCTTGACGCCCGCACCCTGGGCTCATGTTTGAAGAGGGCCAGCTCTACGCGCCGGTGACCCGCCAGGACGGTGAGGTCACCGTGCATCTGTCGGCTGACCATCCCGGCGTGGCCGATCCCGAGTACCGGGCGCGCCGCAATGCGATCGCCGAGGCCGCTCTTGACTGGCGGGCCGGCGAGCCCCTTCCGCTGATCGACTACACCGACGAAGAGCATGAGGTGTGGCAGGTGGTCTGTCGCGAGCTGTGGGCCAAGCACCAGCGGCTCGCCCCGCGTGAGGTTGTCGGGGCCGGTGAGCAGCTCGGACTGCCGACTGACCACATTCCTCAGCTGACGGAGGTCAACGAGCTGCTGGCCCCCCATACCGGGTTCCGCTACCAACCAGCGGCCGGCCTGGTGCCCTTGGCAGAGTTCTACGGCTCCCTGGCTGACGGCGCATTCTGGTCGACGCAGTACATCCGGCACGCGTCCTTTCCTCTGTATACGCCCGAGCCGGACGTGATCCACGAGGTGATCGGACATGCCACGACCCTGGCCAGTCCTCGGCTGGCCGCCCTCTACCGGGCTGCGGGTGGCGCCGCACGTCGCTGTAGCAGCCCAGAGGCACTCGAGTTCGTGAGCAAGGTCTTCTGGTTCTCGCTGGAGTTCGGGACGCTCCGTGAGAACGGAAACCCCAAGGCGTACGGAGCCGGGCTGCTCTCGAGCTATGGCGAGATCGAGGAGTTCGTCGGCGCCGACCTGCGGCCGCTCGACATCCCCTTGATGGGGACGATGACCTACGACATCACCCACTACCAGCCGGTGCTGTTCTGCGGCGAGTCCCTGGAGCACGTCGAGGATGTCGTGGGTGGCTTCTTCGAGGGTGCAGACGATGCGCTGGTCGAGCGGCTGATGGCCCTGATTCCCGCTTCCTGAACCGTGTACGGCCCCGGGCACAGACTGGCGCAGAAGGCAAAGGTGACGGCGCGGCGTCCGGCGCGGGAGAATGGTTGAGTGAATGCCTCAACCCCTGAAACTTTTGCTGACCTCGGACTCCATCCAGAACTGCTGGCGGCGCTGACCGGCCTCGGCTACGAAGAGCCCACCCCGATCCAGCGCGAAGCCATCCCGTTGCTCCTGCAGGGCAACGACCTGATCGGTCAGGCAGCGACCGGTACGGGCAAGACCGCGGCTTTCGCCCTTCCCATCCTGCACCAGCTGACCGAAGGGCGACGCGGAGACGAGCCGTCGGCGTTGGTGCTGGTGCCCACGCGCGAGCTCTGCGTCCAGGTCTCCGAAGCTCTGCACCGGTACGGCAAAGGTCGCAACGCACGCGTGCTGCCGATCTACGGCGGACAACCCATCTACCGGCAGCTGCGCGAGCTCAAGCGCGGCGTCGACGTCGTCGTCGCCACTCCGGGGCGTGCTCTTGACCACGTCAACCGGGGCACGCTCAATCTCGACTGGATCTCGACCGTCGTTCTCGATGAGGCCGACGAGATGCTCGACATGGGATTCGCTGACGACCTCGAGGGAATCTTGTCAGCGGCACCCAAGAAGCGTCAGACCGTTCTCTTCTCGGCCACCATGCCGTCGCGGATCACGAAGATCGCCCGTACCTATCTCACCGACCCGGTGCGCGTCGAGATCGAGCGCGAGCAGGTGGCCGCCGGTGAGAGCCCGCGCGTGAAGCAGTCGGCCTACATCGTTCCGCGTGCTCACAAGCCGGCCGCGCTCGGACGGATTCTCGACGTCGAGTCGCCTACAGCCGCCCTCGTGTTCTGCCGCACCCGCGCCGAGGTCGAGTTCCTCGCCGAGTCGCTCAATGGCCGCGGGTACCGCGCCGAGGCGCTGCACGGCGGAATGGACCAGAACCAACGTGACCGCGTCATGAACCGTCTCCGATCCGAAGTGGCCGATCTGATCGTGGCCACCGACGTCGCTGCCCGCGGCCTCGACGTTGAGCAGCTCACCCACGTGGTCAACTACGACGTTCCCTCAGCGCCCGAGTCGTACATGCACCGCATCGGTCGAGTCGGTCGCGCCGGTCGCGAAGGCGTGGCCATCACGTTGGCTGAGCCTCGCGAGCACCGACAGCTCAAGACGATCGAACGCGTGACCAAGCACAAGATCCCGGTGCACAAGGTGCCGACGGTGGCCGACCTTCACGCGCGTCGGCTCGAGGCGACACGGGCAGCTCTCGAAGACATCCTCATCGCCGGCGACCTCGGACACGTCGGTGTGGTCGTCGAGTCGCTCACGGACGAGTACGACGTCGTTGAGGTGGCGATGGCGGCGGTCAAGCTCGCTCACGAGGCTGTGGCCGGACCATCCGACGAGGACGAGATCCCCGATGCCGCCGCTCCCAAGGACGACGGTGAAGGCAGGGGCAAAGGCAAGACCAAGGGCAAGACCGGTCCTGCTGGACGCAGTGGCCCCAAGGAGCGCTCCCGCACGGGGGCGGCCGGTACGGCTCGGGTGTACGTGGGCGCGGGTCGCGCCGGAGGTGTTCGTCCGCAAGACCTGGTCGGGGCGATCGCCGGCGAGACCCGCCTGACCGGGCGTGACGTGGGCTCGATCGAGATCACGGACCGGTTCTCGCTCGTCGAGGTGCCGGCCGACTCCGTCACCGAGGTCGTCAACGCGCTGCGGGCCACCCGGATCAAGGGTCAGAAGGTGCAGGTACGGCCAGACCGCGACGCACCGGCAGCTGGGGGGAACCCGCCGAGCAAACCGCGCGGCGCATCCACCGGCAAGCCCCCGTCCAAGCCCAGGACCAAGAGTGCCGCCAAGGGCGCGGGTAAGCCCTCCGGCAAGGACAGCACCCGGCCGCGTGGCGGCCGTTCCTAGGGGTACGGCAGACTTCACCGTGCGCCGGATCAGGGCGTAGAACCAACTGCATCGGAGGGGTCATGGCTGACAGCCACCGCATCTCGCTGCCCGCGAAGGGGATCACTGAGGTCCCGGTCGCGGGTGCACCTGTGACGGGTGTTGAGTCGTCGACCGTCGCATCCCCGTTCGACGGGTCGCCCCTGGGCGAGGTGCCGCTGCTCGGACAGGCCGACGTCGACCGCGCCGTTGCAGCCGCCAAGTCGGGCCTGCGCGACCAACCTCTTGCCCCGTGGCAGCGCGCGGACATCCTCGAGAAGGCGTCGGTGCTGCTGCGCGAGCGCCAGGAGGAGTTCGCCCAGATCATCTCCCACGAGGCGGCCAAGCCGATCAAGACCGCTCGGGTCGAGGCCGATCGAGCAGCCGGAACGTTCGCCTTTGCGGCCGTTGAGGCGCGCAAGCTGGCCGGCGAGGTAATCCCGATCACGGCCGCGCCAGGTGGCGACACCAAAGTGGCCTACACGATGCGGGTGCCGATCGGCGTCGTCGGAGCGATCAGCCCCTTCAACTTCCCGCTCAACCTGGTCGCCCACAAAGTGGCCCCAGCTATCGCCGCGGGCTGCCCCGTCGTCCTGAAGCCGGCCGGTCAGACTCCGTACAGCGCCATTGCCCTCGCGTGGCTGCTGATCGAGGAGTGTGGCCTGCCGGCGTCCTACCTCTCAGTCGTCACGGGTCCGGGGTCGGTCGTCGGAAACGCGCTCGTCGACCACCCCGACATCGCCCTCATTACATTCACCGGTTCGCCTGAGGTCGGCTGGGGCATCAAGTCGCGTGCGCCCCGCAAGCACGTGGGGCTCGAGCTCGGCAACAACGCGCCGGTCATCATCGCCGAGGACGGCGACTGGCGGAAGGCCGCCGACAAGATCAAGATTGCGGGCTTCTCGCACGCCGGTCAGTCGTGCATCTCGACGCAGCGCATCCTGGTCCACCGCTCGGTTGCCGACGAGTTCACCGAGTACCTCGGGTCGATGGTCGACTCGCTCGTCGTGGGCGACCCGCTCAGCGAAGAGACCGACGTGTCGGCCCTCATCTCGCAGAACGAGCGAGACCGCGTCAAGGGGTGGGTCGACGAGGCTGTGGCGCAAGGTGGGCGCATCGTGTCTGGCGGTCAGATCGACGCCAACGGCGTCCTCGTCCCTACGGTGATCGCCGACGCCAAGCCCGACATGCAGGTCTGCATCAACGAGGTCTTCGGTCCGGTCGTGGCGATCCAGGCCATCGACTCGGTCGACGAAGCTCTCAAGATCGCCAACGACACTGCTTACGGACTGCAGGCGGCGATCTTCACGAATGACATCTCGACCGCATTCGAGGCGGTGCGCACGCTCGACTTCGGTGGTGTCCTCGTCAACGAGGTACCGACCTGGCGTGCCGACCAGATGCCCTATGGCGGAGTTCGCGACTCGGGCAACACCCGCGAGGGCCCGGCCTACTCCGTCGCCGAGATGACCGAGACACGTCTGGTCATCATCGAGACGTCACGCTGAGGTCGTCGTAGCGTCCGGGTCGATCCCGACCCGGCGGTAGGCCAGTTCGACCGCTCGTGACCGCGGGCCGAGTATGGCCTGGAGCGATCGCAGGGTCGTCGAGCACACGGCGCTGTCCATCGACTCGATCGCTGCCGGTCGTGCATGGGTTCCCAGCACGTCGTGCGCCCAGTGGGGGAGCAGGTCGGTCGCTGCCCTGACCAGCACCTCATACGGACCCCATGCGCCCACGGGGAGCGCTCGTCCGGGGAACCGAAGAAACC
>JAHEKZ010000016.1 GCA_024644435.1 Actinomycetes bacterium | reverse complement strand
ACCGTCAGAGTCCAGAACGAGCTGTCCGCCGGGCGAGCGTAGGCGGTATCAAACTGCGCGTCGACCGATGGCCCGCCATGGTGCTCGACCCACATCCACTCGGCGTACGTCGCGAACCCCTCGTTGAGCCAGATATCGCTCCAGCGCTCCAGCGCGACACTGTCGCCGAACCACTGGTGGGCGATCTCGTGGGCAACCGTGGCCGTGAGCCCGCCCCAGCCCACAGTCTTGCGGTCGTAAGTCGGACGCGTCTGGTTCTCGAGCGCGTACCAGCTGGCATGGTTGTCCGCGATGCCGCCGGCCGCCTCGAAGGGGTACTTCCCGAACTTCCTCTCAAAGAAGTCGACCATCTCGCCGGTATGGGACAGGGCGCGATCGGCTCTCTGCGGCAAGTGCCGGTCGACGTAGTTGAGCACGGGGATCCCTGATGCCGTACGGCTGCGGTCGAACCGCCAGGTGCCGATGGCGACGGTGGCCAGGTACGAGGCCATCGGGTCTCGGGTGCACCAGCTGAACGTGGTCCAGCCATTCCTGGTGCGGGGCTTGGCCGAGGGCAGGCCGGTCGACACCGCTCGCAGACCCTTCGGGACGGTGATCCGGCTGCACATCCGGGCCTTGTCGCTGGGGTGTTCGTTGACGGGGAACCAGAACATGCCGGCTTCGGGCTCGCCCACCACGATTGCGCCGTCGCTGGTGTTGAACCACCCCGAGTCCCCTAGGTCGGGGTCGTGCAGAACCTGTGGCTTGCCGGCGTACTCGACCACCACCTGGAACCGGCTGCCCGAAGGGATACCGACAGCCGGAACGACCGTCAGCTCGCGAGGCGCCCTGCTGAACGTGGCGCTCGCCCCATCAACCACCACCGACTGCACGTTCAGGCCGTAGAGGTCGAAGTTCAAGGCCGACAGCGACTGCGTCGACGTGGCCTCGATGGTGGCCAGGCCCGTCAGCCGATCGGTCCCGGGATTGAACGTGAGATCCAGGTCGTACGAACGCACCTGGTAGCCGCCGTTGCCTTCTTCAGGGACGTACGGGTCACCGATGCCGACGGCGCCCGGCGTGAAGACATCCCCCGCCATCGCAGCGGTGCCCAACCCGATGGCACCGACGGTCAGCGACAGGGCAAGACCGAGACTCACGGCAGCATGGCGACGTTTCACAGAACCTCCAGGGTGGTGGGCACACCCTAGTGCGCGTCCTAGAGGTTTCCGCGGATGTCCTGCTCGCGTTCGATCGCCTCGAAGAGCGCCTTGAAGTTGCCCTTGCCGAAGCCGAGCGAGCCATGCCGCTCGATCAGCTCGAAGAAGACCGTGGGCCGGTCCTGCACCGGCTTGGTGAAGATCTGCAGCAGATAGCCATCTTCGTCGCGATCGACGAGGATGCCCCGCTCCTTCAGCTGCTCGATCGGGACGCGGACGGAGCCGATCCGTTCACGAAGCTCGGGGTCGTCGTAGTACGAGTCGGGAGTGCGCAGGAAGTCGACGCCCATCGCCTTCATGTAGTCGACGCTGGACACGATGTCTGACGTGTTCAGGGCGAGGTGCTGAACGCCAGGGCCACCGTAGAACTCGAGGTACTCGTCGATCTGGCTGCGCTTCTTGCCGGCAGCCGGCTCGTTGATGGGGAACTTCACCTTGCGCCGGCCGTCCGCCACTACCTTGCTCATCAACGCCGAGTACTCGGTAGCGATGTCATCGCCCACGAACTCCTTCATGTTCGTGAAGCCCATCACGCGGTGGTAGAAATCGACCCAGGCGTCCATCTGCCCCAGCTCGACATTCCCGACGCAGTGGTCGATTGCCGTGAAGACCCGGCTGTCCGGTGGGCTGACGATCGGATCCGCCGACACGAACCCTGGCAGGAACGGCCCGGAGTATCGAGACCGGTCCACCAACGTGTGACGGGTGTCGCCGTAGGTGGCGATGACCGCAACGACGACCTCGCCGTGCTCGTCGGTGAGGTGCTCTGGCGGGCTGACTCCGGTGGCACCGTGGTCGAGCGCGTGCTGATAGGCGTACTCGACATCGGGAACCTCCAGGGCGAGGTCGACAACACCGTCGCCATGGCGCGCCACCCGGTCACCCACCCACGTACCGGAGTGCACCTCGGCAGTGAGCAGGAACCTGGCGGAGCCCGATGCCATCAAGTACTCAGCGTGGTCGCGGTGGCCGGTCTCGGGGCCGCGGTACGCCACTCGCTGCATACCGAACGCGGTCGAGTAGTAGTGAGCGGCCTGGCGGGCATTGCCCACCGCGAACTGCACATAGGCCATGCCCTGGATCGGGAAGGCGTCGGAGGTCTGCTGGCCTCGCACGTCGGTCACCGTCATGAGGTCTTAGGTCTCCATCCTCTGCCGCCTCGCAGGGCGAGGCACGTGTTCGTCGGAGAATGGCTCGACTGATCACCCTGCGCAACCACTAGTCGGCATAGTGATCAATCTGTACAGTCGGCGAGCATGAAGCAGCCAATCGATGCCCTCGACGCCCGCATTCTGGCCCTCTTTCGCTCAGAGCCCCGGATCGGCGTCCTGGAGGCCTCACGCCGCCTCGCGGTGGCGCGCGGAACCGTTCAGGCCCGACTGGACCGGCTCGAGGCGAACGGGGTCGTCACCGGGTGGGGGCCTGATGTCGACCCGCGTGCCCTCGGTTACGAGGTCATGGCGTTCGTGACGCTCGAGATCAGCCAGCGCGGGCACCGACGGATCGAGACCGCTCTCACCGCCCTGCCCGAGGTGCTCGAGGCGCACACCATCACCGGCGCCGGAGACATGCTGGTGCGGGTGGTGGCCCGCACGAACGCCGACCTTCAGCGAGTCGTCGACGACGTGCTGGGAATCGACGGCGTCGGGCGCTCCAACATGGTCATCGTGCTCGCCGACGGCGTGCCGTACCGCACCGAACCTCTGCTGGATGGTGTGGCAGGGGACGCGAAGGTCTAGAGGGCCTTCGACAGGCTGCGAAGCTGGAACGACCCGATGACCTCGACGATCCCGAGGAGGACCAGCCAGAGCCCGGTGACCCACACGAGGGCGTTCAGGGTGATGGCCGGCCACGAGAGGACCACGATGCCCGCCACCAGGCTCAGGGCACCGATGAAGATCACCCAGCCGCGCGCCGGCATCCCCGGGTTGGCGATGCCCTCGATCAGCTCCGCAATCCCCCGCACCACCCAGCCGACACCGATGAGCAGCGCCAGGATGGCGACGGCCTGGCTGATGCCGCGGAAGGCCAGGACGCCGAGCAGCACCGAGAAGAGTCCGGCGATCGCCGACATGACCCGCAGACCTGCGCCACCGGTCTCGTTCGAGAAGCTGGCGACCATGAGGAAGATCCCGCTGATGATCAGGTAGATGCCGACCATCACCGCGAAGAACGCCACGGACTGCTCGGTAAAGACCATCAAGATGACGCCGAGTGCGATGGTAGCCACACCGAAGGCCAGCACGACCCCGAAGGTTCGCCCCATCATCCCTTGGATTGAGTCAACAGATGGCGTGCTCATATTCGTCTGGCCTCCGTCACACGTCTCAGGAACTGCCGGGTCCGCTCCTGCTGCGGGTCAGACAGTACCTGCTCAGGTGGCCCGAGCTCGGCAACCTCGCCGCCGTCGAGGAAGGCGACGCGGGTGGCCACCTCGCGGGCGAAGGTCATCTCGTGGGTGGCGAGAACCATGGTGAGCCCGGCCTGCTTGAGGTCACGAATCACGTTGAGAACCTCGCCCACCAGCTCAGGGTCGAGGGCAGAGGTGATCTCGTCGAAGAGCATGATCTTCGGCTGCATCGCCAAGGCCCGCACGATCGCCACCCTCTGTTGCTGACCCCCAGAGAGCCGGTCGGGGTAGTCGGCTGCCTTGTCGGCCAGCCCGAATCGAGTGAGCAGATCAGACGCCCGGGCCTCGGCCTCGTCTCCGCCCAGACCGAGGACCTTGCGCGGCGCCAACGTGATGTTGTCGATCACACTGCGGTGCGGGAAGAGGTTGAAGGACTGGAAGACGATGCCGATCTTCCGCCTGGCCGCATTGACGTCGTACCCGGGCCACGAGATGTCCTCGCCTTCGAACCAGATCGCACCGGCATCGATCGGCTCGAGCAGGTCAAGACACCGCAGCAACGTCGACTTGCCGCATCCTGACGAGCCGATCAGCGCGACCACCTCGTGCTCGTCGATGTCGAGCGATACGCCCCGCAGGACGGCGTTGTCGCCGTAGGCCTTGTGCACCTTCTCCAGCCGAAGTGCCGGCCGGGCTTCAGACGACGTCACAGGGCACCCCCACCTGCCTGGCTCCGTCGGCGCTGGCGCTCAGCCATCCAGTCGGCCCAGCGCGACAGCGGCACGGTCAGCAGGATGTAGAAGCAGGCCGCGACCACGAAGGGGGTGTAGTTGAACGCATCGAAGGCGTAGATCTGGGCGGCCCTCGTCATCTCGATCCCGGCGCCGATGATCGCCACCAGCGCGGTGTCCTTCTGGAGCGCGATGAAGTCATTGAGCAGGGGCGGAGTTACCCGACGCACGGCCTGCGGCACGACGACATACCGCAGGCTTTGGTACTGGTTCAGGCCCAAGGCCCGGGCGGCCGCGCGCTGGCTCGGGTGCACCGACTCGAGCCCCGCCCTGAGCACCTCGGCCACGTACGCCGAGTAGGACACCACGAGTGCGAACCAGGCCCAGAAGAGCGGAGAGTCGGGCAGGCCCTGCAGGTTCAAGGCAGGAATGCCGAACCCGAACATCAGGATGAGCAGGATGGTCGGAATGCCACGCACCACATCGGCGTAGGCGATCGACAGGATGCGTAGCGGGGTGAAGATCGGTGCGGTGAGCCCCCGGACGACTGCCAGCAGCAACCCCACCACCAAGATCACCGGCTCGGCGGTCGCGAACATGATCACGGTAAGGCGCAGGCCCTTGAGGATGTCCGGCAGCACGTCGCGGGCGTACTCGGCGTTGAAGAAGGACTCGCGGACGGCCGGCCAGCCCGGAGAGGTGACGATCAGAAGGGTGAGGATGCCGAGCACCACCACAGTGCTGACCGTCGACACCGTGGTGTTGCGCCGGCGACGACTGGCGATGGCCGCCAGCCGCTCCGGGTCATGAACCGGGGCGGCGGAGGTGGTGCTGGTCACGGCAGGCGGGACGCGTCGCCGATCAGCCCAGTACCGGCGCCTGGGTGTACTCGGTCATCCACTTGTTCGTGATCGTCAGCAGCTCTCCAGACTCGGTGAGAGCACCGAGGGCCTGGTTGGCACAGCTCACGAGCGGGTTGTCCTTCTGGAGGGCCAGGCCCCACGAATCTGCAGCCTGCTCCTGTGGCAGCTGACCGACGACGACGCCGGATACCTCGACGGCACCGAGGTAGAGCGTGGTGGGCAGGTCGGTGACGATGGCGTCGATCGAACCGTTCTTCAGCGCCTGCGTCGAGGCGGTCGTGTCGTCGAAGACGGCGACCTCTTGGGTCGGGGCGATCTGGCTCTCGACCTGCTCGAGGGCGGTCGTACCGATCTGCACGCCGATCTTGGCATCCTGCAGCTCAGCGAGCGATGTGACGTCAGCGAACTGGCTGTCCTTGAGCACCAGGACGGCGTTGGCCGCCTCGTAGTACGGATCACTGAAGGTAACGGCCTTCTCGCGCTTCGGGGTGATCGAGATCTGGTTGAGGGCGAAGTCGTAGTCCTTCTGCCCTGGGGCGAAGAGCTGACTGAAGCCGGCATAGGTCCACGTGACCTGGTCAGGTGCAAAGCCCATCTGGTCCGCCACGGCGTAGGCGACGGCCGACTCGAATCCCTTGCCGTTGGCCGGCTTGTTGTTGATCACGTACGGGGGGAA
This sequence comes from Actinomycetes bacterium, assembly GCA_024644435.1. Classification (GTDB taxonomy): domain Bacteria; phylum Actinomycetota; class Actinomycetes; order JAHEKZ01; family JAHEKZ01; genus JAHEKZ01. The sequence continues at coordinate 39,094 of JAHEKZ010000016.1, read as the reverse complement.
CGCCGGATCGCTCGTGCCGACCGTGAGCGTGCCGTCGGACACCGTGGTGATGTCGGCGCACGCGTCCGCGCTCGTCGACGTCGCGGCAGGAGTGCTCTCTTCCTGCGCGCAGGAGGAGAGCACCAGCGCGGTGGTGGCCGTGGCGGCCAGCACAACGGCAGTACGGAAGGGAGAGGGGGCGGAACGCATGGGGCCTCCGAGGCTCGTGAGTGGGGGCATGCCCCACCTGACGTGCACGTGAACGTGGGCTGCAGCCTAGCGCCGGGCGATCGCCCATGCGCGCAGGGTGTCGATCCTGCCCTGGATCTCGGCGGCGTCAGCCAGTGGCAACGGGGGCCCGCCGCTCGCAGCCCTGAGGTCGGCGTGGATGGTGGCATGAGGCTGTCCCGTGCGGTGGTGCCAGGCGGCAACCAGGCCACCGAGCTCGCGCCGCAGGTCGGCCACCGCCCGGTGGGTGGTGGATGGCTGGTCCGACCGGGCGCTCTGCCGTTCAATCCGTTTGATCTGCTTGACCTGGTTGGCCTGCCGCTCCTTCAGCAGCACGGCCACCTGGTCGGGCTCGAGCAGGCCGGGAAGACCGAGATAGTCATGCTCCTCCGGTGATCCGGCGGCCGTGACGTGCCCGAACTCGCCCCCGTCGAAGACCACACGGTCGAAGGCCGCTGCCGACTCCAGCGCCTCAAATGTGCCGTCGTCGATGCCCTGTTCGTCCCGCAGGGAAGCGGCTCGCTCGAGCATCTCGCGTTCTGCGGCGAACAGATCGTCCTCGTCATGAACGACGCGCCCCAACACGTGGTCTCGCTCCTCCTCCATCATCGCAGCGTGCTGCAGGAGCACCGGAATGCTGGGCAGGAAGATCGAGGCCGTCTCGCCGCGCCGGCGGGCTCGGACGAACCGGCCCACTGCCTGGGCGAAGAAGAGCGGCGTGGTCGTGGTTGTCGCGTAGACCCCCACCGCCAGGCGGGGGATGTCGACTCCCTCGCTGACCATGCGTACCGCCACCAACCATCGACCCGACGAGCCGGAGAACTTCTCGATGACCCCGCTGGCCTTCGGGTCGTCAGAAAGCACCGTGGGCACCTTCTCGCCGCAGATCTGGCTGAGCAGTCGCGCATAGGCACGGGCATGTTCATGGTCGGTCGCGATCACCAGGCCGCCCGCATCCGGAACGACCCGACGTACTTCACTCAGCCGACGGTCGGCGGCGGCCATGACTGAGCCGACCCACTCACCCTTCGGGTCGAGGGCCGTCCTGAGCGCCTGCGAGGTGGCGTCGGGACCGACGTCCTCTCCGAGTCGCGCGGCCACCTCGTCGCCTGCTCGTGTACGCCACCGCATCTCGCCTGAGTAGGCCAGGAAGAGCACGGGCCGCACCACGCCGTCGCGAAGAGCATGGGCATATCCGTAGGAGAGGTCTGACTCGCTACGGGGCAACCCGTCGCCATCGGGTTCGTACCGGATGAAGGGAATCGCGTTGACATCGGACCGGAACGGAGTTCCGGTCAAGGCCAACCGGTGCGCCGCCGGCTCGAAGGCCTCGCGCACGGCACTGCCCCACGACATCGCGTCACCCGCATGGTGGATCTCGTCCAGGACTACCAGCGTCTTGCGGTTCTCGGTGCGCGCCCGATGCAGCATGGGGTGCGACGCCACCTGCGCATAGGTCACCACCACACCGTCGTACCCCTGACCAGTCGCCCCCTGGGCATTGGTGAAGCGCGGGTCCAGGCGAACGCCCAGCTTGGCCGCGGCGTCCGCCCACTGCTGCTTGAGGTGCTCGGTGGGTGCGACGACAGTCACCGCACGGATTCCCTTGCTGGCCAACAGGATCGACGCCACCTGAAGGGCGAAGGTGGTCTTGCCGGCTCCCGGGGTGGCGACCGCCAAGAAGTCTCGAGGGCGCCCGGAGAGCCACTGGTCCAGGGCGGCCCGCTGCCAGGCACGCAGAGGCGCGGCAAGAGCCGAAGGAGGGACAGTCACGGGGTGACGAGCCTAGGCCGTTGCCCCCTCCGGACCCGGCGCGACCCGCGGAGAGAACACCGCGCCCATCACTGCGATGGCGGTCATGACCAAGAAGATGGTCAGGTAGACCCCGCTGTCCTTGCCGGCGTGCACGTGCGACGTGGCAAAGATGACGCCACCCAGTCCCGTAGCCAAGATCACACCCAGAGAGTCAGAGATCTGCAGCGCCGCAGAGTTGACGCCCTGCTTCTCGGGCGGCGACAGCTGCAGGATGAGAACGCCCAGCGAGCCGTAGAGGATCCCCATCCCGAAGGCGCCGATCGCCCACGTCACGGCGATGACCTGCCACGGCACCGACTCGAGGGCCACAACGGTCGACAGGGCAATTCCTGCCGTGGTGCATATCGCTCCGATCACCACGAGCCGGTCACGCGAGATCGACAATGTGGGGCGTCCCTGGATCCAGCTTCCGATGAACCATCCAACGGCGGCACCCGAGAGGGCACCGCCCGCGAAAGCCGACGACAGGTCGCGTTCGTTGACGAGCATCAGGGGGACGAACCACTCCGCGCCGAAGAAGGCGCCCGCGAAGATGCCGCGGATCAGGACGACGGTGGGCAGCCCGCGTCGCACTGTGAGCGTGCCGCGAGGCAGCAGGCGTGGCACGGCATAGACGAGCATGGCGACGGCAACGGGGGCGAGCACCAGCGAGGATGCGTCCAGCCGCTGCCCGGCGAGTTGCAGGAGCACGACGCCGACCGCCGCGAGCAGCGCCAACCGCTTCCGGCCAGGAGCAGGCACGGCATCGAGGTCGGGGTCGACATGCATCGCCTGGAGCCGCGGAACCAACATGATGCCCACTGGCACCAGGAGCAGCAGGACGCCGAAGAAGACCCATCGCCAGCCGAAGGTGTCGGTGATCACGCCAGCGACCAGGGGGCCGACGATCCCCGGGACGATCCACGCACCCGAGAGCGCGGTGAACACGCGCGGCCTGAGGTGCTCTGGGTAGGCGCGACCGATCACCACATAGATCGCGACGATGCCGGCCCCGAAGCCGAGCCCCTGGAGCCCACGTCCCAGGAGCAGCACCGGCATGGTGGGCGCAGCGCCGCACACCAGGGTTCCGACGACGAATGCCGCCAGGCCTGCCGTGAGGGGCGGCACTGGTCCGCGTCGGTCGGCCCATCCGCCGGCTGCCGCCATGGCGTAGAGCCCGGCGGCGGTGACGGCCGTCGCGCCCCACGCGTAGAGCGACAGCCCCTCGAGGTCACGGGCGGCCGTTGGCATCGCCGTGATCACACCCATCGCCTCAAAGGCGACGATCGTCATGACCGCGACGATGCCGAAGGTCAGAACGCGGAACTCAGGCCCGAAGATGCTTCCGGCCTGAGACGTACCCGGACTAGCCGGGCCAACCAGACCAGCGGTGTTGCGGTCCTCACCAGCATCGCCGACCCCGAGCGTTTCGGGATCAGGCGGCGTGGTCACCCCACCAGCGTAGGCATGCCTTCAAGCATCTACCCGCCGGACCGGAAGGTGGCCCACTGGGACGCCATCCTCGAGGTCTGGCCGGCGCTGAAACGGTCCATGCAGATGTCGTCGCTGTAGTCCATGAAGTTGTCGATCGGGTCGAGACCATCTGCCTTGCAGGTGTCGCGCCCCTCCGGACAGCCGTACCCCGGTGACTTCTCAGCCGGTGTGTCATCGACGAGGTCGTTCTGGGGAGCACAGCCGCCCTGGAAGGTGTGGTAGAGCCCCAGCCAATGACCCACCTCGTGGGTCCCGGTGTCCCCCTTGTTGTACGGCGCGGCGCTTCCCCCTGGCATCGAGTCGGTCAGCAGCACGACACCGTCGTCGGTCGGGCTGCCGCTGTACTGCTGCGGGAACGTGGCCCACCCCAGCAGGTTCTCACCGATGTCTGCTGCGTAGATGTTCAGCGTGCCGGCTCCACCGGTACGCAAGGCGGCCTTCGCCTCGGCCTCGGCCGCACTGCCGTAGCCCATCGTGGCCCACGCGGCGTTGACGACGAACCGCGTCTCAACGAGCGAGAACCGGAACGCCGACTGCGCCGCATCGGCAGCGCTGCGTCCCCCATATGAACGGTTCAACACCCGGATCTGGCGTGCCGCCTGCCTCTCGCGCTTGGCCTGGCGCTTGGCGCTCAGCTGCTGGGCACTGATCACGTTGATGTACGTGGGGATGCGAACCGAGCCCGCCGCCAAGCGGGCTTGCACGGTGGGCACCTCGGCCAGTCGTTCGGTGTGCGGATCGACCCGCACCTGACCGTTGGACCTGGCCCCGCCGGCCAGGGGCGACGGCTCGAAGCAGTCGGCGGACGCCGGGGCGGTCGCCCCCGTCATGACCGGAGATATCGCCGCGCTGCTCGCCGCCAGCAGCGCCAGGGTCGTGATGACGCCTGCACGGGCACCCCATCGTGAGAACGAACGGATGTGGACACGCTGCGACACGAAGGCCTCCCGAGACAGTGAACCCAGCATGTCGGTCAGCCCGTGCGACGTCTCGGGCGTGACCGATCTGTGACCGATCTGGCGTCGTCGTTAGTCGGAACCGCTGTCGCCTCCGCCCGGAAGACCGTCGTAGATCTTCTGGCAGTCAGGGCACACCGGAAACTTCTGCGGATCACGGTTCGGGATCCACACCTTGCCGCACAGGGCGATCACGGGGGTGCCCGTGACCGCGCTCTCCATGATCTTGTCTTTCTGGACGTAGTGCGCGAAGCGCTCGTGGTCACCTGGCTCGGTCTCAGCCGGCTCGACCCGCTCTTCGAGAAGGGTGCCGAGGCCGCCGTCGTCGGGATTGGGCCCGAGAGGGTCTGTAGTCACGAGGAGCAGTGTAAACGTCAGTTCAGCGAGGGGTCATCGGGAAAGGTCGCCACGATCGCCAGTGGTGGTGGTTGCCTTCGGAGCACTCGCTCCCAGAGTCGCTCGGGGTCATCGTCAGCCAGGTCGCCCAGTTCGGCGTCGACGACGAACCAGGACCCGTCATCGATCTCCGCCTCGAGCTGGTCCGAACCCCATCCGGCGTACCCAGCAAAGACGCGCATCGACGTCACCAGTCCGGCCACCAGCTCTGCCGGCGAGTCGAGGTCGACAAGCCCGATGCCGCCGGACACATGGCGGAAGCCGAGCGGCTCATCCTCCTCGCCCCTCCCCCCTGAGCGGGCGGCCAGCGCCAGGGCGCTGTCGCGACCCACGGGGCCACCTTGAAAGACGACCTGGGGCGGAGTGGCGTACAGGTGCCAGTCGGGCAGGATCTCGCTGACGTCGGTCGTCGAGGGCCTGTTGAGCACAACACCCAGTGCACCGCTCTCGTCATGGTCGACAAGCAGCACGACGGTGCGCGCGAAGTGCGGGTCACCGAGCTCGGGTGATGCCACCAGCAAGCGCCCTGTCAGGGTCTGTTCGACCCCGGCATCGTCGACACTCGGCTCGTCCATGGCGCCATCCTCGCCCAGAACGCCCAAGTGCTCCAGCCCTTCGCTCAAGCGGCGGTCAGTGAGTCAAGTGCGGTACCCAGTCGCTGGGCCGCCTCGCTGGCCACGGCGTCCAGCGCGTCGTCACCGGCGACACTCATCATTCCCATGGGGTCGACCGCCTCGACCAGCACCTCTGCCCCGTCCTGCCGCACGACGACGTTGCAGGGCAGCAGCACGCCAATCGATGCCTGGGCGCTGATCGCCCGCAGGGCCAGCGGGGGGTTGCAGGCGCCCAGGATCAGGAAGGGGCCCACCTCCTCGTCGAGCTTGGCCTTCATCGTCGCCTGGACGTCGATCTCGGTCAGCACGCCAAACCCCTGCTCCGCAAGGGCGGCACGGGTGCGGGAGACGACGTCGTCGAAGGGTCCTGGCACGTGGGTCTTGAGCGAGAGGTCCATGGAATAATACCCTAGGGGGTATCGTTGGACTGAGCAACTGAACCGAGCACCATGCAATCCGCATACGACTGAAGGAGCCCCAGTGGCCACGCTGACACTGACCAAGGAGAACTTCGCCGAGACCATCGGCGGAAACGACATCGTCTTCATCGACTTCTGGGCAGCCTGGTGTGGCCCGTGCCGAGCCTTCGGCCCGGTCTTCGAAAGTGCCAGCGAGGCGCACGAAGACGTCGTCTTTGCCAAGGTCGACACCGAAGACCAGCAAGAGCTGGCCGGCATGTTCGGCATCACCTCGATCCCGACATTGGTTGCCTTCCGCGAGAAGGTCCTCGTCTACGGCGAGGCCGGCGCACTGCCCGCCCCCGAGCTGGAGAAGGTTCTCGGCGCCGTCAAGGACCTCGACATGGCCGAGGTGCACAGCAAGGTGGCTGAGCAGCAGGCTGCGAAGCAGACTGAGCAGGAACCGGCCGACGCGCAGTAGAGCGTCCCCGCTTGGCCAGTTGTCGAGCTATAGGTTTGCCCCTCATGGGGGGGCAAAAATCACGGGTGCTGCCGGCTGCCGCGCTAGCACTGGTGATGTCGCTGCTGCCAGTGACCAGCACTAGCGGGGCCTCAGCAGATACTGCTCTCGCCGAACGGCCCGTACAACCAAACATTGTGGTGATCCTCACCGATGACCAGGGCAACGACCTGGTGGACGCCATGCCGCAGACACAGGCGCTGGTCGGCGACATGGGTGTCACGTTCGACAACGGGCTGAGCCCTACATCGCTCTGCTGCCCGGCGCGAGCCGCCCTCCTCACGGGCACCTACTCACACACGAACGACGTGTGGGCCAATGGAGGTGCACTCGGTGGCTGGGGGGCCTTCGCCAAGAGCGAGTCGAACACCCTCGCCACGGCGCTCGGCGAGGCCGGCTACCAGACCGGCTACTTCGGCAAGTACCTCAACGGATGGTCACGTCCGGAAGCCCCCACTGTGCCGGCCGGATGGGACTCTTTCGCAGCAATGCGTGGCCCCACCGGGGGAGGCGGCGCCTACTACAACTACTCGATCCTTGGCACAGCGAGCCCTCAGTCCTACGGTAAGGAGGCCTCCGACTACAGCACAGACGTTGTGGCAGCCCAAGCCCAGCAGTTCGCCTCATCGTCCGACCCCGGGGCTCCCCTGTTCATCGTCTTCGCCCCCTATGGTCCCCACGCGCCATACACCGCAGCCCCACGACACATCGGTGCGTGGCCCAAGGAACGTTTGAAGCCACCGGTGAACGAAGATGACATGTCTGACAAGCCGGAGTTCATGCAGGCTCTGCTTCCTGTTCCCAAACGCAAGCTGCGCACGATGATCCGCAAGCAACATCAGGCAGTGATGTCGATCGACGAGGCAGTGCAGGGAATTCACACATCCCTGGGAGCGGAACGGGCCGTGAACACCCTTTTTATCTTCCTTTCCGACAACGCGTTGATGAACGGCGACCACCGGCTGCGCGGCAAGTACGTGCCCTACGAGGGTGCAACCGAGATCCCGCTCCTCATGCGCTGGGACGACGTGATCGCTCCCGCAACTTTCGACACCCGGGTTTTCACGATCCAGGACGTCACCGCAACGATCGTTGACGCAGCGGGCGTGGGCATGACGACCGAGGGCGTCAGCTACCTCTCCGATGTACGCCGAGAAGGCTCCGTCGTGGAGGGGATCGAGACGAGCAAGAATGGATTCACCCGACCTGCGTACTGCGGATGGCGCACCGAACGCTATCTGTACACGCGCTACAGCAATGGGGCTGGCGAGGAGCTCTACGACTACGACGTCGACCCGGCCGAGCTCGACAACCGAGTCAACGACGCCGCATACGGCGGCATCCTGGACGAGCTTCAATCGGAGGCAGAGGCGGCATGCTCCCCCGGGCCACCTGACTTCGTGTGGGACGCAGAGCCCTCGACCCCGTAGGCTCCCTCGAAGTCGAGGGAGGCTCCATGGTGTTCCGCGTTGAGTCCGAGGTCGGACAGCTCCGTCAGGTGATCGTGCATCGACCGGGCCTCGAGCTCGCCCGCCTGACTCCGAGCAACGTCCACAGCCTGCTCTTCGACGACGTGCTGTGGAAGGAGCGCGCGGTCGAAGAGCACGATGCCTTCACTGAGTCGCTCCGCTCTCGCGGGACCACGGTCTACTACTTCAACGAGCTCCTGGGCCAGGCTCTGCAGCAGTCTGACGCTCGCGAGTTCTTGCTGGAGCGCGTCGTCCACGAAGAGACGATGGGACCGACCCTCGTCAACCCGCTGCGCAAGCTCATCGCTGATACAGAGCCGCAAGACCTCGCCGACTTCATGATTGGCGGAATCCTCAAAAAGGATCTGCCGGCGCCGGAGTGGCCGAGCCTGTTGTGGCGCCTGCTCGACGACGAAGACTTCGTGCTCTCCCCCCTGCCGAACCATCTGTTCCAGCGCGACAACTCAGCCTGGGTCTACGGGGGCCTGTCGGTGAACCCCATGGCTAAGGCGGCGCGCAAGCGTGAAGCCATCCACTCGCGGCTGATCTACAACTTCCATCCGATGTTTGCCGCGGCCAAGGACGACATCGTCATGTACTACGGCGATGACGACGAGGTACACGACCCAGCCACCTGTGAGGGTGGCGACATCCTGGTGATCGGCAACGGCACCGTCATGCTCGGCCTCAGCGAGCGCACCACGCCACAGGGAGCCGAGATCCTGGCGCACAACTACTTCAGTCGCAGCGGGGGCGACGTGACGCGCGTGATCGCCGTTGAGCTGCCGAAGACTCGAGCCTTCATGCACCTCGACACGGCGATGACCATGCTGGATGCCACCACGTTCGTCACGTATCCGTACCTGCCGGAGGAGATGCGTAGCTACACCATCACTCCGGGACACGACGGTGCCATGACGATCGTGCAGAACGACGACCTCTGGTCCGCTGTGGCGGAGGCCCTCGAGATCGACCGCGTTCGAGTGCTGTCGGTGACTCAGGATATCCGGGCCGCCGAGCGCGAGCAGTGGGACGACGGCAACAACTTCTTGGCCATCTCACCTGGTGTCGTGGTGGGCTACGAGCGCAACACGACGACGAACCGGTACCTCGAGGAGCACGGCATAGAGGTCATCGCATCGGCCGGCAGCGAGCTCGGCCGGGGACGCGGCGGACCACGATGCATGACCTGCCCGATCGAGCGCGGTCCGGCCTAGAGCAGTTCGCGGGCCCCCGGTGGCTTAGTTCTGCTGGGCTGCCTCGAGGCGCTCACGAAGTGCAGCGAGCTGCCCCTGCAGAGCGGCGGGGACGTGGTCACCGAACTTGGTGTAGTACTGCTCGGTGAGCTCGGCCTCGTCTATCCAGGTTTTCGGCTCGACAGCGAAGAGCTCGGCGACCTGCTCGTCGCTCAAGTTCAGACCGTCGAGGTTCATCGAACCCTCGGCCGGCAGCTTGCCGATCGGAGTCTCGATCGCGTCGGCGTCACCATCGAGCCGACGGATGATCCAGTCGAGCACGCGGCTGTTCTCGCCGAACCCTGGCCACAGGAACTTGCCGGCGGCGTCCTTGCGGAACCAGTTGACCTGGTAGATGCGCGGGAGCTTGTCGGCAGTGGTGGCCTTTCCGACCTCGAGCCAGTGACCCCAGTAGTCGGCCATGTTGTAGCCGCAGAAGGGCAGCATGGCGAAGGGGTCGCGGCGCAGCTCGCCGACGGTGCCCTCAGCGGCGGCCGTCTGCTCGCTGGAGACCGTCGACGCCAGGAACACGCCGTGCTCCCAGTCATTGGACTCGTTGACCAGAGGGACGTTGGTGGCGCGGCGTCCGCCGAAGAGGATCGCGTCGATGGGGACACCCTTGGGGTCTTCCCAGTTGTCGGCGATCGACGGGCACTGCGACGCAGGTGCGGTGAACCGGCTGTTGGGGTGCGACGACGGCTCGTCGGACGCCGGCGTCCAGTCGCGGCCCTTCCAGTCGATCAGGTGCGCGGGAGCCTCGTCGGTGAGCCCCTCCCACCACACGTCGCCATCGTCGGTGAGGGCGACGTTGGTGAAGATGCTGTTGCCCCACAGCGTGTCGATGGCGTTCTGGTTCGTCGAGGCACCCGTGCCCGGGGCAACGCCGAAGAAGCCAGCCTCAGGATTGATCGCGTAGAGCCGGCCGTCGTCACCAAAGCGCATCCAGGCGATGTCGTCACCGACGGTTTCGACCTTCCAGCCCGGGATGGTCGGCTGAAGCATGGCGAGGTTGGTCTTGCCGCAAGCGCTGGGGAAGGCCGCGGTGATGTGGTGCGTGGTGCCCTTGGGCGACGTGAGCTTGAGGACCAGCATGTGCTCGGCAAGCCAGCCACCATCGCGAGCCATGACCGATGCGATGCGAAGCGCGAAGCACTTCTTGCCGAGCAGGGCGTTGCCGCCGTATCCGGAGCCGTACGACCAGATCTCGCGAGTCTCGGGGAAGTGCACGATGTACTTGGTGTCGCTGCAGGGCCAGGCGACATCCTGCTCACCTTCGGCCAGTGGGGCGCCCACCGTGTGGATGGCCGGTACAAAGTCGCCGTTGTCGCCAATCAGGTCGAGCGCCTCGGTGCCCATGCGCGTCATGATCCGCATGTTCACAACCACGTAGGCGGAGTCGGTGATCTCGACGCCGAGCTGAGAGATGGTGCCACCCAGCGGGCCCATGCTGAAGGGCACGACGTACATGGTGCGTCCGCGCATCGAGCCGTCGAAGAGCGGTCGCAGCGTCTCGCGCATCTGGTCGGGCGCCATCCAGTTGTTGGTGGGGCCGGCGTCCTCTTCGCGCTCGGCACAGATGTAGGTGCGGTCCTCGACCCTGGCGACGTCCTTGGGGTTCGAGCGCGCGAGGAAGCTGTTCGGGCGCTTCTCCTCGTTCAGCTGCACAAACGTGCCGGACTCGACCAGCTCCGCGGTCAGGCGGTCCCACTCCTCCTGCGAGCCGTCAGCCCAGACGACTCGGTCGGGCTTGGTCAGCGTCGCGATCTTCTCGACCCAGGCCAGCAGCTTGGCGTTCTTCGTGGGCGCTTCAGCGAGACCGGGAATCGTCATGAGGACCTCTTCGGCGAGATGCGGCGGAATGTGCCTCTCAGGGTGCCCTAACTGGGCCAAAACCTCCACGCAGATGCGAGAAATCGGGCCCTTACCTGCAGGTTTGTGAGCAACTCCACATGATGAAACGGCCTAACGCGTGATCTGGGTCACCGATGGCGGCGCCGTGTCACCTCAGCCGGCAGCCCACCCTTAGGCCGCAATGTCACCCCGAAGTCCTGGCGGACGGCGCCTGGACGTAGCGGCCTGACTCGCAAAGCCCGCGCCAGGGTGGCGATCACCATGGGCGCCTCCATCAGGGCCAGGTCCCGGCCGATGCAGAGGCGGGGGCCGGCGCCGAACGGGAAGTAGGTGAGCGGTCCGCTCGCCGTCTCGGCCGGAGAAATCGCACCCAAGAACCGCTCGGGGACGAACTCATCGGCATTCGGCCACCAGCGTTCGTCACGCTGCACGGCGTACGGCGACAGGATCACGGTGGCTCCCGGTGGCACCTCAAAACCTCCGACGACGTCCGGCTCGAGGCTCCGCCTGGTGATGACCCACGCCGGTGGGTAGAGCCGCAGGCACTCAGCCACCACTGCTCGCGTGTAGGGCAGACGCTCCAAGACACCGGCATCCCAACCGCGGGTTCCTGGATCGGGAAGTGCAGCCACCTCGGTGTCCACCCGGCGCTCGACCTCCGGGTGTCCCGCCAGCAGCACCCACGACCAGGTCAGCGTTGCGGCAACAGTCTCGTGGCCGGCAACGATCAGCGTGACCACCTCGTCGCGGACCTCTCGCTCGGACGCCAGCCCTTCATCCAGCGCGGTGATGAGCAGCCACAGCGTGTCCGTCCCAGGCTCGCCGGACCGGCGCGTGGCGATGACGTCATCGACGGCTGCATCCAGCACCGCCATCGAGTGACGAAGGCGTCGATGTCCCGGCGTCGGCCAGGCCTCGGGAATCGGCAGGGGTTGTTGAGCCTTCGCCACGACGACATGAAGAGCCGACATGACAGCCTCCACCAGCTCGTCAGCACGCCCGGCGAGCGGACCGCCCAGCAACGTGGCGGCGACGATGTCCAGCGTCAGCTCGAGCATCGCTGCGTCGAGATCGAGCTCGGTCTCGGACTCTTCACCGAGCACCCGGCCGACCCATGCTGCGCACGCCTCATGCACCGCCGCCGCCATCGACGTCACGAGGTCGTGGTGGAAGCCCGGTGACATCACGCGACGCATGCGGCGCCAGAGGTCGGCGTCACTGGCGAGCAAGCCGGTGCCCGTGACGAGCGCCAAGGTGTCGTACTGGATTGTGCGCTTGCCGTACGCCTTGTGGTTGCCCTGCAGCACCCGGCGCACATCGTCCGGGTCGGACAGCAGCCACACCTCGCTGCGTGGCAGCGGGAATCGCACGACCGGGCCGTAGCGGGCAGCGCACTGGGCGAGGAAGGCAGGCGGACGTCGCCGCATCAGCCCGATGTTGCGCAGCATCTCGGGCCCTTGCGGACCCGGCGGCAACTGCCGATCACCGGAGCTGGTCACGTCGCCAGCCTAGAGACGCCCGGTGCGACTCGCCGCGTCGGTGCGTGCACATCCCTCGGTGGAGGGGCACCCTGAAGTCCCTGGACCTCCACTTCCCCGAGGAGCAGCGCATGCAGGACGTCACTCACCCGCACCACACGCACGAGCGACCGGTCTGGGTGGTGCCAGACAGCTCACTCGGACGCGGGGCATCCCTGGTATTTGTCGTGGCGTCCGTCGTTGCGCTGGCGGCTCCGCTGTTGGCGTGGATCACCCAGCACCTGCTCTCGCCCGGCTCCGGAACACCGTGGTTCTTCACGCTCTGGGGCTCGACGCTGGTCGCGCTGGTCGTCGCTACCGCTTCCGCGGCCGTGGCGGCCGTGGCCCTGGTGCGCGACCACGCGCTCCTGCTGCTGGCACCCGTGGCCTTCACCGCCATCGGCGTCGCCGCCCTCATCACGACGAACGGTGTGCTGAACTAGCCAGGTGGCTGAGACCCTCGTCGACGGAGATCTTCTCGACCGCGGCGACGATGGTCTGCTGCGATGCTTCTGGGGCGGCAGCACGGACGAGTACCGCGCCTACCACGACAACGAGTGGGGCCGGCCCGTCCGAGACGACTCCCGGCTCTTCGAGAAGATCTGCCTCGAGGGCTTCCAGTCCGGACTGTCGTGGCTCACGATCCTTCGCAAACGCGAGAACTTCCGAAGCGCGTTCGCCGGTTTCGAGATCGAGGCCGTAGCAGCGTTCGATGTTCCGGACGTGGAGCGACTCGTCCAGGACGCCGGCATCGTCCGGCATCGAGGGAAGATCGAGTCGACGATCAACAACGCCCGTCGATGTGCCGAGCTTCGGGCGTCCGGCGAGAGCCTGACCGACCTGGTCTGGAGCTTCACGCCGGACGCGGCAACGAGGCCACCAACAGTTACCAAGGCGTGGCTGATGGAGAACCCCAAGACGCCGGAGTCAGCGGCGCTGTCGAAGGAGCTCAAGGCCAGAGGCTGGACGTTCGTGGGGCCAACCACCATGTACGCCTTCCTCCAGTCGGTAGGAGTCGTGAACGACCATCAGGCGAGGTGCCACGTGACCGTCCCCCACAGTCGGTAGCCTGCTCGTCACCACGACCCCCGCGGAGTTTCGATGACACACACCCTCAGCTACTCGGTTGCGCCCACCGCACTCCTGGACGCCCTCGGCAACCATGACTACCTGGCCGCGCGCAGTGCCAGGTTCGGGGGCGTCGGCACCCCCACCACAGAGATCACCGACGACGAGGTGGCCATCACGTCTGTCCGACAGCTGCCGATGGACAAGATCCCGTCGGCGATCAAGGGTCTCGTGGGTGACGGTCAGATCACCCAGGTCGATACCTGGTCCCGCGCGCCCGGTCCAGATGGTGGGCTGACGGGGTCGTGGCGCGCCGACCTCGGCACCGCGCCGGCAGACATCGGTGGCCAGTACACGATCGATCCGACCCCGGACGGCTGCAGCTACAGCTGCAGCATCCACGTCAAGGTGAAGGTGCCCTTCATCGGTGGCAAGATCGAGCAACAGGTGCGCGGCTACCTCGACCATCTGGTCACCAAGGAGCAGCACTTCCTCGCCGACTGGCTCAATGAGGGCTAGTCATGGGCGATGTGCGCGAGATCCGACTCTGCATTCTCGGATTCGGGCACGTCACCCAGCGGTTCTGTGAGCTGGTTCGCGACCGCGAAGGCGTTCTGGCCCGTGAGCATGGCGTCCGCTTCCTCGTCACAGCAGTCGGCACCGGAACCCACGGCTCCGTGGTCGACCGTGCGGGCAGGACTCCTGCGCAGGTCCTCGCCCAGTTTCGGGCCGACGGAGACCGTTTCCCTGATGACGAACGAGATGGCACCGACCTGATCGGGGCGTCGGGGGCCGACGTACTCGTGGAGTCCACGCCCCTGGCACACGGTGGTCGGCTCGCCATCACCCACATCGACGCCGCCTTTGACGCCGGGCTCGACGTGGTGACGGTCAACAAGGGGCCCATCGCCTGGGACTACCGCCGACTGCGCACGAGAGCCGACGGCGAGGGCCGACGCCTGCGGCACGAAGGCGTGACGATGGATGGCTGTCCGGTGTACAACCTCGCCGAGTTCTGCCTGCCCGGAGACCGCATCATCGGCTTTCGCGGTGTCCTCAACTCCACGAGCAACTACGTCCTCGATGCCATGGCCGAGGGCGCCAGTCAGCAGGAGGCGATCGCCGAGGCGATCGATGCAGGGTTCGCCGAGACCGACCCGAGCTATGACCTGGAAGGACACGATGCGGCCGCCAAGGTGGCCGCCCTCGCGAACGTCCTGCTGGACGCCGACATCACTCCGGACGCCATCTCTCGCGACTCGATCGCCGGGCTGACACAGAGTGACGTGGCTCAGGTGCTCTCGTACGGCCGTCGACTGCGACTGATCGGCGAAGCCCATCGAGACGAGGACGGCGAAGTGTCAGCACAAGTCTCGCTGACACCGGTGCGGAGCCAGGACCCGATGTACTGGGTCACGGGAACGTCTTCCTGTCTGGTTCTCGAGACCGAGCTGGCGGGTACCGTCGAAATCGTCGAGCGCGACGGCCTGCTCACCCAGACCGCATACGCCATCTACGCCGACCTGCTGACGATCGCACGCGCGCTATAGCGGCGGCGGTGCCAGTGCGATCTCTTCACAGCGCAGTACGCCGCGTTTGATCGCCGCCCGGTCGACGATCAGCAGCGAGGTGAGCCAGAGCCCGTTCTGGATCACGAGGATGTCGGCGGCCCGGCGCGCAGCCTCAGCCGGCTCGAGACCTGGACTGGCTCGCCCCACGAGCTGAGTGAGCCCGTCGCGGTAGCGCTCCTGGGCCTCTTGGTTGACGGTGGCGAACGACGGGTCGACCGGAGCCAGGGCCCACAGCTGCAGACGAAGTGCCAGGTAGTCCCCCCGCAAGAACTCCTCGTCCACGACCCCGTGGAGCGAGCTCACCAGCTGCTCGCGTGGTCCAAGACCTTCTTGCGGCTCGACCAGCTGGGCGTCCTGCTCGCCGAGGCGACGCAGCGCGGCAGCAATCAGGGACGTCTTGTCCGTGAAGTAGTAGTTCATCAAGCCCAACGCCACGCCGGCCTCGCGGGCTACGGCGCGCATGCTGACCCCAGAAATTCCGGAACGAGCAAGAACAGCGAGCACGGCATCAAGGATCTTCTCTTCCTTGGGTTGTTGCGCGACTGTCGGCGCTTCACTGGCCGTGGGTGCGATCGAGGCGCTACTCACCGGGAGCCCCACGCGACTCAGACGACGCCGCGTTCTTGTACGCGTCGAGCACAAGCCCGTGGAAGTGGTGAACAGCATGCTCGGACAGGCCGGACCCTTTGGGGTCGCAGACGTAGCGACCCTGTGTGAAGGCCGGTGTGCTCATGCCCCGTTGCACACTCTCGACCAGTGAAATGTCTTCCTTCTGGAGTACCTCGTCGATGTAGCGGATGCTCTCGACTTCGGCCGCGTTCGGCTCGTCGGTCTCGAGGAAGAAATCGAAGATTTCGAGTGTGCGGTTCGGTGCAACAGGAATCATGCGCCACACCATGAAGTTTCCCCGACCTGGGTATCGCAGCAGGCAGGTGTTGGGCCACAGCCACCAGACGGCATGCTCAGTGGTCGTGGCGCCCGACACGTCGTACGCCGAGTTGTCACTCTTGCCGGCTTCAGCCATGTGGCTTGAGTAGATGCCGTGCGTTGTCACCCGGTAGGTGTTCATGTCAACGAGCGTGACGAAGTCCTTGTGTGCGATGTGGCAGTGGTAGCACTCAAGAAAGTTGTCGATGACGGCCTTCCAGTTCGCGTCGATCTCGTAGGTAAGACGTCGGGCGAACCTCAGATCAGCGATGTCAGGGGCCCGCTCGGCGATCTCAACGGCAAGATCGCCCGACTGCGACGCCAGCGACGGCGCATCTGGATCGAGGTTGACGTAGACGAATCCCGCGAACTCCTCGACCTGCACCTGGTCGAGACACACCTGAGACGTGTCGAACGCCGACAGGTGCTTGGTCTTTCGCGCCGAGCTGAGCTGTCCGGTCAGGTCGTACGTCCAGGCGTGGTACGGGCAGACGATGCTGTTGGTGGTGCCGGAGTCGGCCAGCAGCTGATGGGCACGGTGCTTGCACACGTTGTAGAACGCCCGCAGCCCACCTGACGCATCACGCACGGCCACGATCGGCATCCCCGCGATGGTGTCGGACACGTAGCTACCTGGCTCACGAAGCTTCTCCACGTGACAGAGCCACTGCCACGTGGAGCCGAATACCGCGCGCTGCTCGAGCTCGAACCACGAGGGCTCGGTGTAGGCATCGGCATGCAGCGAGAAGGACGCAGCCGGGTCGGGGTCATAGCCGGCCGAGATGTCGGTCGGCGTGGGGCGCGTGGACGGTGGCACGGCGTCTCCCTGGTCGAAGGGTCCGATCGTGGACGTCATCGGACGTTAGCAGCGATTGAACGCTCGTTCAATGCCTCGCCGGACGCCTCTGTCACCAGGTGTGGAAGACGATTCCGGCGTCATGACAGCACTCAACGACACGAGTCCAGCGGGCGCGGTTGGACTCCCAACCGAGCGGCCAAGCATTGGGCGTGCAGCCGTTCAGCCCCCTCCTCTGTCGCTACTCGGGGGCAGACGAATGGGCTAGGTGAGGCGCCGGACGAAGACGACGCACAGCCAGATCACTGCAGATATCACCGCAACAACACCGCCCAACAGCACCAGCGTCAGAAGTCCCATCACCAGGTAGGTGCCGTCGCCGCCATCTTCGTACGGACCTGCAAGCGTGTTCGCCACCAACCACCACAGAAGAAGGTCAACCGCCACAACCGCAGCGCCGACGCCCAGTAGACGCAGTGGACTAACAAAGGAGGGCTCTGGTTCCATCACATGACCTCGGCTCCAACACGCTCGCACTGCCCTGCTAGTAAGCCTTGCGTATCTCCCAGCCCAAGGGCCATGGGTTCACAGAACACCCGTTCAGCCCCTTCGACTGCTGTTGCATGACGGGTGCTCGCTGACCGCTCCCTCCGCAGGTGGCGTGGCCGAGCCCGAGCCAGTGGCCAGTCTCGTGGTTCACCACCATGGCGCGATACTGGCGCAGGGTCCCGCCCGACTTCTTGAAGTACGGGGTGCCAGCCCGCCACCGGTCCTCGTTGATCACCACGTAGCGACCTGCGCGGCAGCTGAAGTAGCTCGAGCAGATGGAGTCAAAGGTCGGCAGGTACCGAGCCGCACTCAGCACCAGCGAGAACGCGCCGCCGCTCTTGACCCGCGAGAAGTGGATGTACGAACGAGACCAGCCACGTCGGTCGGCGTAGATCTCCGCCGCGCGCCTCTTGAACGAGTCAAGCGCCCCGCCCACCTTGCCCCGGGTCTCGATGTTGTAGGTGACCAGGCGAACCGTGGTGAGCGTGCGCCGCTTGCTCGTCGCCGCCAGGTGGTGGTCCCTCTCCTCCAGCGCGACGCGGTAAGTCTGCGGGCCGTACGCGTCCATACCGCCGATCCGAAACACGAATCGGCCTTGGCCGCCTTGCTGCACCTTGGCCACCGACCCCCAACGGCCGCCGATCCGACGCTGGAGCGTGACCCGCTCACCGCTGTATGCCGGCTGCACTCGGCCTGTGAGCTTCACCGATCCGGCGGGACGCACCCAGTCACGCGGAAGCGACGCCGACACGACGGGTTTGACGTACACCTTCCGCACCGGGCCGGTCGACGCAGTAGTCGTGGCCGAGTCACGGTGCACTGCCCGGAACCGCGTCGAGCTGGTGAGGCCCACGGTCCACTCGGCGCGCCCCCGCTTGCCGGTCGCGATGGTGTCGCCATCTCGCCAGCCGGTACGACCGATGCGCTGGTACTGGAACAGGACATCTGCACCCGCCACCGGCTCGCTACTTACCTGGACGATCAGTCGAGCCGTCAGCGTCACCTGGCCGTTCGGCCCCACCCGATGGGAGTCCGTCGTCAGCTGCAGCTCGGTAGGCGTGGCGGTGGGCGCCCCGGCCCGGTCGACGGCCGACGCCTGGCCGGCAGCCAGCAGCGTGATGCCGAGAGCGAACGAGAGCAGAACGACTGCAGTACGTATCCCCATGACCACCACCGTATGCGAGGCTGGCATCAGGATCGATCACCCCGGAGGCTTCATGCGACTGCTGATCATGGGCGGCACCCAGTTCGTCGGACGCCACATCGCCGAGAGCGCTCTCGAGCGCGGGCACAACGTCACCGTCTTTCACCGGGGACGCACGAACGCCGACGCAGTTCCCACCGCCGAGCACCTCATCGGCGACCGAAACTCCGACCTCGACCTCCTCGCCGACCAGCAATGGGACGCCACGGTGGACGCCAACGCCTACGTCCCCCGTCAGGTCAATGAGCTCGCTGACGCGCTCGGCACACGAGGGGGGCGGCACGCCTTCATTTCCACCGTCTCGGTCTACGCCGAACCCGCGCCGCCCGCCATCGACGAGGACGCGCCTCTCATCGAGCTGGCCGACCCGACCACCGAAGTGGTCGACGGTGACACCTACGGCGGCCTGAAGGTGCTGTGCGAGCGTGCCGTCGCGGCCCACTACTCCGACGCACTCGTCATCAGGCCCACCTATGTCGTGGGGCCTCACGACTACACGCACCGGTTCACCTACTGGGTCAACCGCATCGCCGACGGAGGGCGCGTTCTTGCGCCAGACATCGGCGACTACCAGATCCAGGTGATCGATGCTCGCGACCAGGCCCGCTGGATCCTTGAGCTGCTCGAACGCGGAGACTCCGGCACCTTCCACACGGTGAGCCCGCCGCCTCCGTTCTCCTACTCACAAATGCTGCAGACGATCGTGGATGCCGTCGGGCCCGCAGGCACCGAGATCGTTCCCGTGTCACCGGCGTTCCTCATCGAACAGGGCGTCGGCAGCGCCGATCTCCCGCTCTGGTACCCCTCGCCAGAACCTGACGCCGGCCTCAGCTGTGACCCAGGACGGGCTGTCGCCCATGGCTTCGCCACGCGTCCACTGGTTCAGACAGTGCGAGAGACGCTGGCGCACGAGCAGTCCACTCCGAGCCCCAACCCCGACGGAACGGGCTGGAGCCGAGAGCGCGAGGCCGAGGTTCTGAAGGCCTGGGACGCCCGCTGACGCGGTAAGCGGCGCACCGGCCCGGGATCAGACCCGCCCGGACACCTTGTCAGCCACCTTGGCGAGCGGCGAAGTGCTCGCTCGGCCGCCGTGCTCCTGCTTGTCGGCAGCCCGGTAGGTCGCATACATGGCTTGGACGCCGAGCCAGCGGAAGGGCTCCGGCTCCCAGCTGCGCACCTTGCGCCCGACCCATGGCAGCGCCGTCAGCTCGGTGCTCTCGCCGAGCACCAGGTCACGGAGGGTTCGCCCCGCGAGGTTGGTGGTGGCCACGCCGTGCCCGACGTACCCCCCCGCCCAGCCGAGCCCGGTGTCGCGGTCGAGACCGACGGTCGAGCACCAGTCGCGTGGTACCCCCAGCACGCCTGACCACGCATGGGCGACCGGTACGTCCGCGGTAGACGGGAACATCCGGACCAGGATCTCTCGGAGGGCCTCGATGGTCTGCGGTTGCGTCGTGCCGTCGTTGTCGGTCTGCGACCCATAGCGATACGGCACCCCACGCCCCCCAATGGCGATCCGCCCGTCGGCGGTCCGCTGCACATAGCAGTAGGCGTGCGCGAGGTCGCCCAGCGTTTCCATCCCCTGCCACCCGATGTCGTGCCATGCGGACTCAGGCAGGGGGTCGGTGACGATCATCGAAGAGTTCATCGGCAGCCAGGAGCGCTTGAGCCCCTTGATGCCGGCCGTGAATCCCTCGGTCGCCCGCAGGACGAAGTCGGCCGCAACGTCACCTCGGTCGGTGCGGACGCGGTGCGGTTCGATCGCCGTCACGGTCGTCCCTTCGGCGATCGTGACGCCCAGCCGCTCAACGACGTCCGACAGCCCACGCACGAGCTTCGCCGGCTGGATGCGGGCGCCATGCGGGCTGTACGCACCCCCCAGCGTGTTGGCGACGTTGATGCGCTTGGCGGACTCTTCCGCGCTGATCAGTACGTGGTCGGTCTCGTCCCACGCGTGCTCCTCCTCGACGAAGGCCTGCAGGCGCTCGAGCTGAGCTGGCGTGTACGCCACCTCGAGCGTTCCGCCCTTGACGATGTCGGCATCGATACCCTCGCGCTGCGCGACCGAGATGACCTCGTCGACGGTGGCGTTCATTGCGTGCTGCAGATCGATCACGCTCTGGCGCCCGTGGGTGGCCGCGTACCGACGTCGCGAGCCGGCGATCCCGCCGAAGAGCCACCCACCGTTGCGCCCACTCGCGCCGTACCCGGCGAAGCGCTGCTCGACGACAGTGACGTTGAGCGAGGGGTCAGCCTGCTTCAGGTAGTAGGCGGCCCACAGACCCGTGAACCCGGCGCCCACGATGCAGACATCCACCGATGTGGGCCCTTGGAGCGGCGCCCGCTGCGCAGGGAGGCCGATTTCGTCATACCAAAAGGACACATTTCCGTTGAGAGTCACGCATTGATTGTCCTCGGTGCGGCATGATCGAAAGACATCACCCCCTGGCACCCACCCCAGACTGGGAGACAACGTGACGACACCGGAGACGCCCACGGCCTTGACCGACTGGTCGATCCCCCGCGGCCTGATCATTCTGCTGGGGGGGGCCGGCATCTTCGTCGTGATGTTCGGGCTGCAGGCATTTCAGGGCATCGTTGGCCCCACCTTCCTGGCCCTGATGCTCGTGATCCTGATGGTGCCGCTGCAGCACTGGATGATCCGCAAGAACTGGCCGCGATGGTTGGCCATCACTACCATGGTGCTCGGCGCCTACGCCATCTTGATCACCCTCGGCCTGATCCTGCTGTATGCCGCAGCCAAGTTCGCCACGCTGGTCGCTCAGTACGCCCCGAGCAGTGACGCCATCACCCAGGACGCGCAGAACTTCCTGTCGAACCTGGGGATCGGTCAGAAGCAGATCGACGCCGCCACCGGATCCATCTCTCCCCAAGACATCGCCACGGTCTTCACCGATGTGCTCTCGAGCTTGAGCAGCGTGGCCGGGTCACTCTTCTTCGTGCTGGCGGTCATCATCTTCCTCGGCCTCGACAGCCTTGGCTTCACCGACCGCATGCGGTACACCGCCAAGAGCCGGCCCGACATCTCCGAGGCGATGTCGAACTTCACCAGCGGCACACGGACCTACCTCGCGGTCTCCACGATCTTCGGCGGCATCGTGGCGGTTGTCGACACGATCGCGCTGTACATCATGGGCATCCCAGCACCGATCCTCTGGGGGTTCGTCGCGTTCGTCACGAACTACATCCCGAATATCGGCTTCGTCATCGGAGTGATTCCTCCGGCAGTCCTCGGCTTGCTGGTCGGTGGTTGGCAGCTTGCCATTGTGGTCGTCGTTGTCTACAGCGTCATCAACTTCCTCATCCAGTCCATCATCCAGCCGAAGTTCGTCGGCGACTCGGTCAACCTCGCCACGACCGTGACGTTTCTGTCGATGGCCATCTGGACCTGGACGATCGGGCCGCTCGGCGCCCTGCTCGCGGTGCCGTTGACGCTGCTTACCAAGGCGATCCTGATCGACCTGGACCCCAGTACGAGGTGGATCGGCACCTTGCTCGGGTCGACGACGCCCCAAGACGACGATGCTCCACCTGGCCAGGAGTCCATCACACCGGCAACGGTCAATGTCTCGGGGAAGGACGCCACGGCCGCTCCGCCAGACGGGTAGGCGGGGCCGCTACCGACCGGGGGCCAGACCGGGCGGCAGGTCTCCCCGGTGCGCCAGCACCAGGCGTTGTGTGGGGCGAGTCAGCGCCACGAAGAGTGCGCGGTGCCCATGACGCCCCTCGGCCACGATGGCGGCGGGGTCGACCACGACCACGACGTCGAACTCCAGGCCCTTCGCCTGCTCACCGGAGAGCAGGACCACACGGGCGAGCAGATCGTCGCCCGCCTCCGACAACCACGGAGCGAGCACCTCGGCCAGCTCCCTGAGGCTGGCACGGGGGGCCACCACCGCCAGGCGTCCCTCGCCCAGCTCGTCGACCTGAGGTCCCACTACCCCCGCGACCGACGCTAGGTCTGTGATCTCGACCGTGCTCGGCTCCTCGCCGTCTCTCACCGAGGTGGGGGTCGTCGCCGCGAACCCCGCTGCCGACAGCATGGCTCCTGCGCGATCCATCACCTGTGCCGGTGTGCGGTAGTTGATCGTGAGGTCGCGTTGCGTCCACGCGCCGCCCACGTGAGGCGACAGTGCGGCGTCCCACGAGTCCGACACAGCCGCTCCCGTTGCCTGCGCCATGTCGCCAACGATCGTGAACGACTTCGTCGGGCACCGCCGCAGCAGCAGGCGCCACATCATCGGGCTCAGCTCCTGGGCCTCATCGACGATGACATGCCCGTATGTCCACGTGCGGTCGGCGAAGGCTCGCTCCGCAACCGTGAACACCTCCCCAGCCTCGGTGAACCGCGACGCCAGGGTCTCAGCCGACACCAGCTGGCTCTCCGGACCGCCCATCGACTCGAGCACCTCGCGCGCATGCCGTAGGTCGTCGGCCGCAACGCGCCGCTCGCGATGACCCTCCGCAGCCGCATCCTCGTCGTCATCGCCGATGAGTTCGGCGACCTCGTCGAGCAGCGCCACATCGGCGGTCGTCCACCCGGCGCGGCGGGGGCGAAGCATCAACACCCGGTCGTCATTGCTCCAGCCAGGGGTCGCGTCATAGACGCGGTCAGGGCTGCTGAAAAGGTCCGTCAGCACGTGCTCAGGTGCCAGCGGCGGCCACGCAAGATTGAGCTCACGCCGGACGTCGCGCGAGTCGCGCAACAGCCCTTCGACGTCGGCCCGATCGACCGAGTCAGGCGAGTGGCCGGTGGCGTTCGCATAGATGTCGACGAGGTGGTTCAACATGGTCCGCACGAACACCCGGCGGCCGGCGTTGTGTGGCCGGCCGTTGCGACGCGCTGCCTCCACGGCCGACCGCATCGCCCGAGGGCGCAGCGGGATCAGGGTGCCCTCCACCTGCAGCATCCGCTGCTGGGAGGGGACCCGGACCCGCTGGGCCACTGCCCTTTCCATCACCTCGACCATCCGCAGCGACCCCTTCAGCGCGGCCACCGCCTCGTCTTCCCGGGTCGTCACTGAAACTCCTGGAAAGAGCTCGGACGTGGTGGCCGTCACAACACCGGTCTCGCCGAGAGACGGCAGCACCTGCGAGATGTACCGAAGGAACACCGGGCTCGGCCCCACCAGAAGGACGCCACGCGACTCCAGGCGGTCGCGGTGTGTGTAGAGCAGATAGGCCGCGCGATGCAGGGCGACAGCCGTCTTGCCGGTACCAGGGCCACCTTGCACGACAAGCATTCCTGGCAGTGACGCCCGCACGATCTCGTCCTGCTCGCTTTGGATGGTGGCGACGATGTCGCCCATCCGGCCTGTCCGATGGGCGTTCAACGACGCCAGCAACGCTCCGTCGGTGGTCAGGCTCGTCGACCCCGACGTGTGCGAGACCAGGTCGGGACGCGCTTCGAAGCCGTCGAGGTCGAGGACATCGTCATAGATGGCGGCCACCTGACGTGCTTTCGTCTCGAGATGGCGGCGACGCACCACCTCGCCGGGCCGTAGCGACGTGGCCTGGTAGAAGTCGCGAGACGCCGGTGCACGCCAGTCGACGAGAAGCTGCGCCTGGTCGTCGTCGAAGAGACCCAGCCGCCCGATGTACCGCACCGAGCTGTCCGACATGTCGAGGCGTCCGAAGCAGAGGCGGTCCTCAACCCCGGACAGCTGTACGAGCCGGTCTTCGTAGAGGATCGCGAAGGCGTCTCGCTCTGACCTGGCCTGGGGGGTGCCGCTGGCGCCGGCCCGCCTGACCCTGCGAAGCTCGCGGTCGGTGCGCTCACGTAGCAGGTCAAGACGCGAATAGAGCACGTCGACGTGACGCTGCTCGACATCGACCTCGCTGCTGGTCACGGCATCTCTCGGGGTTCATCGAAAACGGGGGTCGTCCAGCGTAGCGGCCGGGCCCCGCCTCAGATCACATCGGCTCCTTCGCCACCGGCGGTTCCTTGTTGGCCAGCGTCACCCCGGCACTCGCCGCTGTCACCATGCCCAGCGCAGCCAGCTCGTGGATGCCAAGGCGCTGATGCAGGATCACCAACCCCGAGATCGAGGCAGCAGCCGGCTGCAGGCTCATGAGCACGCCGAACACCCTCGTGGGGATACGGCGCAGGGCGGTTAGCTCCAAGCCGTACGGGATGATCGTTGAAATCAAAGCAACGACACCGACGCCGACCAGCAGAGCGGGATCGTCCAGCACGGCAGACGTCTGAGACGCACCGAACGGCAGCACCACGATCGCGGCGAACACCAGGGCTACCGCGAGCCCGTCGACCCCTGGCAGGACGCGGCCCACCCGTGCGCTCGACACGATGTATCCGGCCCAGAACAGTCCCGCGGTGAAGGCCAGCACCAGGCCCAGGGCATTGACCTCACCGCTGGCGGCCTGTGCCCCGAGCAAGGCGACCCCCGCACCGGCCAGCGCCACCCAGGCGAAGTCGATCGGTCGTCTGGTCTGCACCAGCGCCAACAGCAAGGGACCGAGGAACTCCACTGTCACCGCCACTCCCAGCGGCACCAGGCTGAGGGATGAGTAGAAGATGAGGTTCATGCCTCCGAGAGCGCAGCCGAGCAGCGCGGCGGCCCCCCACTGCTGACGCGTCCACGACCGCACCCGTGGGCGAAGGACGACGAGAAGCACCAGAGCGGCGATCACCAACCTGAGCAGTGCCGTTCCAGCAACCCCGAGGTCGTCGAAGAGGGTCCGGGCGACGGCGGCGCCGGTCTGGACACAGGCGATGGCGGTGATGACCAGCAGCGGAGCTGGCACCCGGTCGCGTCTCACGTCCGGCAGCCTGGCACACCCCGTGGGACACCGTGTTTCAGATCCCGCCCTGGCCCACGCGCGACTCCTGTCATCTGGTGGGATGCATGGGACACAACCCGACGTTCCTGGAGCCGGCCGTGAACACACCACCCTCGTCAGCCATCGTGGTCGGCGCCGGCATCATCGGCTGCTCGATCGCCCTCGAGCTGAGCCGCCGTGGGTGGCATGTCACCGTCGTCGACAAAGGCTCGACACCCGGATGCGGATCGACGAGCGCCTCGTCGGCCATGGTGCGCTTCAACTACGACAACCTGCAGGAAGTTGTCCTGGCCTGGGAGTCCCATGCCCGCTGGGTCGAGTGGAGCAAGCACCTCGGCATCGACGACCCGGCCGGACTGGCCACCTTCGTCCGCACCGGGCTGCTGGTGCTCGACGGCGAGCTGCTCGACCGCTCGCTCGAGCTCGGCCACATGGACACGCTCGGCATCCCCTACGAGGCCGTGGACGCCGACCAGATCCGCGAGCGCTACCCGGCTCTCGACCCAGCGCGGATCGGCCCGGCCTGCCGGGTGGAGGACGAGCACTTCTGGGACGACCCGACCGGCGAGATCGGCGGCTTCGTCCAGCACGAGTCCGGCTTCGTCAACGACGCAACGCTCGCTGCTCACAACCTCGCGTTCGCCGCCGAACAGCTGGGCGCCACATTCCGATGGCGTGCGCAGGTGACGGACGTACTGGAAGCCGACGGCCGCGTCACGGGTGTCCGGCTCGCCGACGGAAGTGACGTGTCCGCCGACGTCGTGGTCAACGCGGCCGGACCCTGGTCCGTCGCGCTCAACACGATGGCGGGAGTGCTCGACGACTTCAGCACCTCGACCCGGGCAACGGAGCAAGAAGTCATCTCGGTCCCGGCTCCGCAGGGCTTCCACCTCGACGACGGAGGCACCGGGGTCCACGATCCCGACTTCGGCACCTACTTCCGGCCCCATCCAGGCGGAACGATCATCGTCGGAAGCTTCGAGGCACCGTGCGACCCCCTGATCCTGGTGGATGACGCGGACGACGTCCGCCAGTCGCCGTCCGCGGAGAACTGGGAGGTGCAGAGCCTGCGTCTCGCACGACGTCTTCCAGACCTCCAGGTGCCCGGCCAGAAGTCCGGGATCGTCAGTGCCTACGACATCACCGACGACTGGATCCCCATCTACGACAAGACATCACTCGGGGGCTTCTACGTCGCCATCGGCACCAGCGGTCATCAGTTCAAGGCCGCTCCGTTCGTCGGTGTCGCCATGGCTGAGCTGATCGGCGCCGTCCAGTCGGGTCACGACCACGACACCGACCCTCTCGTGGTCCAGGGCCAGTACACCGGCGTCGAGCTCGAGCTCGGGTTCTTCTCACGCCACCGCCACGTCCAGCTGCACCGGCAGCTCACCGAACACCTCTGAGGCGGTCGTGAACAACCAGTACCGCGTCGTCGTGATCGGCGGCGGCATCGTGGGCGCCAGCGTCCTGTACCACCTCGCCGCTCGGGGCGTCACCGATGTGGCACTGATCGAGCGTGGCGAGCTCACGGCAGGTTCGAGCTGGCACGCGGCCGGCGGATTCCACGCGATCAACTCCGACCCGGTCATCGCTCGCCTGCAGGCCTACACGATCAGCATGTACCGCACCGTCGAGCAAGAGAGCGGGCAGAGCGCCGGGCTGCACCTCACCGGAGGCATCGAGCTCGCGGGGACACCGGAACGCGCCGAGTGGCTGAAGTCCGAGCTGGCATGGCACCGCTACATGGGCAACGAGGACGCCTACCTTCTCTCGCCGGCCGAAGCAGCCGAGATGGTGCCGATCATCGACCCCACCGGACTGACCGGCGCGCTCTTCGACCCGCACGAGGGCAACCTCGACCCGCACGGTGCCACGCATGCGTATGCAGGTGCCGCACGTAAGAGGGGCGCCGAGGTCATCCAGCACAACCGAGTGCTGTCGATCACCCAGGAGGCGAGCGGAGAGTGGCTGCTCGAGACCGAGAAGGGACCGATCCGCGCTGAGCACGTGGTGAACGCCGGTGGCCTGTGGGCCCGGCAGGTCGGCCACATGGTGGGTATCGAGCTACCCCTCATCCCCATGCAGCACCACTTTCTGGTCACCGAGGACGTTCCCGAGGTAGCGGCCTTGACGGGCCCCATGCCGGCCGTCACCGACCTCGAAGGCTTCACCTACCTGCAACGTGAGCAGAACGGCGTCCTGCTCGGCGTCTACGAGCAGAACCCCAAGCACTGGCTGGCTGACGGTCCCGACTGGGACTACGGCATGGAGCTGATCCCCGAAGAGGTCGACCGGATCGCCCCCGAGCTGTCGATCGGCTTCGAACGCTTCCCCGCCCTGCAACGCGTCGGCATCAAGCGCTGGGTCAACGGCGGCATCACGTTCACCCCCGACGGAAACCCGTTGGTGGGCCCAGTGCCCGGACGCCGCAACTTCTGGTCGGCGTGCGGCGTCATGGCCGGGTTCTCACAAGGTGCAGGCATCGGGCTCGCGCTGGCCAACTGGATCGTCGACGGAGACCCCGGTGACGATGTCTTCGGCATGGACATCACCCGGTTCGGGCCGTACGCGACCGACGACTCGTACCTGCGCGCCACCACCTCGCAGTTCTACGCCCGCCGCTTCCTGATCGCCTACCCGAACGAGGAACTACCAGCGGGGCGTCCCCTCAAGACCTCCCCGGCCTACCCCGACCTGGTCGATGCCGGTGCGCGCTGCAGCGTGGTCTACGGCCTTGAGGTTCCGCAGTACTACGCCCCTAGCCCCACCTTCGACGAGACTCTCACCTGGAAGCGGTCCAACGCGCACGAGATAGTCGGCGAAGAAGTCGAGGCGACGCGTGCCGCAGCCGGGCTCTACGAGACCACCGCCTACGCGCGCTACGAGGTAGCCGGTGCCGGCGCGTCAGCGTGGATCGACCACGTGATGGCCTCGGCCCTCCCCGCAGTCGGACGGATCAAGCTCGCCCCCATGCTCAACCACCGAGGCCACCTGATGGGCGACCTCACGGTGAGCCGGCTCGCTGATGAACGCTTCTGGCTCACCGGGTCGTACTACCTGCAGGAGTGGCACCAGCGGTGGTTCGCCGAGCACCTCCCGGCAGATGGCACAGTGCAGATCACCAACCTTTGCGACGACTGGTGCGGCTTCTCGCTCTCCGGGCCGCGCTCGCGCGAGATCGTGCAACAGCTGGCCGACATCGACCTCAGTCATGCCGCCATCCCGTTCCTGTCCGTGCGAGAGGCAACGGTCGCGGGTACCGAGGCCGTCCTCGGGCGAATCTCACTCACCGGCGAGCTGGGCTACGAGCTGACCGTTCCCGCGTCACAGCAGCGGGTGCTGTTGGCAGCTCTCCGCGAGGCGGGGGAGCCGCTCGGCATGCGACTCATCGGCGACCGAGCGATCGATAGCCTGCGCCTGGAGAAGGCATACGGCATCTGGTCTGCTGAGTTCACCCAGGCCTATACGCCTGCCATGTCCGGGCTCGACCGCTTCGTCGCGTTCGACAAGCCGGACTTCATCGGACGCGATGCGGCCCTCGCCGCGCGGGCCGCTACGCCAGACCGTCGCCTGGCGCTCTTAGCCATCGACGCCGTGGATGCGGATGCCTCCGGCGACGAGGGCGTGTGGCTCGATGGTGACCTTGTCGGCTTCACAACGTCCGGTGCCTACGGGCACCACGTGCGGAAAAGCCTTGCCCTGGCGTATGTCGACATCAGCCTGGTCGACGACGCCACGACATCGAGCCCTCCCGACCTCATCGTCGATATCGTCGGCGAACCGCGTCCGGCCCGGATTCTGGCCGAGCCTCCGTATGACCCCACAGGATCTCGCCTGCGTTCCTAGCCACGGCTGACGCGACACACACGAATACCCCTACCCGACCGTAATAGAACGACGACAATGCAGCCATGGACACCCTGGGGCTAGCGGTCATCGCGGCGCTGGTCCTCGGGTACGGACTGATCAGCCGCCGACTGTCCACCACAGTCGTCTCTGCCGCAATGTTCTTTCTCGCCGGCGGGGTTGTCATCGGACCGTCCGCTCTCGACCTCGTGACGCTGCCCGTGACCAGCTCGACGCTCGAAGGGCTCGCCGAGATCACTTTGGCGCTCGTGCTGTTCGCCGACGCCTCTCGCATCCGCCTGCACGTTCTGCGTCGCCAATCCACGATCCCCACGCGCTTGTTGGGTATCGGGCTGCCACTCACCATCGTGGCGGGCACCCTGGCAGCACTGGTCCTGCTGCCTGAGCTGCTCCTTGCCGAAGCAGTTGTCCTCGCCATCATTCTGGCGCCTACCGACGCTGCCCTCGGTCAGGCGGTGGTATCAGATGACCGACTCCCCTCGCGTATTCGCCAAGCACTGAACGTCGAGAGTGGGCTCAATGACGGCATCTGCGTGCCCCTGCTCCTGATCGCCCTGGTCTGGGCAGACACAGAGAGTGGCGCACTGAGCGCGGCCGAGAGCCTCACGGTGGCAATCGAGGCGATCGGCTACGGGGTGGTCGCCGGAGCCCTGATCGGTTCGGTGGTCGCCCTTCTCCTGGGCCGAGCCGTTCGTGCCGGGTGGTCCGGTGGCTCCTGGGAGCAGGTTGTTCCCTTCGGCGCGGCGCTGGCCTCCTACGGTCTCGCGGACTGGTGGGGAGGAAGTGGGTTCATCGCCGCCTTTGTCGGCGGTGCCGCCTTCGGAGCCCTCTTCCGTGAGCACGAGGCGGCTGGACGTTTTCTCGAAGAGGCAGGCGGACTCACGAACGCTGTCACCTTCATCCTTGTGGGGGCTGTGCTTCTCGTTCCGTTACTCGACGCCGTCGATCCCGCGATGGTCGCCTATGCCCTGATCAGTTTGACGGTGGTGCGGATGGGTCCCGTAGCTCTCAGTCTGGTCGGCACTCGTGCCCGACGGCCCACTGTGGCGTTTCTCAGCTGGTTCGGACCACGGGGCCTGGCCTCACTCGTGTTTGTCATCATCGTTCTCGACTCCGAGGGTTTGCCGCACTCGGATGTCATCGTCTCGACGGCCCTGGCCACGATTGTGCTGTCGGTTATCGCCCATGGGGCCTCCGCCATACCGTTGGTGAACCGATACGCAGACTGGTACCACGCACACGAGACCAAGCCGACGATGGAGTCGGTGCACACTCCGGGGCCACGCTGGCGGTCAGAGCCGTGGTCCGCCCATGGTGAGTCACCGTGACTCCGGTCAGACAAACCCGCCACCAGGAAGAGGCGCCATGCAGGCAGTGATCGTTGAGGAGTTCGGCGACCCCCCTCGATTCGTCCTTCGAGACGTGCCGACACCTGAGCCCGGGCCAGGGCAGGTTCGCATCAAGGTCGCAGCTGCTGGCATCAACCCGGTCGACACGTACAACGCCAAGGATCGGTCGTGGGCCGGCCTTTCTCCAGGGTGCATCCTCGGCTACGACATCGCGGGCGTCATCGACACGTTCGGCACGGGGTACCGCGACTACGTGGTTGGACACAAGGTGATGGCGATGACGGCCTTCCCCCTCGGGCAGGGCGGCTACGCCGAGTACGCCATTGTCGACGAGCAGCTGATGGCACCCCTCCCCGACGATGCCGACCTGGTGGCGGCCTCCTCGGTGCCCCTCGCCGCCGGAACGGCATGGGAGGTGCTGCAGAAGCTCGAGCCCGCCGGCGCCACCATGCTGGTCGTCGGCGCCAGCGGCGGCGTCGGACTCTTTCTGCTCCAGCTCGCGGCCGCCGCCGGTATCCGCGTCATCGCCCTCGGGCAGGAGCGCAGCCACGACGTGATGCGCCAGCACGGTGCTGCCGCCTGCATCGACTACCGGTCTGCCGACGCCATCGCCCGGGCTAAGGATGCAGCCGGTGGCTCGTTCGACTCGATCGCCGACCTCGTCGGGGGGCCGCTCACCGGCCAGGCTCAGCCGTACCTTCGCGATGAAGGCGTGATCGCGGCGATCGCCGGACCAGAGCTCGACGTCGACCAGATGATCGATGCCAACCAGTCGTTCCACGGGATCTTGATCCGCGACAACGGCGACCGCGTCCGACACCTGGCTGAGCTCTTCGCCTCCGGACGCCTCAAGACTCACGTCACCCGGGTGCTGCCCCTCGCCGAGGCCCTCGAGGCACACCGGCTGGTCGACTCAGGTGAAGCTGGCGGAAAGGTCGTACTCACGCCGTAGTGGCTGGCGCTCCATGGCACGAGCCCCAGGGGGCGTCCCGCCCGCAGCTGCAGGGGTCGTCAGGCGCACGTTTGACATCGGTTCTTGCGTACCAGTCGCGGAGCCCGGTGGCGTCCTGTCCCCTGCGCAGCAGCCCTGCCATCACCTTCATCGGCTGGTCGATGTGCCGGAAGAAGGACTGGTAGCCGGCGCAGAGGTAGTGCAGGCCAGGCTGACCGTCGGGCGTACTGATGAAGCGGTCCTTCGGGCACCCGCCGTTGCAGGCGAACCTCACGTCGCAGGAGCGGCAGTACGAGGTGAGGGAGTCAAGCTTGTCCTGCCCGAACGCCCGTTGCTGTGGTGAGTCGACTAGCTGAAGCAGCGTCTTACCCTCGGTGATGTTGCCCAGCAGGTACTCCGGCTCGACGTAGTGGTCGCATGAGTAGAGATCACCGTTGTGCTCCAGAGCCACGGCGTCTCCACACGTTCGGGCATGGACGCACATCCCCGCCTGTTCCATGCCCAGCCAATGTGCGAGGGCGGTGTCGAACATCTGCACGAAGACGTCGCTCACATCGCGGCGAGCCCACTCCTCGAAGATGTCGATCATGAAGCGGCCGAACTGCTCGGCGCCCACCGTGCGGTGTGTCACCTGGTCGCCGTGCTGGCGGTAGAGGGGACGCTCTCCGCGACGGCTTCCCCAGCCAGACTCGGCGAGGGGCAAGAGCTCAGGGGTGACCCGCTCGACGATCGGAATGAGCTGGACGAACGTGGCTCCGAGCTCGTCACGCAGGAACGTGTAGACCTCACGCCCGTGATCCTGGTTGGCCGCGTTGATCGTGGTCAGGGCATTCCACTCGACCTCGTGGCGACGCAGCGTCTCGATACCGGTGACAACACGGTCGAAAGTCGGCTTGCCACCCTTGTCGACGCGGAAGGCATCGTGCATCTCACGAGGGCCATCGATCGAGACACCGACGAGAAAGTCGTGCTCTTTGAAAAACGTCGCCCACTCGTCATCGATCAACGTGGCATTGGTCTGAACCGTGTTGAGGACCAGTTGACCCCTCGCAGCAAACCGCCTTTCGAGTTCGATCGTGCGGCGGAAGAAGTCCAGGCCCATCAGCGTCGGTTCGCCGCCCTGGAATGCCACAACGATCTCGTCAGCCCATCGCTGGGCAGCGAGCAATTGGCTGATGTAGGCCTCGTGCACCTCTTCGTCCATCCGGAACCCGCTGCCCGGGTACAGCTCCTCCTTCGACAGGAAGAAGCAGTACTCGCAGTCGAGGTTGCAGATCGCCCCAGTGGGCTTGGACATCACATGGAATACCCGAGCCGCCACCGACGAGGTCACAGCGGCACCTCAGTCAAGGAGGAACCACCCGCGCACTTGGGCCTCGTGGTCGACGTAGTGTTCACCGGACATGTCAACGATCACCTTGTCGATCTCTCCCCCAGTGAACTCGAACGGTGCGTCATATTCAGGAGTCACGGCCGATGCGCTGTCGCGACCGACGCAGATCCCGTCGCCGGTAAGGCAGAAGTATCCGGGTTGGGTGACGATCTCACCGCTGCCGACCGCGACGTCATCGACATAGAGGGTCAAGAGGCCCTTGGCCCCCGGCATCATGGGATCTTCTGACTTACCGGTCACGGCGAACTCCGCGGCGAGAACATGTGCTCCCGGCGAGATGTCAGCTTCGGCCACGACGTCCTGAAGGTGAGTGCCCACCCAGTTGTAGGTGTACCTGAGCCGGCCACCCTTGATGTAGAGGCTGTGTCCCCCAGGGACACCCCCGGCCGCCCACAGCACACCCTGCGCCTTCGTCGTATCGATCCGCACACCGGCGGCGATTGTGTACGACCGTCCCGGCATCGTGGGACCGGCCGACTCGGGAACGTCCGCGCAGTTCGGGTAGAAGATGTACTGGTCCCTGGGCTCCGCGGCACGCGGTCGTTCCGCCAGGACCTGCTCGATCGCGGACCGGTCATCAAGTGGAAGGCCGTTGTACAGTCCGGCGTTGTAGAACCACAACGCTTTCATCGCTTCCAGACGTGCGGGCTCGCTGGCGGCCAAATTCGTGGCCTGAGCCCGGTCGGTCTCGAGGTGGTAGAGCTCCCACTCGTCCTTCTCGAAGTTCCCCCAGCTGCTGAGCGGTGGGTGGACGGTGCACGCCAGCCATCCCTCGTGGTAGATCGACCGCTGACCGAGCATCGCGTAGAACTGGGTAGATTTTGCGGGTGTATCGGCAGCAGTGATGGCTGAGGCAAAGCTCTCGCCCTCGATCGGGAACTGCTGGTAGCCCTTGAGCGTCTCAGGCGGCTCGATGTCGAGCAGTTCGTAGAGGGTCGGAACGACGTCCACGGCGTGGACGTACTGCTCGCGAATCTCTGCCCGTGCTGTGATCCGCCCGGGCCAGGCAATCATGCACATGTCTGCCGTGCCGCCCTCGTAGCCGGCCCAGCGCTTCCAGTAGGGGAAAGGCGTGTCGAATGCCCAGGCCCAGCCGGTGTTGTAGTGGTTGTTCGACTTCGGTGTCCCGAGCTCGTGCAGGTGCGGCATCGTCGTCTCAGCGGTATCCGGGACCCCGTTGAAGAACCGCCATTCGTTGAACGATCCGTTGGGGCCACCCTCGCCGCTGGCACCGTTGTCGGAAATCACGACGATGATGGTGTTGTCGAGTTGCCCCGACTCCTCGAGGTAGCTGATCACCCTGCCGAGCCGGTCGTCGTAGTACGAGATGTATCCCGCGTAGACCTCCGCCATCCGCGTGAACATGGTCCGTTCGTCCTGGGTCAGCGTCGCCCACGGACGTACCGTGTCGAGCATCGGCCAGGCCTGCCCGTCGGGGCCGTGCCGCTCGGGCTCTCCATGGGGGTTGATGCCCGAGAGCTCGGTGTCGTCCGGAAGAAGTCCCAGCTCCTTCTGCCGCGCGAGGATCTGCGGGCGGATCGCCTCGTAGCCTTCGTCGAACGTTCCCTTGTACTTGTCGGCCCACTCTGTGGGCACCAGGTGCGGAGCATGACCTGCCTGTGGGGCGAAGTACATGAAGAACGGCTTGTCGGGGTCGATCACCTTGGCATCGCGGATGAATTCAATGGCGCGGTCCGAGATGTCATCGGCGAGGTGGTAACCGTCCTCGGGGCGCGCCGGGGGTTCGATCGGATGGTTGTCGTGCACGAGGTCGGGGTAGTACGAGTTCGTCTCACCGCCGAGCCAGCCGTAGAAGCGCTCGAACCCGCGTCCGAGTGGCCACCTCCCCTTGTAGGCGGCGAGATTGCACTCTTCACCAGGGGTGAGGTGCCACTTGCCGATGCAGTAGGTGTTGTAGCCCTTCTCCAGCAAGACCTCGGAGATGAAACCGCTCTCGAACGGGATGCGCGTGGAGATCCCTGGGAAACCGGAGGCGAACTCGGCGATCGTCGCCATTCCGTTCGTGGTGGCGTTCCGTCCGGTCAGCAGGGATGCCCGCGTCGGTGAGCACAGGGCAGTCGTGTGGAAGTTCGAGAACCGGACTCCCATGTCGGCTATCCGGTTCATCGTGGGCGTCTTGACCGGGCCGCCGTAGCACTCCATCGTGCCGTACCCGACGTCGTCCCACGCGATCATCAGAACGTTGGGAGCTCCCGCCTTGGCTTGCGGTGCCAGAAACGGGGCCCAGTCAGGCTCGGAGTCTCGGATATCTACTTCAATCTTCCCCGCGAACTTCGGCACCCGGTTCACTCCTTCTCTGCAGAAGGCGGACACATGACCGCCCTTCCCCATCGTGCTCTGCCGGGTAGCCCACGTCTACCTCCCGACGGGACGACTCGCCCGGTCGTAGGCATCGCCTGTTGTCCACTCCCTACGCCGTCCCCCGCACCGGCTGACCGGGGCGGGTGTCCGAGAGAAGGGTGCCGCCACGCACCACAGGCACACCCGAGACGAAGACGTGGTGGATTCCGGCAGACGTCAGGGTGGGCTCGTCGTACGTCGCCCGATCAGTGATCGTATGTGGATCGAAGACCACCAGATCGGCATCCGCGCCCACCTGGATCCGTCCCTTGCGGGCCATTCCTGGCGCGACGTCGCGCAGGATGTCGGCCGGCACCAAGGTGCACCGCCGAATCGCCTCCGGCAGGTCCAGCAACCCGAGCTCACGCACGTACCAGCGCAGGACCCTGCTGAAGGTGCCGGCCGTGCGTGGATGGGTCAGGACGCCCGGGGGTATCGGCCACGGGATCGGCTCGGTCATGTCACCGCTCGCGGGCACGAGCGGCATAGCGTCGGACGCCACTGCCGTTCCCGGGGTGAGGAATGCCCGCATGAGGTAGCCGAGGTCGTCCGGATCGCTCTCGCGGAGGAAGTCGATGACAGCGATGCCACCTGGGTCGGATGCCCGAAGCTGGTCCAGCCGCTCGACGGACGACACACGCTCACCCGTCGGCAGGTACCGGATGTCCGTCGGATCCAGGCCCTGATACGCCAATGCCTCAGGCGCGAGGAACTCCGCCCCGATGCCGGTGCAGCCTGCCCCGTAGGGGTACGCCTCGGTCGTGACCGCCAGGCCTTGGTCCTGTCCGCGTCCGACCAGCTCGTTGACGTGGTCGATGTTGCGAGTGGAGGTGCTGTTGACGTGGCAGATGTGCATATGAGCGCCGGTTGCAAGCGCCGCGGTCACCACCTCCGCCGCCCCGAAGAGACCGCTGTCGGGACGCGCCAGCTCACGGACGTGCGTGAATGTCGCCGTGCCCTGCTCGGCGGCGAGCCGCGCGACGGACAGGTACTCGGCCGCCGATGCCTCTTGGCAGTAGCCGAGCAGAACTCCGACGCCCAAGGCTCCATCAGCCAGCTCTCGCCGCATGCCGTCCAGTAACTGCTTGGTCTGGTCGCGCGTCAGCGCCCGGTGCCATCCGGGGTCGCCGATGAAGTCCATGAAGGCATCGGTCCTGGAACGAACGTCGAGTCCGCAGACGGCCATGCGAACCACGGCCCACGAAGCAGAGAAGCCGTAGTGGTTG
Organism: Actinomycetes bacterium; assembly: GCA_024644435.1. Classification (GTDB taxonomy): domain Bacteria; phylum Actinomycetota; class Actinomycetes; order JAHEKZ01; family JAHEKZ01; genus JAHEKZ01. The sequence continues at coordinate 2,555 of JAHEKZ010000016.1, read as the reverse complement.
GGACTCCCCTCAGCCGCTGTCTTCAGATAGGCGTCCGCCACGTCGATCTCGCCGCCCTCGAGCTCGAGTGCGGTCGTCACTCCGTCACAGACCTGCAGAGCCCGAGACGCGTAGTCGCGGCAGTGACTGTGCAGGTCGATGAAGCCGGGAGCCAGCACGTACCCGGATGCCTCGACCTCGGCAGTACCCCGAAAAGTGTCATCACCGCCTTCGGCCACCACAGCGATGATGCCCCCATCGACCGCGACATCACAGACCGCGTCGAGCCCGGTCTCCGGGTCGATCGTGCGCGCGCCACGTACAACCACATCGTGGACGTCCGCTGATCCCGCCATGCGATCAGGCTACTGACGACGTCTGCTCGTCCCACCAAGCGAGTACTCGTGTTCCGAACAGGGTCAGCCACTTTGAAGGTTCCCCCGCTGGCACATCGACCTCGAACCAGGTCCTCCCAGGGTGTCGACGTGCCTGCAGCCAGGTGCCATCGGGTTGTCGTTGACCGCGGATCAGCGCGATTGCATCCGCCATTCGCGGGTCCGGAGTCGCGCCTTCGAACAGGGACGTCTGCCGGAAGTACTCCACCGCGTTCAGCACGCTGTAGAAGGAGCGGAACGGGTAGGCCAACCGGTCCACCCACGGGGCGACAGGCTCACCGGTGGAGAGGCGGCGGTAGAGCCCCCGCTCCAAGAGGTATTCCTCACCCGAACGTCGAGCGGCCTGCGTCGCCGAGGTACCTCCGGTAGAGATGTCGAAGTCCAGCAGCCCTTTGAGAGAGTTGAGCGTTGAGTGGAAGGACGAGCGCGTCGAGCCCTCCACCCACTCGCAGTTCCACCCGCCATCAGGCAGTCGATGCTCCAGGAACCAGTCGACGATGCCCGAGATGTCTGCGCCGAGCCATAGACCATTCGAGACAGTCCAGGAGTTGATGCAGCAGTCGACCTCACCACCCCAATAGGGAAGATCGTCATACTCCCAGCGGCTGTTCTCCTCCAGGAGCTCGGCTGTACGGCGCTCACGGAGAGCGGATCCGTCCAGTCCCCACTCGCGCAGGGAGTTGAGTGTCCAGGTCGTCGCCGTCCACGGCTGCCCGGCACCATCTGCCGCCTCTGGTCCGTCGAAATCGAAGTCCGCGGGAAAGAACGCCCCGCCGGCCCACTGACCATCCGGGTCCTGTAGCGCGAGGAGGCGCGCTCCGAAACCCTCGGTGGCAACCTTTCCCCGCGTCGCCTCCCAGACGGCCGCCGGTTCTCCCCCAAGATCGCGTTCGACCTGCCAGCGCAACGCCGGGTCAGAGTCGAGCAGCCACGCATGCAGGGTTGCACCGTCCACGCTCAGACCATAACGATCAGCGCGACGCCTCAGCCCTCCGATGCCCGGTATGTTGTCTTGGCCCGTTCGATGGAAGGACGCTCAGTGAAGACGATGACCTGTCGTGATCTAGGTGGACCCTGTGATCTCGCCCTGCACGGCGAGACCGCAGACGATGTCATCAAGGCCCAGGATCAACACCTCAAGGATGCAGTCAAGGCCGGAGACGCATCACATGATGATGCGCTTCGTCAGATGAAGGGCCGATGGAGGCATCCGAAGAAGTCACTCGGCTGGTACAACGCCACCAAGAAGTCATTTGCTGAGCTGCCCGAAGACTGAAATCTTGGCCTCCCGCTGAGCTGGGTGACCCGCTAGTCCGCGAACACGTCTGCGGCCGCCTCGACCATCTGTTCACAGGACCACCGAAAGAGTTCCGGCTGCATGGTGAGCGCCGGTTGCATGCGGTAGACCCACTTCTCTGGAGAGCTGATCGCGAAGACCCCGCGCATGAGCGCCGCCTGACTGAAGGCGTGCTGCGCCTCCCGGTTCGGGGACTGAGACGCCTTGTCCTGGACGAACTCGACGGCCGCCCACGCGCCGTACTGACGGACGTCTCCCACCTGCTCGTATTTGGTCACCAGCGGCCCGAGAATCTCCCGACCGATCTTCTCCAGCTCCAGCGCATTCCTCATGGCGTCGTCGAGGAGATCGAGTCCGGCCAATGCGGCGGCGACACCCGCGGGCTCCCAGACATACGTCCCGGTCGTGTATACGTGCGAGTCGGCCATGACCTTGTCGGTGCCGAGGATCGCGGCCATCGCCTGGCCACCGGCAGCCAGCCCCTTCCCGGTCAGCAACATGTCGGGCTCGAGCCCCCAGAGATCACCGGCCCAGACCGGTCCGGACCGACCCATGCCCGACTGGATCTCGTCGCAGATCAAGAGCCAGCCGTGCTCCTCGCGCAGACGGTTCAGCCCGTCCCAGAACGCCTGTGACGGTGCGTAGACGCCCAGCTCGCCGGCGATCGGCTCGATCAGCACGGCAGCAATCTGGGTCGGCTCCACCTGGTGCCGGAGCAGCCATGTCTCGATGTAGTCGATGACCACGGTGTCGTCGTGCGGCGCGGCTCCAGAAGTGAACGGGGCGCGGTACGAACTTGGATAGGGCGCGAACACCAGGCCCGGCGTGTACTGAGCATTTCCGGTGGGCGATCCCGGCAGCTCAGTCGACGTGCTCGCCGCCAG
>JAHEKZ010000099.1 GCA_024644435.1 Actinomycetes bacterium | reverse complement strand
GCGTCGTGCGAGCCGGTCTGGTCGCAGATGGCGTTGCACCGCCCGGCTGAGTTCAACAAGAGCCACGTTCCGGCCTTCCTCGCCGACGAGGACCCCAAGCGCTACATCTGCGTGTACCCGTTCGTCCGGTCGCTTGAGTGGTACGTGCTGCCAGACGAGGAGCGTCGCGCGATGCTCGCCGAACATGGGCAGATGGCGCGTGGCTACGCCGATGTGCGAGCCAACACGGTGGCCTCCTTCGCACTGGGTGACTACGAATGGCTCTTGGCGTTCGAGGCGGACGAGCTGCATCGGATCGTCGACCTGATGCGACACCTCAGGGCGTCCAAGGCCCGACTGCACGTGCGTGAGGAGATCCCGTTCTACACCGGACGCCGCCGCGCTATGGCTGAGATCGTGGCGTCACTGCCCTGATCGGCACTAACCTGCAAGTGAACGCACATTGTGATTCGTCGCGCTTCGCTGTAGGAGGTTGTCATGGCTCACCCGGTCATCGTCGTCGGTACGTACGACAACCGTCATCGAGCCGAGCTCGACTACGAGCACATCGCCAAGAACCGTGAAGAGCTGTGGAACGAGCGGATCTATGCCCTTGCCCTGGTAGAGCGTACGTCCACCGGTAAGGCCAAGGTGGTCAACCACCTCGAGCCAGACGCCGACAAGGGCGGGATCGCCGGCACCGTGGTCGGCGGGCTCCTGGGTCTGCTCTACCCGCCGGTCATCCTGGTCACCGCTGCTGCGGGCGGCGGCGCCGCACGCGCGGCCGCCCATCTCTGGCACGGCGTCTCGCGCAAGGATATTGCCGAGCTCGGTACCGCACTCGACGCAGGAGAGGGCGCGGTGATGGTGATTGCCGCCAAGCTGCCCGATGACGTCGACTCAGTGCTCCCGCACTCCACGCACGTGGCTCACCGGACGATGAAGCACAAGCATGAAGACATCGAGGCGCTCATCGCCGAGCTGCGCGACATGGCGCCCGCGGAGTCGCCAGCGTCGGAGGCGTTGCCGGTCGAGTAGCGACTTCGCGCCGACTGTCACGAGATGGTGCAGCTGATGGTGTCCTGTTTGACGTTTTCGCAGCTCTCGAACATCCGCTACTCGGTCGGCTCGAGTGTGAGGCTGATCGAGTTGATGCACCACCGCTGGTCGGTCGGCACGTCGTAGCCCTCGCCCTCGAACACGTGCCCGAGGTGCGACCCGCAGTTGGCGCACCTGGCCTCGGTTCGCACCATGCCCAGGGCTCGGTCCTCGATCAGCTCGACGGCGTCATCCTCGGTCGGAGCGTAGAAGGAGGGCCAGCCGCAGTGGCTGGCGAACTTGGTGTCGGAGCGGAAGAGCTCGTGGTTGCAGGCCCGACACCGGTAGACACCGGTCGTGGTGGTGTCGGTGTACTCGCCGGTGTAGGCGGGCTCGGTGCCGGCTTGGCGCAGCACCGCGTACTCCTGCGGCGACAGCTGGGCGCGCCACTCGGCATCGGTCTTCTCAAGGCGTTGACTCATGCCCCCACGGTAGGTTGCTTCACCGCGGTCGGCCAGTGCTGGCCCCTTACCGCCCGGTGACGAAGTACGGTCAATCCCGTGGCCCCCGAACGGATCGACGTCGCCGCAGGCGATCGCACCGTGTCGATCTCCAACCCCGGCAAGCTCTACTTCCCTGATCTGGGCCAGCGCGGGCGCAAGATCGACCTGGTGAACTACTACGCGTCGGTCGCGGAGATCGCGCTGACGTCGGTCGCCGGTCGGCCCACGTACCTCCAGCGCTACCCCGACGGGATCGAGGGCGAGGAGATCTACCAGAAGAGGTTGCCTCCCAGAGCTCCTGAGTGGCTGGGGCGGGTCACGGTGGCCTTCCCCGGAGGTCGTAAGGCCGAGGTACTGAGACCCGAGCACCCGGCCGACCTGGTGTGGGCCGCTCAGTACGGCACGATCACCTTGCACCCGTGGCCTGCGATGGCGTCCGACCTGGCACACCCCGACCTGATGCGCATCGACCTCGACCCCCAGCCAGGCACCGACTTCTCCGATGCCGTGTGGGTGGGGCTGCAGCTGCTGCGTCCGATCCTCGACGAGCTAGGCGTGACGGGATTCCCGAAGACGTCAGGCGGCCGGGGTATTCACGTGGACGTACCCCTGACGCCAGGGTGGACGTTCCCCCAGGTGCGGCGCTCGGTGTTGGCCATCGCTCGTGAGCTGGAGCGGCGGGCGCCTGAGCGGGTGACCTCTGCGTGGTGGAAGGAGGAGCGTGGCGAACGGCTCTTCGTCGACTTCAACCAGATGCTGCCGGACAAGACGATCGCCGCCGCCTACACGGTGCGGGCCAGGCCAGGAGCTCCGGTGTCGACGCCCGTGACGTGGGATGAGCTGTCGTCAGTCAGCACCATGGACTTCACCATTCACACGGTGCCGGAACGCCTGGCAGCGGTGGGCGACCTGCAGGCGTCGATGCAGGAGGCAGCTGCTGGTCTGGAGGGGGCGCTGGACTGGGTCGTCCGCGATGAGGCCAACGGACAGGGTGAGACCAACTACCCACCCAACTACCCGAAGATGCCCGGAGAGCCACCCAGGGTGCAGCCGAGCAAGAAGGTGGCCGAGCACTGGGATGAGTCCTAGACGGGCGACCGGATGTCGGCCGTCCGGAGATGACGGCTGACGGGGGTGTCAACCCCGGATCGCCATGCGCCCCATCTGTCCGCTGTCGAGGTAGCGGGGACCCTCGATGCGCAGCTTGACGTGGGTTGCTCCCTTCGGGACCCAGATCGTCGCGTGGAACTTGCCGGCTGCTGTGTATCGGACCGGGATCTGCTGTCGAGTACGACCACGATCGATCACCAAGGTGGCGTGCTCTCCCTGGCACGTGCTGTCTCCACATGCCCGGGACGCGCGGATCTCACTCACTCCTCCGGTGACCTCAACGGCATGCCGACCGGCTGCCAGTACCTTCTCCACGCGCGATCCGTGCAAAGCCGCCGACCGACGGTGCAGGAAGTACCACGCTCCACCAATGACCCCGCCTTGCCGGTCCTTGTTGGTCACGTCGAAGTCGAGGCCGTTGAGGTCGTACCAGCGGGACTCCGGACTGAGCCGGAACGTCAACACTCGGGGGAATGGCTGCTGGTGGTCGATCCGCCAACGCG
>JAHEKZ010000098.1 GCA_024644435.1 Actinomycetes bacterium | reverse complement strand
GAGATCGTGAAGTCGGGGCAGGTCATCAGCAGCGATCCGGAGCAGGGCGCTGAGGTCCGCTCCGGCGGAACCGTCACCCTGGTCATCTCGAAGGGCCCAGAACGCTACGACGTTCCCAACGTGGTCGGTGAACCAGTTGCCGACGCCAAGGAACAGATCAAGAAGCGAAACCTCGCCGTCGGCACGATCAACCGTAAGTACTCCGACTCGGTCGAACAGGGTGCTGTGATCAGCGCACAGCCCAAGGCCGGCACCAGTGTGAGCGTGGGCACCAAGATCGACCTCGTTGTCAGCAAGGGACTGCCGCCGGTCGCGGTTCCCAACCTGAGGGGCGACTCCTTCAATACCGCCAAGTCGCAGCTGAAAGACCTCGGCCTCAAGCTCTCGCAGGGCGACCAGGAGTACAACAACAAGGTGCCGACGGGCGCGATCATCAGCCAAGATCCGGCGAGCGGGGCGCTCGTCCCCCCTGGCAGCACGATCTCAGTGGTGGTCTCACTCGGGCCGCCGTTGGTCGAGGTTCCCAGCGTCGTCGACATGCCCCTCGAGCAGGCCATCACCAAGCTCACCGACGCGGGCTTCAAGTACAAGACCTTCGACCTCTTCGGCGTCAGCCCGCTCAACCGCGTTGCCACCCAGGACCCAGAGGGCGGCAGCCAGGCACCCAAAGGCAGTGTCGTCCAGCTCGGACTGGTCTGATGTCGCGGACATCGCATCCGGCGTTGGCCGGCGTTCCCCTGATCGGTGCTCACGTCCCGGCGAGCGGCGGATTGGCCAAGCGTGGTCTGGCCTACGCCGACGCGGTCGGTGCTGAGTGCCTGCAGGTCTTCGTCACAAACCCACGTGGGTGGGCGGCCACCAAGGGCAATGCCGAGCAGGACGCCGCGTTTCGCGAGGTGGTGACCGAGCGCCTCCCGGCGTTCGTGCACGCGTCTTTCCTGATCAACCTCGGATCTCCCGACCAGTCGATCGCCGAGAAGTCAGCGACCTCACTGGCCCACACCGTCGAGCGAGCCCGGGTGATCGGTGCCCGGGGCGTTGTCGTACACACCGGGTCGGCCGTGGCGAAGGGTCGCTATGACGAGGCGATGACGCAGGTACGCGAGCTGCTGCTACCGCTGCTCGACGCGCTGCCCGACGACGCACCCCCCGTCCTGCTCGAACCCACCGCCGGCCAGGGGCAGTCGCTCTGCTCCACCCTGGAAGAGCTTGATGAGTACCTGCACCGACTCGAGCACCATCCCCGGCTCGGCATCTGTGTCGACACCTGCCACTTCTTCGCCGCGGGCCATGACCTGGCAGCCGACGGAGGCATGAACGACTTCCTGGATCATCTCGAGAAGGTGCGCGCTGGCGTCCCCGTCGGCCTGGTCCACGCGAACGACTCGATGGACGTGGCTGGAGCGAGGAAGGATCGCCATCAGGCGATCGGATCGGGCCACGTCGGGTCCGAGCCCTTCCGCGCCCTACTCGCTCACGAGACGATGCAGCACGTGCCGGTCGTGATCGAGACCCCAGGCGACGAGGCCGAACACGCCGCCGACGTCGCCCTCCTCCAATCCCTCCGCTGACCCCCTTCCGGGGCCACCCACCCCATGTGGGGCCACCCACCCCATGTGGGGCCATGTCACATCGGTTCGGTCATTTCGAACTGATGGCATCATCACCAACCGACGCCGTGCGCTAAGGTCCTCCCCATGTCATGCAGCGCCTACTACTGGTTTACCGACGGGGCCTCCCCGGTCGGTAGCCGACGCACTCGCTGACGCAACCAACCGCACAACCCAGGCCCCGGACGTCCCGGGGCCTTTTTCGTGCCTGAGTACGAGCACGAAACGACAGAGACGAGGAACAAGCCATGGTCGTGGTCATGGGCACCGATGCCACCTCTGAGCAAGTGGACGCCGTGGTGGCGCGAGTCGTTGACTCCGGCGGCGATGCATTCGTCAGCCGTGGCGTGAGCCGGACGATCATCGGCCTGGTAGGCGACGTCGACCAGTTCCACACCCTCGACCTGCGCGGCATGCCAGGCGTCACCGATGTAGTCCGCATCTCCGCCCCGTACAAGCTCGTCAGCCGCCAGCATCACGCGCAGATGACGACCGTCTTCGTAGGCGACGCGCGCGTCCCGATCGGCCCTGACACCTTCACCCTGGCCGCCGGTCCATGCGCCGTCGAGACTCCCGAACAGACTCTTGAGGCAGCGCACATGGCCCGCGCGGCGGGAGCCACCCTGCTGCGTGGAGGGGCCTACAAGCCGCGTACGTCTCCCTACGCCTTCCAGGGACTGGGCGAGGCCGGGCTCCGGATCCTTGCCGATGTTCGGCTAGAGACCGGTCTGCCGATAGTCACAGAGGTCGTCGACGCACATGACGTCGAGCTAGTTGCCTCGTACGCCGACATGTTGCAGATCGGCACACGCAACGCACAGAACTTCGCCCTGCTGCAGGCCGCCGGCGAGGTCGGCAAGCCGGTTCTTCTCAAGCGCGGCATGACGGCGACCATCGAAGAGTGGTTGATGGCGGCCGAGTACATCGCGCAGCGGGGCAACCTCGACATCGTCCTGTGCGAGCGCGGTATCCGCACGTTCGAGTCGGCTACCCGCAACACGCTCGACATCAGCGCGGTGCCCGTGGCACATGACCTGTCGCACCTGCCGGTCATGGTCGACCCCTCGCACAGCGGCGGGCGACGCGATCTGGTGGTTCCGTTGTCGAAGGCAGCCATTGCCGTCGGGGCTGACGGCCTGCTGGTAGACGTTCACCCTCATCCGGAAGCCGCGCTCGTCGACGGACCCCAGGCGCTCGTCAACGGAGACCTCCGGGCTCTCGCGCAGGCCGTTCGCCAGCTGCCGCCGCTCTTCGGACGCCGCCCGGCCGACGAGGCCTAAGAGACGCTTACCCGTTCCTGCCCGCTCTCCAGGTCCAGCAGCCAACGCTTCACCGGCAGCCCGTACTCGTACCCGCCCAACGACCCGTCAGCCCGCACCACTCGATGGCACGGGACGAACGGGGCAATCAGGTTGCGGGCGCAGGCCGTGCCCGCCGCACGCGTGGCTGCTGGACGCCCGGCCTTCGTCGCCAGCTCGGCGTACGACCATGTTTCCCCCGCCGGGATATGCCGCATGACCCGCCATACC
>JAHEKZ010000097.1 GCA_024644435.1 Actinomycetes bacterium | reverse complement strand
CGCCGGGACCAATGGCCTGGATTGGCGGGCATCTCTACGTCAAGGTATCGACGTGAGCATCCCCAGTGACCTTGATATTGCCCGTGCGTCCACCGTCCGCCCCATCGGCGACATCACCGCAGCGATGGGACTGCCAGAGCACCTCTGGGAGCCCTACGGCCGCGAGATCGGCAAGGTGAGCCTCGACGCCATCGAGGAGCTCGCCGACCGTCCCCCGGCGAAGTACATCCTCGTCACGGCGATCACGCCGACACCCCTCGGCGAGGGCAAGACGACCACCTCGATCGGTCTGGCCCAGGGCTTCGGGCACATCGGAAAGCGCGCCACGCTGGCGTTGCGGCAGCCCTCGATGGGGCCGACTTTCGGCATCAAGGGCGGCGCTGCCGGCGGTGGCTACAGCCAGGTCATCCCGATGGAGAAGCTCAACCTTCACCTGACCGGCGACTTCCACGCGATCACCGCCGCGCACAACCTGCTCGCGGCCATTGTCGACAACCACCTCTACCAGGGGAACGAGCTCGGCATCGACCCGCACGCCATCGAGTGGCGTCGGGTCATGGACGTCAACGACCGGGCGCTGCGCAATGTTGTGGTCGGTCTGGGCACCCGGCTCGACGGCGTCCCCCGCCAGACCGGCTTCGACATCACTGCGGCCAGCGAGCTGATGGTGCTGCTGGCGCTGGCCACGTCGGAGAAGGACCTGCGCGAGCGCGTGGGCAAGATCGTGGTCGGCTACACCAAGGCTGGCGAGCCGGTGACCGCCGAAGACCTCAAGGTCGCCGGATCGATGGCTGTCATCTTGCGCGATGCTCTCAAGCCGAACGTGCTGCAGACCATCGAAGGGCAACCGGCGCTGGTCCACACCGGGCCCTTCGGCAACATCGCCACTGGTCAGTCCTCGATCGTTGCCGACATGATCGGCATCCGCACCGGTGACTACCTGATCACCGAAGCTGGCTTCGGCGCCGACATCGGGGCCGAGAAGTTCTTCGACATGAAGTGCCGCATGTCAGGTCTGACGCCGTCAGCTGCGGTTGTCGTCGCCACGGTTCGTGCGCTCAAAGCACACTCTGGCCGTCACTCGATCAAGCCGGGCAAGCCGTTGCCGCCCGAGCTGCTTGCCGAGAACCCCGACGAAGTCGCGACGGGTGGCGCCAACCTGCGCAAGCATCTTGAGAACCTGAAGAAGTTCGGGATCACCCCCGTGGTCGCGATCAATGCCTTCCCCACCGACCACCCGAGTGAGCACGCCGTCATCGCCGAGATCGCCGCTGAGGCAGGTGCCCGATCGGCCGTCGCAACGCACGTCGTCGACGGTGGTGCAGGTGCAGTCGATCTCGCCCGGGTCGTGGAAGAGGTGGCGAACGAGCCAAACGACTTCCGCTTCCTCTACCCACTCGAGGACAGCATCGAGAAGAAGATCGAGACCATCGCCACCGAGCTGTACGGTGCGACCGGTGTCGAGTTCTCACCAGCGGCTGCCGCTCAGGCGAAGAAGTACGCCGAGCTCGGCTACGGCCACCTGCCGATCGTGATCGCGAAGACCCACCTGTCGATCACCAGTGACGCCAAGCTGCTTGGGGCGCCGGTGAACTGGGGTGCCTTGCCTGTTCGTGAGCTGAGGCTGGCGGCGGGTGCGGGCTACGTCTACGCGGTCTGCGGCGAGATCCGCACCATGCCTGGCCTGTCCAGCCATCCGGCAGCAGAGCGGATCGACATCGACGCTGACGGCAATATCGTCGGACTCTCCTAGCCGTACACGCTCGCTGGGCAGTGGGTGCGTCTGTGAAGATGCTGTTGTGACCACAGCAGAGCAGCCCACCATTCCCTTTGACGACCTCCGCGCCCGCGTGCGTTCGGTGATGCCGGGAGTGGTCGACGACCTGACTCGGCTTGTTGCGATCCCTTCGTGCGCCTTTCCCGGGTTTCCTCCGGAGCCGGTCCTGCAGATGGCCGACGAGACCGTGGCATTGCTCCAGCGCAGCGGACTGTCGAACGCGCGACTGCTAGAGGTCCCGGACGGCTACCCCGTCGTCTATGCCGACCGCCCCGCTCCCCCAGGCGGGCCCACCGTGCTGCTCTACGCGCACTACGACGTCCAGCCAGCGCCCCCCGAGCAGGGCTGGACCACTGACCCGTGGACCCCCACCATCCGTGACGGCCGTCTGCACGGACGAGGTGCGGCCGACGACAAGTCGGGGATCGCCATGCACGCCGCCACCCTTCTGGCACTGGGTGACGACGTTGGCGTGGGGATAAAGGTGGTGATCGAAGGCGAGGAAGAGACCGACTCACACCTCGAGGCATTCGCGCTGGAGAACCCAGACCTCTTCACGGCCGACGTCTACGTGATCGCCGATGGCGGCAACGAGCAGGTGGGAGAGCCGGTCATCGAGGTCGCCACGCGTGGCGGTGTGGTCGTTGATGTCGAGGTTCGGACTCTGGAGCGACCGGTGCACTCAGGTCTCTTCGGTGGTGCGGCACCGGACGCCTTGCTGTCACTCATCCGCATGCTTGCCACGCTGCACGACGAAGCGGGCGATGTTGCCGTATCGGGGCTGGACGGATCCGACTGGCCGGGCGGTGACACCGAAGAGGGACTCTTTCGACGGGCCTCCGGGATGTTGCCAGACCTGCCGATGATGGGCACGGGACGCCTCGCCAGCCGGTTGTGGTCGCGTCCGGCCATCTCGGTGATAGGCCTGGACGCAGCGCCGACCACGGGTGCGGTCAACGCGCTCGCCCCCAGGGCCAAGGCGATCGTCTCGATGCGCATTCCCCCGTCGGTCGATGCGGATCGCCAGTGCCGGGTACTGGTTGACCACCTGCTTGCCGCGGTCCCCTGGGGTGTCGACGCCACCGTCACGCCAACGTCGGTCTGGCCCGGGTGGAGCACGTCTCCCGATGGGCCCATCATGACCGCTGCCCGGCTGGCGATGGCTGATGTGTTCGGGCAGGAGACCGATGTGATCGGCAGCGGGGGTTCCATCCCCCTTCTCACGACATTGGCCGGTCTCAACCCTGCGGCGGAGTTCGTGCTCTGGGGAGCCGAGGACGGCGAGAAAGCGAACATCCACTCAGGCGACGAGAGCGTCGACCTCGCCGAGCTCGAGCGGGCAGCCCTGGCGCAGACTCTGTTCCT
>JAHEKZ010000060.1 GCA_024644435.1 Actinomycetes bacterium | reverse complement strand
GCCCCGTCGTCGACCCCGTCGACCACGATGCGTCCTTCTGCGAGCTGCGCGGTGAACCCCGCAGATGCGAGAACTGCGATCGCCCGTTCCGGCTCGGCGATCCCGATTCCGATGGCGCCGGATGAGTGCGACCGCAGGACGTCGGCGACCGCCCCTGCCGTCACCACGCGACCGCGGTTGACGATGGTGACGGTGTCGCAGATCTGCTGCACCTCACCAAGCAGGTGGGACGACAGCAGGACGGTGACGCCGGAGTCGCCGAGGGCGCGAAGCAGCTGGCGAACCTCCTTCATGCCGGCTGGGTCGAGCCCGTTGCTTGGTTCGTCGAGAATCAACACACTGGGTTGCTTGAGCAGCGCGGCGGCGATCCCCAGGCGTTGCCGCATCCCGAGTGAGTAGCCCTTGACACGCTCGTCAGCAGCATCGCTCAGCTGCACGAGATCAAGCAGTGCTTCAACCTGGGATGCCGGGATCTGTGCAGCCTGCGCCAGCAGCTGCAGGTTGAGGCGCCCGGTGAAGGGTGGGAAGAACGCGGGGCTCTCCAGCAGCACCCCCGTCTCACCGATCACCTCCGGAAGGGCGTCCGGAACCGGACGCCCGAGCACCGTCATCTCGCCCGCGTCCGGCCTGGCCAGGCCGAGCAGGCAGCGGAGCATGGTGGTCTTCCCGGAGCCGTTGGGACCGAGGAAGCCGTGCACTCCCCCTTCCTCGACCACGAGATCGAGGCCATCCAGCGCGGCCTTCGGTGGTTTGCCTCGGCGACGGTACGTCTTGCGGACGCCGCGGGCGTCGATGACGGGCATGGGCGATGTCTACACCAGCCGGGCGCCAGATCGGCCTGCTTCGCCCGACTAGGCTGCGTGGCGTGACCGATCGTGATGCGTTGCTGACCCAGATCCAGGACAAGGCCGTGGTGCACGGACGCGTCGTTCTCTCGTCCGGCAAGGAGGCCGACTACTACGTCGACCTGCGTCGGGTGACGCTGGACGGCGAGGCATCGCCGCTCGTGGGCTCGGTGCTGCTCGACCTGACTTCCGACCTCGACTTCGACGCCGTTGGCGGGCTGACCCTCGGAGCCGACCCCGTGGCCACCGCGATGTTGCACGCGGCCGCGGCGCGCGGACAGCGGCTCGACTCCTTTGTCGTGCGAAAGGCCGAGAAGCAACATGGGCTGCAGCGCCGGATCGAAGGCCCCGATGTGGCCGGCCGGCGTGTGTTAGCGGTCGAGGACACGTCCACGACCGGGGGCTCGGTGATGACAGCTGTTGATGCCCTCCGCGAGGCTGGGGCCGAGGTCGTAGCGGTGGTCGTCATCGTGGACCGTGGCGCGCGGGCCGCCATCGAGGCACAGGGACTGCCGTACCTGGCGGCCTACGAGCTCACCGATCTCGGTCTGGAGTAGCCCAAGGGGCTCGTCCGGTCCGCGGGGCGCGGCTACGATTGATGGCAACGGGGTAGCCGAAGCTGGGAGCGTTCACCATGTGGATCTGGATCGTGCTCGTAGTGCTCGTGGTGCTGGTGGGCATCTGGGTGGTCGCTACGTACAACGGGTTCGTCAAGCTGCGGAACATCGTCGAAGAGTCGTGGAAGCAGATCGACGTCGAGCTACACCGGCGGTACGACCTGATCCCGAACCTGGTCGAGACGGTCAAGGGCTACGCGGCCCATGAGCGTCAGACCTTCGAGAACGTCACAGCGGCTCGTGCCGCAGCTGTCTCCCCCGGGTCCACTCCCGCCGAGCAGGCGGTGCAGGAAAACATGCTGACGTCGGCGCTGCGCCAGCTGTTGGCGGTCGCTGAGGCGTACCCCGACCTGAAGGCGAACCAGAACTTCCTCGAGCTGCAGAGCTCGCTGACGCAGACCGAGGACCGGATCGCTGCCGGCCGCCGCTTCTACAACGCCAATGTGCGGACGTTCAACACCAAGGTCGAGAGCTTCCCGCCGAACCTGGTGGCCCGCATGTTCGCCTTCGTCAAGCAGGAGTACTTCGAGGCGGAGGACCCGACCGTCCGCGCGGCACCCGAGGTGCAGTTCTAGACCAACCCCGGCGCACCGCACCGCCGCGCGCCCACACCCTCCGCTCCGCCGACTGCTACGAAAACGTCAACGCGGAGACGCCTACGTCAGCGGTTTCGTGCCACTCGGCCGGGGGCGGGGCTCACTCGGCAGCGGGTTGGGCGTCGTCCGGGGTTCCGGCCCGCCCCGAGCGCTTGTGGCGCACGTACTCGACGACGATGGGGACGACGGACACCACCACCACACCGATCAGGATCGCCTCGATGTTGTTGGCGATGAAGGTGACGTTGCCGAGGAAGTACCCCAGAAGCGTCACGCCGGTGGCCCAGAGGATTCCGCCAATGGTGCTGTAGAGGAAGTAGGCGCGGAAGTCCATGCGACCGACGCCGGCCATGACGGTGATGAACGTGCGGACGATCGGGATGAAGCGCGCCAAGATGATCGCGCGGGCTCCGTAGTGGTCGAAGAAGTGCTGCGTGCGGTCGACGTACTCCTGGCGGAAGAGCCGCGAGTCAGGTCTGCGGAACACTGCTGGTCCGGCCTTGCGGCCAATCCAGTAGCCGACGATGTTGCCCACGACGGCCGCGATGGTGAAGACCAGGCAGACGATCGCGATGTTGGTGTCGATGAAGCCGCTGGCCACGAGGAGTCCGGCAACGAAGAGCAGCGAGTCGCCCGGGAGGAAGAACCCGATCAGCAGGCCGCACTCAGCGAAGATGATGGCCGTGATGCCGATCATCGCCCAAGGGCCGAGCGACTCGATCAGGCTCTGCGGGTCAAGCCACTCCGGGCCGAGCATCCGGCCGGCGAGCAGGTGGGGGAAGAGGTGCACAGCTCAAGAGGGTAACGGCCGCTCTAGGCTGCGTCGGTATGGACGTCGTCGGCGTGGGTCCTCATCCGGAACCGTGGCCGGACGACCCCAGGCTCGATCCCGAGCTGCTGGCGGGTGGAGACCGGCGGAACGTGGTCGACCGCTACCGCTACTGGCGTCGAGACGCGGTGATCGCCGACCTCGACACCCGTCGCCACTCGTTCCACGTGGCGATCGAGAACTGGGAGCACGACTTCAACATCGGCAGCGTCGTGCGCACGGCGAACGCCTTCCAGGCCGCCGAGGTGCACATCGTCGGCAAACGGCGGTGGAACAGGCGCGGTGCCATGGTGACCGACCGGTACCAGCACGTCCGTCACCACGACGACGTCGACGCCCTGGTGCAGTGGGCATCCCACGCTGACCTGCCGCTGGTGGGTATCGACAACCTTCCGGGTTCGGTGCCGCTCGAGACGTACCGGCTGCCCCGGGCCTGCGTGCTGGTCTTCGGCCAGGAAGGCCCCGGGCTCTCGGAGGCGGCTCGTGCGGCGTCCGTCGACACGGTGTCGATCGCGCAGTACGGGTCGACCCGGTCGATCAACGCGGGGGCGGCGGCAGCAATCGCGATGCACGCCTGGATCCGGCAGCACGCTGAGCTTCCCCCAGGTGCCGTGGCGTCCGGCAGCCCGGTGCCGTAGAAAGAGCACGTGTCCCAGAACCTGCTCGGCGAACCGCCGGCCACCCTGCTGCCAGAGAACGACGTCGCCCGCGCTGCCCTCGAGGCTGGAGCGCCGGCCAGTGGCGTCGCTGCTGCCCACCCCGACTTCCCGCTGGCCTGGGCGATGCTGGCCGAGGACGCGCTCGCTGCAGACGACCCGGTCGCTGCCTATGCCTACGCCCGCACTGGCTACCACCGCAGCCTCGACCAGCTGCGGCGCAACGGGTGGAAGGGGCACGGGCCGGTTCCGTGGGAGCACGAGGGAAACCGCGGGTTCCTCCGCAGCCTGTATGCGCTGGGGCAGGCAGCCGCCGCCATCGGTGAGGAGCCCGAGGCTGACCGCTGCCAGCAGTTCCTGGTCGACTCGAGCCCCGCTGCCGCGGCTGCCCTCGCTGCCAGATGAGCGAAGAGTTCCTCGTCGTTGGCGGAGGGATCTCGGGCATTGCCTGCGCTCGTGCGCTGGCTGATGCGGGACGTGAGGTGGTCGTCCGCGACCGCGGCTACCGGCTGGGCGGGCGTATGGCCGTCAAGACAGTTCACGACCGGCCGGTCGACGTCGGTGCCAGCTACTTCACCGCGTCGGTCCCGGTGTTTCAAGGCATCGTCCAGAGCTGGGTGGACGTCGAGCTGGCCCACCCCTGGACCGACACGTTCCATGTCGGTGAACCAGACGGACTGGTCGGGACACGCACGGGCCCGATGCGGTACGCGACGCCGCTGGGGCTCCGTTCGCTGGTGGAAGATCTGGCGCGCGGGTTGCCTGTCGACCAGCATCACGAGGTCGAAGCCGTGGAACCAGGACCGACCGTCGACGGGGCCGAGTACGCCGGGGTCGCGCTCGCCATGCCCGGCCCGCAGGCGCTCGACCTGCTGGCCGAGTCGTTGCCGCAGGAGCGCAGCGTGTCCGGGGGAGTCTGGGAGCCGTGCCTGTCGCTCGTCGCGACGTATGAGTCGCGGGCGTGGCCAGAGATCGACGGCGTGTTCGTCAACAACTCGGCCGTGCTGACGTTCATTGCCGACGACGGGAGCCGCCGCGGTGACGGGGCCCCGGTTCTGGTCGCCCACGCCCATCCCCTGCTGTCCGCGTCACATCTTGACGACCCGGACGCCGCCATCAGGCCGATGCTTGCCGAGCTCGAGGGCGTCCTGGGCATCAACGCGAGCCCGTCGTCGGTGATCGCCAAGCGATGGTCGCTGGCCAAGCCGGCCAACCCGCACGCTGAGCACTACTTCCTCGGCAGGAACGTGGTCGGGATCTGCGGCGACGGATGGCACGGCCCGTCCAGGATCGAGTCGGCCTACCTCTCCGGGCGGGCTCTCGGACGCGCGATGGCCGGCCTGGGCCGAGCCGCGACCTAGGGGTTCTTCGGCTGTGATCGGCTAGGCTCTGCGGGTAATCCCCCCGATTCAGAGGGAGTTCCGCATGCCTGCGATCGTGCTGATCGGCGCCCAGTGGGGCGACGAGGGCAAGGGCAAAGCCACCGACCTGCTCGGAGAGCACGTCGACTACGTCGTGAAGTTCAACGGCGGGAACAACGCCGGCCACACGGTCGTCATCCCCACGGCCAGCGGACCTGAGAAGTACGCACTGCACCTGTTGCCCAGCGGCATCTTGACCCCTGGCGTCACCCCGGTGATCGGCAACGGCGTCGTCATCGACCCCGAGGTGCTGTTCCACGAGCTCGACGGCCTCGTCGAGCGTGGCGTCGACATCTCGCGCCTGGTCGTCAGCGCGAACGCCCACCTGATTGCGCCGTACAACCGGACGATCGACAAGGTCGTCGAGCGGTTCCTGGGCAGCCGGAAGATCGGGACCACGGGGCGCGGCATCGGCCCTACGTACGCCGACAAGATGAACCGCATCGGCATCCGGGTCCAGGACCTGTTCGACGAGCACATCCTGCGGCAGAAGGTGGAAGGCGCCCTCGACCAGAAGAACCACCTGCTGGTGAAGGTCTACAACCGGCGGGCCATCGGGGTCGACGAGGTCGTCGACGAGCTGCTCAGCTACGTCGAGCGGATCCGCCCGCTGGTGGCCGACACCTCGCTGTTGCTCAACGACGCGCTGGACGCCGGAAACACCGTGCTGCTCGAGGGCGGTCAGGCGACTCTGCTCGACGTCGACCACGGGACGTATCCCTTCGTCACGTCATCAAGCGCGACATCCGGTGGCGCCTGCACGGGCAGTGGCATCCCCCCGAACCGCGTCGAACGGGTGATCGCGATCGCCAAGGCCTACGTCACCAGGGTCGGCGAGGGCCCCTTTCCCACTGAGCTCGACGACGCCGATGGTGAGCGCCTGCGCGTCAACGGCCATGAGTTCGGCACGACCACCGGACGCCCACGGCGCTGTGGCTGGTACGACGCGGTGATCAGTCGGTACGCGGCTCGGGTCAACGGCGTCACCGACTTCGTCCTCACCAAGCTCGACGTGCTGACCGGGTTCGAGCAGATTCCTGTGTGCGTCGCGTACGAGGTGGACGGCAAACGTTTCGACGAGATGCCGATGTCGCAGAGCGACTTCCACCACGCGACGCCAGTTCTCGAGTACCTGCCCGGCTGGAGCGAGGACATCAGCGGAGCCCGCACCTTCGACGACCTGCCCGCCAACGCCAGGGCCTACGTGATGGCGCTGGAGGAGATGTCGGGCGCCCAGATCTCGGCCATCGGGGTGGGGCCCGGCCGCGACGAGATCGTGCAGCTGCGGTCGCTGGTCTAGCAGTGAAGTTAAGGGGCTTGACTTTATAGTTAAGGGTAGTAACCTAGGGGTGTGAACACCTCAGGAGGAGCCATGAACTCCATGACAACGCCGCGCCCGACCACGCAGTACCTCAACCGCGGATCCGACGCGATCGCCTATGACGTGCAGGGCGAGGGCCCGCTCGTCCTCGCCATCCCGGGCATGGGTGACCTCCGCGCTACCTACCGCTTCCTCGCTCCGCAGCTGGTCGCCGCCGGCTACCGGGTGGCCACCTTCGACCTGCGCGGTCACGGGGAGAGCGGCGTCGACTTCGATCGTTTCGATGACCTGGCCGCCGCGTCGGACGCCGTCGCCTTGCTCGAGCACCTGGGCGGGCCGGCGACCGTCATCGGCAACTCGATGGGGGCCGCAGTCGCTGTAGTCGCCGCTGCCGATCGACCCGACCTGGTCGAGCGTCTGGTCCTCACCGGGCCGTTCGTTCGCGACGTGCCGACGCCCCCTGGGATGGGGCTGGTGGTGCGCACCGCGCTGCTGCGCCCATGGGGGCCGCGCTTCTGGCGCGCCTTCCACCGCAAGATGTTCCCGGCTCGGGTGCCGACCGACTACACCACCTACCGCGACGGCCTGTTCGCCTCGCTGACCCGTCCTGGTGCCTGGAGCGCCTTTCAGCAGACGGCCCGCACCTCGCACCAGCCGGCCGAGGCCCGGCTGGCCCAGGTGGACGCACCGACCCTGGTCGTGATGGGCACAGCCGACCCCGACTTCAAGGACCCTGCTGCTGAGGCGAACCTGGTCGCCGACCGCCTAGGCGGACAGGTCGTTCTCGTTCCCGACGCCGGCCACTACCCGCAGGCCGAGTTCCCGGACGTCGTCGGTCCGGCCGTCGTCCAGTTCCTCAAGGCCTAGTCCAATGCCACGAGCAGGCGTCACGCCGGAGCGCATCGAGTCGGTCGCTGCCCAGGTGGTCGACCACAAAGGATGGGACACCCTCACCCTTTCGGCAGTCGCCAGTGAGCTGGGCGTGTCGGTGCCCAGCCTCTACAAGCACGTCGACGGCATGGCCGCAGTGCGGCGTCGCGTCACTGTTCGCGCGGTGATGCAGATGGCCGACCGACTCACCACTGCGGCGGTAGGGCGCGCGGGAGCCGATGCGCTGGGCCCGATCGCCCAGGCGTACCGGTCGTTCGCGGTGGAGCACCCGGGGCAGTACGCGGCAACGATCGTCGCCCCCGCTGCCGACGACGAGGAGCACATGGCCGCCAGCGGACGCGTCCTGATGCCCGTTCTCGCCATGATCGCGGGGTACGGCGTGCCGGCCGACCGGTCGATCGACGCCGCGCGCTTCATCCGGTCCGCCCTGCACGGCTTCGTGTCGCTGCAGCTGGCTGGCGGCTTCGGGCTTCCGGACGACGTCGATGCAAGTTTCGACCGAACAGTCGCGGCAGTCGACCGGGCATTGTCGACGTGGGAGTAGCCACGTCGCCGTGGCTACTGTGCACCTGTGCCGACTCCCTACTCGATCCGAACGGCGAGACCGGCTGACCACCACGAGGTCATCCGCGTCGTTGACGAGTGGTGGGGCGGACGCCAGATGGCCGGGTTGCTGCAGCCGCTCTTCCTCGAGAACTTCAGCAGCTCGAGCCTGGTGGCCGAGACACCGTCCGGTGACCTCGCCGGCTTCCTGATCGGCTTCGTATCGGCTGACGACCCCTCGGCCGCTTACGTGCACTTTGCCGGTGTAAGCCCCCGGCATCGCGGATCGGGTATCGGGCGGCAGCTGTATCGACGGTTCGACGAGGTGGTGGCGGCTGAGGGGGTCCGAGTCGTCCGGTGTGTCACGTCAGCTGTGAATACGGCGTCGGTCGAGTTCCACGAGGCGATCGGGTTCGTCGTCGACGGCACCAAGGCTGATGAGGGGATTGACGGCGGCGAGTACGTGCAGATGTCGCGCGAGGTCATGGCCCAGCCGAGCCCGGTGCAAGGCTTCGCGAGCTGGCCGCCGGCACCCTCGACCGTGTTGACCGGTGACTTCGTCGAGGTTCGGCCCACCCAGGCTGGTGACGCCGAAGGGCTGTTCGAAGCCTTGGACGACCCTCGGGTGTGGACGCATCTGCCACGCCCGCGTCCGACCGGCGTCGATGACATGCTCGCGTTGGTCGAGTGGTTCAGGTCGAGCATGCATCCGTGGACGGTCCGGCTGACCCAGCCACTTTCCGGCCTCGCCGCCGGCACCGTCGTGGGGTGGTCGTCCTATCTGGAGGTCGCCGTCCCTGATGCCCGCCTCGAGGTGGGGGCGACGGCGTACGCACCCGCGGTGTGGGGAACGGTGGTCAATCCCGAGACCAAGCTGCTGCTGCTGGGCCACGCCTTCGACGGCCTGGGCTTTGGACGCGTCCAGCTGAAGACCGATGTACGCAACATCCGGTCGCAGGACGCGATTGCTCGGCTCGGCGCGGTGCGCGAGGGCCTGCTTCGGCGCTACCAGCGTCGTCTGGACGGTTCTGTGCGAGACACGGTCGTCTTCTCGGTCACGTCCGACGATTGGCCGGGCGTCCGCGAGGGCCTTTGGGCGCGGCTGTCACGCTGACCCGGTCTGGTCGTACGCTGTAGCCGTTCGCGCACGTCCTCCGAGGAGTCGCCATGACCAGTCCCACGCCTAACCCTGCCCGCGGTGAAGAGGTCGTTGCTCTCGACCGCAAGCACGTCTTCCACTCGTGGTCCGCACAGGGTGCCCTGAACCCACTGCCGATCGCGGCCGCCGAGGGCTCGTACTTCTGGGACTACGAAGGCACCCGCTACCTCGACTTCTCTTCGCAGCTGGTCAACACCAACATCGGCCACCAGCACCCCAAGGTCGTTGCCGCCATCCAGGAGCAGGCCGCCAAGCTCAGCACCATCGCGCCGCAGCACGCCAACGACGCACGCAGCGAGGCCGCCCGTCTGATCAGTGAGCTTGCCCCGCCGAACCACAACAAGATCTTCTTCACCAACGGTGGCGCCGACGCGATCGAGAACGCGGTGCGCATGGCGCGGCTGCACACAGGACGCCACAAGGTGCTGTCGGCGTACCGCAGCTACCACGGCAACACCGCGACGGCCGTCACGCTCACCGGCGACCCGCGTCGTTGGCCGAACGAGACCGGTATCGCGGGCATCGTCCACTTCTTCGGTCCCTACCCGTACCGCTCGGCCTTCTGGGCTGACAGCGACGAGCAAGAGGCCGACCGTGCGCTCGAGCACCTCGAGTCGGTCATCCAGTTCGAGGGCCCTCAGACGATCGCGGCCCTGACCCTCGAGAGCGTGGTCGGTACGGCCGGTGTCCTCATTCCCCCGGCGCACTACCTCGCCGGTGTACGCGAGCTCTGCACGAAGTACGGGATCATCTACATCGCCGACGAGGTGATGGCCGGTTTCGGTCGCACCGGTGACTGGTTCGCGTTCGACCACTTCGGCGTCGAGCCCGACCTGATCACCTTCGCCAAGGGGGTCAACTCCGGCTACGTTCCGGTGGGCGGCGTCGTCATCAGTGACGAGATCGCGGCCACCTTCGACGAGCGGGTCTTCCCGGGCGGGCTCACCTACTCGGGGCACCCGCTCGCTGCGGCGTCCATCGTGGGGACTATCAACGCGATGCGGGAAGAAGGCATCGTCGAGAACGCCAAGGCGATCGGCGAGAACGTACTCGGGCCAGGGCTGCGCGAGCTGGCCGAGCGCCACCCCGTGATCGGTGAGGTTCGCGGGCTCGGAGTCTTCTGGGCGCTCGACCTCGTCAAGAACCGTGACACCCGCGAGATGCTCGTTCCCTACAACGCTGCCGGTGCAGCGAACGCGCCGATGGTCGAGCTGGTCGGTGCCTGCAAGAGCCGGGGCCTGATGCCGTTCGTCAACTACAACCGGCTCCACGTCGTCCCGCCGTGCACGGTCTCTGAGACCGAGGCCAAAGAGGGGCTCGCCCTCCTCGACGACGCCTTCGGGGCGATCGCGCACCACTACGTGGGCTAACCACACACCGTTGGGGGGAACCTTGCGCGCCTCTGGCGACGCGAGGTTTCTCCCAACGTGTGGATCGGTAGGGTCGCGGGCGTGGATGTCCTTGTCATTGGATCCGGTGCCCGTGAGCACGCCCTCTGCCGTTCGCTGAGCCTCGACCCCGACGTCGGGCGCATCGTCTGTGCCCCCGGCAATGCCGGCACGGCCGAGGTGGCGACGAACATGCCGGTGGACGCCGGCGACCCGGCGTCTGTCGCAGCGTTGGCCGCTTCGCTCCATGCCGACCTCGTCGTGATCGGTCCAGAAGTGCCGCTGGTCGCTGGAGCTGCCGATGCCGTGCGGGCCGAGGGCATCGCCTGCTTCGGCCCGTCCGCTGCGGCCGCTGAGCTCGAAGGATCCAAGGCGTTTGCCAAGGAGATCATGGCGGCGGCGGACGTGCCGACCGCGATGGCGCACATCTGCGAGACCGCCGACGAGGTGGCCGCGGCGCTCGACGCGTTCGGTCCGCCCTACGTCGTCAAGGACGACGGGTTGGCGGCCGGCAAGGGGGTGGTTGTCACCGACGATCGCGATGCTGCCCTCGCCCACGCCGACGCCTGTGGGCGGGTCGTCATCGAAGAGTTCCTCGACGGCCCTGAGGTGAGCCTCTTCTGCATCACCGATGGCACCACGGTGGTGCCGCTGGTACCGGCGCAGGACTTCAAGCGGGCGCACGACGGTGACGCCGGACCCAACACCGGGGGCATGGGCGCCTACTCGCCGTTGCCGTGGGCGCCCGACAGCCTGGTCGATGACATCGTGCGCACTGTCGTGCAGCCAACGATCGATGAGATGCATCGCCGCGGCACCCCCTTCGCGGGCCTGCTGTACGCAGGGCTGGCTCTTACTTCACGAGGGCTGCGCACCGTCGAGTTCAATGCGCGCTTCGGCGACCCCGAGACCCAGGTGGTGCTGGCGAGGCTGCTGACCCCGCTTGGTGGTGTCCTCAAGGCGGCGTCCACCGGTCACCTGGCTGAGTTCCCCGACCTGCGCTGGACACCGGACGCCGCTGTCACGGTGGTCATTGCGGCCGAGAACTACCCCGACGCCCCACGGACGGGGGACCCGATCGGGGGGCTCGACGCGGCCAGCGCGATGCCGGACGCCTACGTGCTGCACGCCGGGACGAAGTCGGTCGACGGTCGTGTCGTGAGTGCCGGGGGCCGGGTTCTCTCAGTGGTGGGAACCGGAACGGACCTCGCGGCCGCTCGGACGGCCGCCTACGCGGCGGCGGCCCAGATCTCGTTGGCCGGCTCGCACCACCGCAACGACATCGCCGAGCAGGCGGCATCAGGCGGGTAAATCACTTTCCCCGTCAGCCTCGGCTGCCTAGCCTTCGACCATGCCTGTGGTTCCCGACGACGCACTCATCCTGAGCCGTCACCTGGACGCCGACGGCCGCCTCATCGCCATCCCTCGACGGCGTGCGGCCCGGCTCGCGGTGCTCGGCCACATGGCGGACGCCATCGAGCCTGGTGTTGACCACGAGGAGACTGCCATCAACGCTCGGCTCCGGCCCTTCTCCGACGATGTCGCCATGCTGCGGCGCTACCTGGTCGACGAGGGCTTGTTGGTGCGCCGGCCGCCTGGCATCTACCGTCGGAGCGACGACGCCGAGGCGCCCGGCGACTAGGGATTTCCACCTCCGCGGGCCAACCTGGGAGAATGCTCCGGTGACCACGCCGTCCAAGCCGCAGATCCCCGACGTCCTCGCCTCCCGCTACGCGTCCGGGGCCATGGCCCGGATCTGGTCGCCCGAGCACAAGGTCGTCCTCGAGCGCCAGCTGTGGCTGGC
>JAHEKZ010000059.1 GCA_024644435.1 Actinomycetes bacterium | reverse complement strand
GCGGTCACCGAGTACGTGGCGCTTCCAACACTGCAGAACAGTGAGTTCGCTGCAGACTCCGGATGGGGGCTCACGACCTCGTCCGCGTCGACAGAGCAGGATCTCGCATGGGACTTCATCTCGTACGTGACCCAGAACGCAGACAACGCGCTGCAGTGGAACCTCAGCACGGGCACACTCCCGGCGTTGAAGGAGAACGTGCAGGGAGATGCCCGCGACCAGCTAGTGGCGGAGGCGAGCTACACCGCGCCCTTCCTCGACATCTTGGGTGATGCTCAGTACCTGGGAAGTCTGCCCGATCGCGACCGCCTCTTCTACAAGATCATCGTGCCCAACGTACTGGACACCATGAGCGGCGACATGACCGTTGACGAGGCGCTGGCTGCGATCGAACAGGAGGCCAACTCGCTCTGAGGGCGGGCCTAGGCGATGGCTATCGACACCGCGGAGAGTGACCGGACGACCGAGCCCAAACGGGCTCGGTCGTCGCGGTCCCTGGACGCGCCACAGCGGCACTTTCGCTGGATCGTGCTGACGCCGACGCTCGGCTACCTCGCCTTCTTCACGCTGCTACCACTGGTCTGGGTAGTTGCTCTCTCGCTCTTCAACTACAGCCCGCGACGAGACGGGTCGTCGGTAGGTGGCCTTGGTGGAGAAAACCCCTTCGTGGGCCTGCAGAACTTCCAACAGCTCTTCGACTTCTCGGGGCAGTCGCAGCTGTCCCAGACATTCCAGACGTCTGTCGTGGTCACGCTGGTCTTCGCCTTCATCGTGTTGCCGCTGAACCTGCTGATCACGCTGCCACTCGCCGTGATGATCGAGGCAGCTGCCCGTCGGCTCCGCCCGTTCCTACGCACCATCTTCTTCATGCCGGTGCTGACATCCGCGGTAGCGGTCGCGGTGATCTGGCAGTACGTGCTGCATCCGCAGTACGGCCTGGCGAACTCCATCATCGGCAAGTTCACCGGCGAGACCACGATCATCTCGTGGCTCAACGACCCATCGATGACCGTGCTGGGTGTGCCAGTCGCTCTGATCGCCGTCACGATGGCCTACCTGTGGATGGACATCGGGTACAACCTGGTGATCTTCATCGCCGCACTTCAGGGGCTGCCCAAGTCGCTGACCGAAGCTTCGCTTCTCGATGGCGCGAACGCCTGGCAGCGCTTCCGCTTCGTCACCCTTCCCCTGCTCAAACCCACCATCCTGCTCACCGCAGTGCTCACCATGATCTCGTCCTTCCAGGCGTTCGACCTCTTCCAGGTGATGACGCTGGGCGGGCCCGACAACCAGACCCGTGTTCTCTCACTGGACATCTACGAGAACGCGTTCAGGTTCCAGTCGATGGGCTGGGCGGCAGCCGAGTCGCTCGTGCTGCTCGCCATCGTGCTGCTCATCACGTTGGCCCAGTCGCGCCTGCTGCGCTCGAAGTGGACGTACTGAGATGGCAACGGTGTCGGTGTCAGAAACTGCTCCCCGCAGCGTGACGGTCGTCGGGCCACCGCGTCGGCGGGTTCCGTTGGGGCGTCCCCTGCTCTACCTGGTGCTGGCCGTGGCTGGCCTGATCGCGATGCTCCCGTTCCTCTGGATGCTCTTCGGCTCGTTCAAGACGGGTCAAGAGCTGCGTCAGATACCGCCGACCTTCTGGCCGCAGTCCTGGACGCTCGACAACTACCGCACGATCCTCGGCGACCCCGACCTGCCGCTGCTGACGTTCTATGGCAACTCGTTCTTCGTTGCCATCATGAACGTGCTCATCGGGGTATTCGTCGCGTCGCTGCTCGGCTTCATCTTCGCCAAGTACTCATTCAGCTGGCGACAGCCTCTCTTCTGGTACCTGCTGGCCCTGATGATGGTGCCGCCCAGCGTGCTGATGATTCCGAACTACCTGATCCTCAGCGAGCTGGGGCTGCTGAACAACCTGTGGGGATTGATCGTGACCGTGATCGTCGACCCCTTCGCGGTCTTCGTCATGCGTCAGTTCATCATCTCGCTGCCGAACGAACAGCTCGAGTCAGCACGTATTGATGGTGCCAGTGAGTGGCGTATCTATCGTTCGGTCGTGCTGCCGCAGGTGAAGCCAGCCCTCGCGACGCTGGGTCTGCTGACCTTCATGTTCAACTGGAACGCCTATCTCTGGCCCCTGATCGTCTTGACACAGACCGACAAGCGGACCTTGCCGGTCATCCTGACGGCGTACTCCACGCAGCACTCAGCCCAGCTGAACCTGGTCATGGCAGCGTCGGTGCTCATCGTGGTGCCTGTCCTGATCTTCTTCCTCTTCACCCAGCGATGGATCGTTGCTGGGCTCACTCTGACAGGGGGCAAGTGACATGACCGTCGTCACGATCATCGGTGCAGGCAGCACCGTCTTCGCAGCTGAGCTCGTCACAGACTTCCTGCTGACGCCGGGCCTCGAGTCCGGTGAGTTCCGGTTGGTCGACATCGACGAGGGGCGACTCGCGTTGGCCCACCGGTTCGCCGAGCACCTCGTGGAACGATCTGACCGCGATTGGACGGTCCGCTCGTCGACCGACCGCACGGAACTGCTACCCGGGTCCACCGTGGTTATCAGCACGATCGAGGTGGCCGGGCTCGAGACCGTCGACTTCGACTATGCGATTCCGATGAAGTACGGAGTCGACCAGTGCATCGGCGACACGATCGGGCCAGGTGGGCTCTTCAAGGCGCTACGTACCATCCCGACGTTCCTCGAGATTCTTGCGGATGTCGAGCGACTCAGCCCGGATGCACTCGTGCTGAACCACACCAACCCGATGTCGATGACGATCCTTGCGGCGTCGAGAGCCTCGACCACACCGGTCTGGGGCATGTGCCACTCCGTTCACTACACGATCGAGAATCTTGCTGACTACCTACAGATCGACAAGCGCGAGATCGAGTTCGAGGCCGCCGGCGTCAACCACCTGGCCTGGGTGACAGAGCTCCGCCGGGGCGGTGAGGACCTCTACCCGCTGCTCCGTGAGCGTGGACAGATCCCGGAGGTGCTGGAGCAGGACCCGGTGCGGTTCGAGCTGATGTACCAGTTCGGGGCCTTTCCGACCGAGAGCAGCGGTCACGTGTCGGAGTACCTGCCCTACTTCCGCACGCATCCGGAGCTGGTGGGGCAGTGGCAGGGCAAGGAGTACATCGGTGAGTCGGGCTTCTATGCCCACAACTGGCCCACCTGGCGTAGCGAGAACGACCAGATGCTGGAGGCAGTGCTCGCCGGCGAGCGCGAGTTCCCGATGGAGCGAGGGGGTGAGTACCCGTCACAGATTGTCGAGGCGATGACGTCTGGCACTCCCACGACGGTGTACGTGACCACCTCGAACGCCGGGTGGGTCGACAACCTGGCTCAGGGGAACGCGTTGGAGGTTGCGGCAACAGTGGACGCGAACGGGATCCACCCGCAGCATTTCGGGAGCCTGCCTGAGCACATGGCGTCGTGGGTGCGCCGCCATCAAGAGTTCAACGATCTTGCCGTCACCTCGATCCTGGATCAGGACCGCGAGGCCGCTGTCCATGCCCTGATGATCGACCCGCTCACCTCCGCTGCATGTGAGCTGCAGCAGATCCGCGACATGTTCGATGAGATGGTGGCAGCTCAACGTGAGCATCTGCCCAGCTACCTGCACTGACAAGGAGTCCTGTGTCTGAACTGGACTTGTTGGTGGTCGGTGACCTCAATCCCGATGTGATCGTTGCTGCGCCGGGGCTCCGGCCGGAGTTCGGTCAGGTTGAGCAGCTGGTCGACAGCGCCACGCTGGTGGTCGGTGGGTCGGCCGCCATCACGGCGATCGGGGCTGCACGCCTTGGGCTGCGTGTCGGGCTGTGTGCTGTCGTGGGCGAGGACGACCTCGGCCAGCTGATGACTGGCCGCGTGGTCGATGCCGGTGTCGACATCCGGAACCTCCGGGTCCAGTCGTCAACACCCACTGGCATGTCGGTGATTCTGAACCGGGGCGAAGACCGTGCCGTCCTGACGTCCACCGGCAGCATCACAGCGCTCTCGCCCGCCGACCTGGATGGTTTGTCCGACCGCCCGGCACGGCATGTGCACGTCGCCTCGTACTACTTGATGTCACCGGAGTTCCGCGCGAGCCTTCCAGCGACGTTTCGGCGTCTCAGGGCGGCAGGCACGACGACATCGCTCGACACCAACTGGGATCCGGACCAGCGGTGGGACCTGTCAGAAGTACTTGCCGATACCGATCTCTTCCTGCCCAATGAGGCGGAGCTCTCCGCCATCGCTGGAACTCCCATCGTCGACCGCGCGATGGAGACGCTCGCAGGCTCTGGGTGCGATGTCGCAGTCAAGCGAGGAAGGGCAGGTGGGGTGGCGCTGATCGACGGACACCTGGTGCGCGTCAGCCGCCCTCCCGCCGTCGACTTCGTTGATGCGGTAGGTGCCGGAGACACCTTCAATGCGGCCCTGCTGGCCGGACGACTGCTGGGTCGCGACCCGGCGGAGTCGTTGGCCATGGCGGTGATTGCGGGCACGCTGTCGACGGGGGCGGCCGGTGGGACCGGCGCGCAACCGTCTCGTGACGACGTTGCTGCGTGGATGTCTGCAGTGGCGGTCGACGACCTGGGGCTGACATGAGTGACCACCTGCTCGACCAGATCGCTGCAGCCCAGAGAGCGGGTCGCCACGACGGCGTCGCTTCGATCTGCTCAGCCCATCCGCTCGTTCTCGACGAGGCGATTCGGCATGCCGTCGACGGCTCGCGGACGGTGCTGATCGAGGCAACCTGCAACCAGGTGAACCAAGACGGCGGGTATACCGGGATGCGGCCGGTCGACTTCAAGCGGCAGGTCGTGGGGCTGGCCGAGAAGTACGGCCTTACCCCCGAAAGACTCGTGCTCGGTGGTGACCACTTGGGACCGAACCCGTGGAAGCACCTTCCGGCCCACACTGCGATGGCCAAGTCGGAGGAGCTGGTCGACGCCTACGTCAGGGCCGGCTACACCAAGATCCACCTCGACACGTCGATTCGATGTGCCGATGATCCGCCGGGAGGACTGGCGCCATCCCTGGTGGCTGAGCGAGCTGCGCAGCTTGCCGTCGTGGCCGAACGGGCAGCGCCCGATGCTGGGCAGCTTCGGTACGTCATCGGCACCGAGGTGCCGGTTCCTGGCGGAGAGTCATCGGGAGAGCACGGCATCCACGTCAGCACTGCCGCCGACGTGGGGGAGACCATCGAGGTGACCGAACTGGCGTTCGCGTCGGCAGGGGCCGTCGGAGCCTGGCATCGAGTGCGTGCCGTGGTGGCCCAGCCCGGCGTCGAGTTCAGTGACCAAGAGCTGTACGGCTACCGCGGCGGACAGGCGGCCCACCTAGCGTCCTGCCTGTCCGGAGAGGTTCCGCTGGTGTTCGAGGCGCACAGCACCGACTACCAGTCACGTCTCGCATTGAGAGCTCTGGTCGCCGACCAATTCGCGATCCTCAAGGTCGGCCCCGGCCTGACGTACGCCTATCGCGAGGCGGTCTTCGGTCTGTCGTTCATCGAGGACGAGCTGTTTGCCGCCGAATCCTCTGGAGTCCGAACTGCGCTCGACGAGGCGATGCTCGCCGACCCCGGCTACTGGCAGCCCTTCTACCCTGACGACCCGACCCTCGCGTCGCATGCGCGCCGCTACTCGCGGAGCGATCGTTCGCGTTACTACTGGCCCGTCCCTGGCGTGCAGCAAGCCGTGCAGAGCATGCACGCCAACCTCGAGCGGTCAGGTCTGCCAGACGAGCTGGTCAGCCAGTACCTGCCCTGGCTGTCGGCCGTTGAGGTTCCGGGGAGCGCCCTGAGCTCTGGACGGGTTGGCGGGCTCACCAGCGATGCGGTGCTCCGCTCCGCCGTGCGCCGGGTACTCGACGCCTACAGCTCGGCGGTCTAGCTCGGGCCGAGCCCGTTGAGGTAGTCGGCGATCCTCGACGTCGTCCACTCTTCCTCGAGCTGCTGAGCCACGACACCGGCGACGTGGGCGTGGTCTCCGTCGGTCGTCGCCCAGTCTGACCGTGACCATCCCGCGAGGTAGTCGTCGCTGCCGACGTCACCCAGGCGCATGGCAGCCTCGTCAATCGCCTCCTGGAAGCGCGCTGCGAGCTGGACCTTGGTGACCTCGTCACCCTCGCGCGCCACGACCATTGAGGGAATATCGCGCCAGGACATGATCTGGTATTCGGCCATGGCGTGAGCCTAACGGGCGGCATCGGCCACGAACGGGGCGGAAGGCACCGACCCGTTCTGGCGTCAGGCCGGAGAAGACTGCGTTGAGCGACCCCACACCGTTCCCAGAAAGTCGTCGAACATCTGTTCGAATAGGTGCTAGCCTTCTCCTCATGCCTGCGCTGCAGAGCTCACTCTTCGGCTCCGACACCGGCCCGTCCGTCACAAGGCTGGGAGCCGGTCTCACACGCACGCGGCTCGATGCCGGAAGCTGGGTCGACCACCAGCTCGGGTGGGTCGTCGGGTCGGACGCCGTGTTCGACGAGGTGTCGCGCTCCGCCCCGTGGCGGGCGGAACGGCGTCAGATGTACGACCGCGTCGTCGATGTGCCCCGGCTGGTCTGCTGGTACGACGCTGAGGCCGAGCTGCCGCATCCCGTGCTCGGCCAAGCTCGACTTCGACTGTCAGCGTTCTACCGGGACGTTCTTCCGGAGGGCTTCGCAACGGCGGGCCTGTGCCTCTACCGCGACGGGCGCGACAGTGTCGCGTGGCACGGCGACACGATCGGGCGCGGACGCACCGACGACACGGTGGTCGCGATCCTGTCGCTCGGCGCTCCTCGGGCTCTCGTGCTCCGCCCGCGAGGTGGTGGCACCTCAGCGCGCTTCATGCTGGGTCACGGAGACCTGTTGGTCATGGGAGGCGCCTGCCAGCGCGAGTGGGAGCACGCGGTGCCGAAGTCGGCCACGTCGTGTGGACCGCGCATCTCGGTGCAGTTCCGAGCACCGGGCGTCCGATAGCTCGGGGCCTCGCCGCCCGGTGAGGCCACGCCCCCGAGTGGTACGAAACTGTCGACGGCAACCTGGGTGACTGGATGTTTTCGTACCACTCGACCGGTGACGGGCTCTACCCGTTCTCAGCCGCAGGACTGGACGAAGGCCAGAGCTCGACTCCAGAAGAGTTCGGTGGTCTCACGGTCGTACTCGTCTGGCAACGTGGGGTCGGTGAACAGGTGACCGGCTCCGGGGTAGTCGAAGACCTCGAGCCTGGCGCCGCCCGCCTCGACGTCGAGAACTGCTTGCTCGACCTCTTCTTCCGCGCGCCACGGGTCGTCGAGCATCGAGTGCGTCTGTGCTGGGACGCCGGTCGGCCACCGCGCGTCATCTCCCAGCGCTGACACGGGAATCGCACCCGCCATCATCAGGACGCCGGATACCGAGCGCCTGGTCGCCACGTGCACAGCCATGATGCAGCCCAGGGAGAAGCCGGCGGCGACGAATCCTTGCGGCAGCCCGGCCACGGCGTCGAGCGCGCGCTGATTGAGAGTCGCGACGCCCAGCTCCTCCCAGGCGAAGGCCATTGCCGGCGGGTAGTCGTCGAAGGTGCGCCCCTCATAGAGGTCGACCACCAGGACCTCGTGGCCGTCGGACCGAAGGCGCTCGGCCGCATCGAGCACGCCCTGGCGGACGCCGAGAACCGATGGGAACAGGGCGACCGTGGCCATGGTGTCTAGCCCTTGACCAGCTCGGGGCTGCGCCCGACCGCGAGCGCGGTCAAGGCGAGGGCCTTGGCGGCCTCGAGCATGGTCTTGTCGCCCTCGGGCGACACACACGCAGCTGCGAACTCGTGCTGGTGGTTGACGGCTGGGTAGCAGTAGACCGCCATGTCGGCGTGCAGCCCGGGAACGCGCTGACTGACGTTGCCGAAGTCGGTCGACCCCCCGAGCTCGTCTCCGGTGGGGTCGGCGTGGAACTCGCGGCCGATGGCGTCACATGCCTCGGTGAAGGTGGCCACCAACCCCTCGTGAGGTTTGAGTGACTCATACACGTGGCCGTTCACGGTGATCTCAACCGTTGTGCCCGTCGCTGTGGCGGCACCCTCGAGGCATGCGCGGACGCGGGCGCGAAGGTCTTCGAGGTCTTCCATGGTGACCGCTCGCAGGTAGTACGAGGCTTCGGCCCGCTCCGGGATGACGTTGGGCGCCTTGCCGCCGTCCACGATGACCCCGTGCACCTGCTGGTGCTTGCGGAACGACTGCCGGAGCATCGAGATGTTGTTGTACCCGGCGATGACGCCGTCGAGCGCGTTGAGGCCGAGCTCTGGCGCAGCTGACGCGTGCGAAGCACGCCCCGTGTGCACGACAACCCACTCCTCGGTCGCGAGGCTCTTGGGCCCGTACTCGTCGTAGGGGCTCGGGTGCATCATCAGCGCGACGTCGGCGTCCGCGAATGCCCCGGCCTCAATCAGGTCGACCTTGCCGCCTCCCACCTCCTCCGCATGCGTTCCGAGGACGGTGAGGCGAATGTTGGCGTCGTCGACCATGGCGGCCAGCGCGATCCCGGCACCGAGGGCAGAGGAGGCAATGATGTTGTGCCCGCAGGCATGCCCGACACCGGGAAGCGCGTCGTACTCAGCACAGACGACCACGTGCGTGTCGCCACTTCCGATGCGGGCAGCGAAGCTGGTGGGCTGGCCGTAGCTGGCCCGCTCTACCGCGAACCCGTGCTGTTCCAGCAGGTCAGCGCAGCGCGCCGCGGCGCGATGTTCGTCGTACGAGAGCTCGGGGTCAGCTGATATGGCGTGCGACAGCGAGACGAGCGTTTCGGACATTTCGTGGACGGCCGCACTGACGGCGGCGACGTCGTGTGACGTGAAAGCGGACATGGCCGCATCCTGCCGCATGGCCGGCGGGGGCGCGTACGCGAGTGCAGTGGGCCGGGCGGGTAGGAGTTTGGCAACCCGGCCACACGCGCCCTGTTCTGGGTTACCGTCGAAAAGCGACGCACAGGGATTGTCGATAGTTCTCGGGAGATTCAGATGCCAGTCACCACTCGAACGCGCGCGCTTGCAGCCATGGGCGCCGGCGCCCTGGCCGCGACGCTGCTGACCGCGCTGCCTCAGCAGGCGGATGCCGCGCGCGCTTGTCGGATCGACGTGACCACCAGGGTCGACCAGAAGGAACGCTTCGCCGGTCGAAGCGTCTCCAAGTACGTCTACGCCACGGCCAAAGGGTCGGCTGCGGGCTCGTTCGACCATGCCGGAAACGTGATCATGACCACGTATCCGTTGGGTGCCTACCCGTCACTGGTCAACAAGAAGATCGGAGAGCTCGAGGCCGTCGGGTCGATGGTCCAGAATCAGGCGCCGACCGCCCTCGGCGGGATCAATGCCGACTTCTTCACCTTCGCCGACATCCGCTACGCGACGCACATGGAGATGGCCCGTGGCCCGATGGTCAAGGACGGTGTCGTCATCCGGGGTACTGCTCGAGCGCAGCGGGTGGTGGGCGTCGACAAGCTGATGCAGCCCTACGGAGGGACCTTGGGCGTCCGCGGTTCGGTGGCTCCGAAAGCCACCGGAGCCCCCAAGGTTCGGCTCCGATCAGTGAACTGGCACGCCCTGCTCGACCGTGGTGCAAACCTGTACACGACTGCCTGGAGCAGCGCGAAGCGTTCAGATGGCCTGGCGACGTACCCGCGACCGGCCGGCGAGGTCGAGTGGGTGCTGAACCGGCGGAACAAGATCACATCCATCCGTACCTCCACCTCCGGTGCCTCCCTGCGCGGCGCACCGGTGGCGCAGGGAACCCGAGTGGTGGCCTTCTCGGCGGATGTCGCGGCCAGCGTCGTCGGTGTAGCGCTCGACACCAAGATCAAGGTCAGTGTCCGGCAAAAGACCGATACCGGCGTTCGCCTCCTCACCGGGGTCGGTCGTGGCTTGCCGGTTGTTGAGGGCGGCAAGCCGGCTCCCTTGGGCTGCCGGGCCTACGCCAAGACGCCAGGTGCCAAGTCGGCGCGACCGCGGACCTTCGTCGGATGGGATGGCAAGGGTCGCTGGCGGTCGTTCACCGTTCCGGGGAGCAGCGTGACGGACGCCAACGGGCTGTCGCGCTCCGGCGGTCTGGGCCTCGCGAACGCGGCGAACGTCGCCAGGAGCCTCGGGATGAAGTACGCCTACGAGCTCGATGGTGGGGGCTCGGTCTCGTTCTACGCCCGCAAGAAGAACCAGTGGAGCCGCAAGGATCTGTATGGCGTGTCGAACTCGGGCAACTGCGTATGTCAACGGTGGATGGCGAACGGCTTGGCCTTCGTCCAAGGCCCCTGACGCCGACTCCGCTGTCGACATCTGAACGAGAGGTCAGTAGCGCAGTGTGAACGCTGAGTAACCAAAGTGCGGCAGGGGGGTGACCGTATGGACCATTTTTGTGCTCCAGGTCACGCCGAACGGTCGCTCTGGGTTACCGTCGCACGGCTGGCTCAGGGGACGAGCCAACCACCATGTGGGGAGACATCACGATGCACCTGACACCACCTGTCGCTGTCCGCACAGCGGCGCTGCTGGGCGCCAGCGCGCTCACCGCCACCTTGGTCGTGGCGATCGCTCCGGCCGACCAGGCCGACGCGGCGCGGCCCTGCCGGGTCGCGACGACCACCAAGCTCGACTCGTCGCAGCGGTTCGCGAGCGGTGGCATTCTGCGCCGCTACACCGCAACCGCGGACGGCAAGGCGAAAGGCGGGTACAACCAGAGTGGCAAGGTGATCATGACGTCGTACCCGGCCGGTGCCTATCCGTCGCTGATGAACGACAAGATCGGTGAGCGCCAGGTCATCGGTGACATGGTGAAGAGCCAGCAGCCGCAGGCGCTCGGTGCGATCAACGGTGACTTCTTCATCTTCCCCGACATCCGCTACGCCAAGAGCATCGAGATGGCGCGGGGCCCGATGGTGCGCGACGGCCGCGTGCTGCGGGGTACCTCGCAGCGTCAGCGCGTCGTGGGGATCGACACCAACCAGCAGCCGTTCGGTGGAATGCTGGCGGTGCGTGGATCGGTGCAGCCGCAGCTCGCGACCGCGCAGTCGATCCCGCTGGTCGGTGTGAACTGGCACACCATCGTCGGGGGCGGCGCAAACCTGTACACGACCCAGTGGAGCAGTGCACTGCAATCGGACGGCAAGGCGTATGTGCCGCGTCCGATCGGGGCGGTCGAGTGGGTGCTGAGCAGGCGAGGCAAGATCCTGTCGATCCGCTCGTCCACCCAGAACAAGGGGAAGCTGGGCGACCCGGTGAAGTCGGGGACGCGCGTGCTGTCGTTCTCGGACAACTCTGCACTGGCCACCCTGGGGGTTCCCACCGGCACCAAGGTCAAGGTGAGCGTCAAGCAGAACACCAACACCGGAGCCAAGCTCTTCACGGCCGTTGGGCGCGGGGTACCCCTTGTTGAGGGCGGGGTGCCAGGGGTTCTTGGCTGCAAGGCGTACGACCACTCGAAGGCGGCTCGTCCTCGAACATTCGTCGGCTGGAACAGCAAGGGCTACTGGCGCAGCTTCACGGTTCCAGGTAACACCTTCGACGGCGTCGGCCTCCGCACCGGCGGCTTCGGCCTGGCCAACGCCGCCAACATCGCCAAGAAGCTCGGCATGGTGAACGCCTACGAGCTCGACGGGGGTGGCTCGACAACGCTGTGGACCCGAAGCAACCTTGGCAAGTGGTCGCGCCGCGACCTCTACGCGGTTAACACCAGCGTCTGCGCGTGCGAACGGCCCATGACGAACGGCCTGGCGTTCCTCGCAGGTCCCTGACCATCTGACGCCCCACAAGGGAAGGCGCCGTCCCTGCGGAGGGTTCGGCGCCTTCTCGTCGGGGTCAGCGCTTCAGCTTGCCGCTCGCCCAGCGCAGGGGGCCGGTGACCTTCCAGGACGTGCTCTCGAGCAGCTCATGTTCTCGTCGTGCGAGACGGTCCTGCTCTTCTCGCAGTCGCGAGTTCTCGTCGCGCACGTCGCCCAGTGATCGATGAATGACGCCGTAGCGGCGATTGCGCCCGCGCACGTCGTTGAGCCAGTTCATGTCGACGATTCGCGAGCTGCTCGCAGGTCGCTCACGCTGGTACTCCCACCGGTCGAAGTCGGCCCCGTAGAGCGAGATTGCCACTTCGAGAGCCCGGTCGCTGACCAGCTCGGCTCGGTAGGGGACGACCGTCTCGTTGATCCGGGGTGCCGTGCCGGCGTCGAGGCCGTGGGCCTGCAGGTGCTTCTCGATCGCCGCCA
>JAHEKZ010000058.1 GCA_024644435.1 Actinomycetes bacterium | reverse complement strand
TTGTCGTGGTCGGCCTGGTCCTGCCACTCATCGGGTGGGGTGCCGAGCGGATCGGTTCGACCACAGGTGTCCCGTTCGGCGAGTACGAGTACACCGATGCGTTGGGACCGTTGCTGGGCGGCGTTCCGGTCGTCGTCCCCTTGGCCTGGGCGATGATGGGGTATCCGGCCTATGTGGCGGCGTCCACCATCATTGTCAGGTTTCGTTGGTTGGTCCCCTTCGCCACAGCCTGGTCGTTGATGGCCTGGGACTTCTTCCTCGATCCGATGATGGTCGAGCTCGATGCATGGCGCTGGACCACGACGTCGCCCGACCTGCCCGGAATACCCGACATCCCGTTGGTGAACTACGGCGGCTGGTTCGCCGTGGGGCTGCTGGTCGGCATCGTGCTGCTGATAATCCCGGCGAACCGAGCGTCAGCCGCTCAACCGGGCACCCTCTACCTCTGGGTCTACGCCTCGTCCGTGCTCGCCAGCGCTGTGTTCTTCGATCGACCAGGCCCCGCCATCGTGGGTGGGATTGCGATGGGGCTCATCGCGCTCCCCTTCGCGTGGCGACTCTGGGTAGACCGGGGATGAGCTACAGACCCCGGTTGGCCACAGCCACTGTGGCTGCCGGGTCGGCCCTGGCCGTAGCCGGGGCCCTACACAGCTGGTGGAACCTCAGGCAGCTACGGGTCCTCCCACACCCGGGCACCGCTTCGCGATCGCGGGTGTCAGCACTCGTGCCGGCACGAGACGAGGCCGGCACCATCGGACACTGTCTGACCTCGCTGCGAGAGCAGGTCGACGTGCCAGACCTCGAGATCGTGGTGCTCGACGACCGTTCGAGTGATGGCACCGCCCAGGTCGTGGCACACCATCTCGGCGACCCACGGGTCACGCTGATGACCGGAGTCGACGAGCCGCCAGCCGGGTGGATCGGCAAGACGTGGGCCTGTCACCGGCTGTCACAGGAGGCGTCCGGCTCGGTGCTGGTGTTCGTCGACGCCGACGTCACCCTTGCGCCGGATGCGCTGAGCCGCATGCTCGCGCTGCTGACCGCTGGGGGCGTCGACGCCGTCAGCCCGTATCCGCGGCAACGTGCCGTGACATGGGGCGAGCGAGTCGTCCAACCGTTGCTGCAGTGGTCGTGGTCGACGCTTCTACCGCTGCGACTGGCTGAGCGAAGCCCGCGCACCTCATTGGTCGCCGCCAATGGGCAGGTGCTGGCGATCACACGTGACGCCTACGACGACGCCGGCGGCCACGAGGCGATCCGCCGCGAGGTGCTCGACGACGTCGCGTTGTTCCAGCAGCTCAAGCGCGTCGGGCGGCGGGGGGCATTGGCCGACGGAACCGATGTCGCGAGCTGCCGCATGTACGACGGGTGGCCAGAGCTCCGCGACGGCTACTCCAAGTCGCTGTGGTCCGCGACCGGTTCACCGGTCAGGGCGGCTGCACTGCTGGGGCTGCTGGCACTGGCGTACGTCATTCCGCCGTTTGCTGCGCTGTTCGGCTCTCGCGTCGGAGCGGTCGGGTTCGCGGGCGCGGTTGGCGGGCGGGCACTCGTGGCTCACCGAGTGGGCGGACGAGTGTGGCCCGACTCACTGCTGCACCCGGCGTCCGTCGTCGCATTCGGGTACCTGACGACGCGGTCGTGGGTGGGTCGGCGTCGCGGCTCACTCACGTGGAAGTCCCGCCTCCTCCCCTAACCCCCGCAACGTGAAAGTTCCCAGGGGTATGCCCCCAGAAGAGCTACACGTGGATGGGGGTGGCGACGATCTGCAGAGTGTCGAGGGTGGGATCGGCGGCGTACCGCACCTGCGTTCCGTCGGCCATGGCCGCCCGCAGCCCGGCCACAGCTGCCGCCGTGATGCGTTCTCCGGGCGCCAGCACCGGGATACCGGGTGGGTAGGGCGCAACGAGCTCAGCGGACACCTGACCGATCGCTGCCTCGGTCGACACCGTCTCGTGTTCGGCGAAGTAGGCCTCCCGCGGAGACAGGACGACGTCGGGTTCCACCGTCCACGAGATCGACGGCAGCACCGGACGCGGATCGGTCCGCTGTCGTTCGATGGAGGCGATCACGCCGTCAACGAAGGCGTCGACCGTGTCCTGGTCGTCATTGACCGAAATGATCGGGCCGACGGTGTCGCGGTCGGCAAGCTCGACCGGCATGCCCTGAGCCACGAGGTCCTCTTCGACCGCCAGCCCGGTCGCTCCGGTACCCGAGACGTTGATCGCCAGCTTGGCTCGGTCGAGGATGACTGAGGGGTCCACGACGTCGTCGAGGAGCACCAGACCGGGTACCTCGCGCAACCGAGCTCGTGCGTGATCGACGATCCGCAGGAGATGGCCGAGCAACCGTTCGCCGTCTCGCTCCATCAACGCCCTGGCCGCGTCAGCGCTGGCTGCGATCGTGCCCGACGGACTCGTGGTGGCGGTCGCGTCGAACGCGCGATCGAGCCGGTGGGCATCGATCCTCTCGGTCCGGGCGACGACGAGGGCTGCCTGGGTGTACGCCGGCAGCGTCTTGTGTGCACTCGTCACCATGGCGTCCGCCCCCGCTTGGATCGCATGACGGGGAAGGTCGGGGTGGAACCCGAAGTACGCCCCCCACGCCTGGTCGACGACCAACGGTATGCCGTGAGCGTGGGCCACTGCGGCGTGCGCCGCCACGTCAGAGACCGTGCCCACATAGGTCGGCTCGACGAGGAAGACCGCTTTGGCTTCCGGATGTTCGGACAGCGCCTGCGCCACTCGTTCGACCGGCACGTGGGTCGGAAGCCCCGTCGTGGGGTCGACCTCCGGGCGAACCCACACCGGCGTCACGCCAGCCAGGACCATTCCCAGCAGTAGTGACCGGTGCAGCGTCCGGGTGACGACGACGGTGTCGCCGGGACGGCAGAGCGCCATCATCAGTGTCTGGTTGCCATGGGTCGACCCACCTACCGAGATCCGACCCCAGTCGGCCCCCCAAGCCCTCGCCAGGCGCCGATCGGCTTCGGCGATCGCCCCGGCCTGCTGCCGAATCGTGTCGACGCCGCCGTAGAGCGGGATGTCGTCGCGGACGACCGTGCCGACGAGGTCGAGACGCTGCTTGTGCCCCGGCGTCCCGAACGGCACCGGCCCCATAGCCCGGTACGACAGCCAGCCATCGAGCAGTGGAGCATCATCGCGCAGACCCAGCGGGTCATCGGGGTTGGTCATGACGCCGACACTAGCCACCCGTACGCTCCCGACGTGGCTTCGGTGGTGGTGGTCGGCGCTGGGATGGGCGGCATGGCCGCCGCAGCCCGACTGTCTGCGCAAGGACACCAGGTCGCCGTCGTGGAGCAGTCGGCTCGGGCCGGCGGCAAGGTGGAGACCTATCGACGTGACGGGTTCGCCTTTGATACCGGACCATCGCTCCTGACTCTGCCCGCGGTCTACCGCGACCTGTTCCTCAAGACACCTGTACGCAGGAAGGGCGCGTCCCTGGAGGACAACGTCGACCTGCGCGGGCTCGACCCGGCATTCAGCTACCGCTGGGTGGACGGCGTCTCGGCGGTGCTTCCGGGCAGCAACAGCAACCGGGTCGCGGCATCGCTCG
Organism: Actinomycetes bacterium; assembly: GCA_024644435.1. Taxonomy (GTDB): domain Bacteria; phylum Actinomycetota; class Actinomycetes; order JAHEKZ01; family JAHEKZ01; genus JAHEKZ01. Next base: position 8,761 of record JAHEKZ010000058.1, on the reverse strand, counting down.
GTGAAGCGCTCGGGGGCACGGCCGAACGCGACTGGAAGCGCTTCAGCAGAAGGTCGGCAGACCTCTGGGCGGCCACCCGAGTGCCGTTCCTCGAGTCACCGCTCTCGGGCCCTCGCGACCTGCTTCCCCACCTGCGCAAGTGGTCGGACCTGCGCACCGTTGCGCCGTGGATGACGCTGCGGGGGCTGGGAGAGCAGTACTTCAGCGACCCACGGCTCATCACGCTTCTCGACCGCTATGCCACCTATACCGGTTCTGACCCCCGCAAGGCTCCCGCCGCCCTGGCGGTCATCCCCTTCGTCGAGCAGACCTTTGGCGCGTGGCACATCGGCGGCGGTATCGGCCAGCTTGCCGAGGCACTTCACCAACGCTGCGTCGACCGCGGGATCTCCTTCCAGTTCGATGCCGACGTCACGGAGGTTCGCACCACAGCTGGTCGGGTAGCCGGGGTCTCGCTCGCCTCCGGTGAACGCCTTGACGCCGACATCGTGGTGTCTGATGCCGATGCCACGAGTCTCTACCAGCACCTGCTTGACGGCTCTGCTGGCGCCGCACCGCTCCGACGGCTCCGCAAGGCGACACCTTCGTTAGCGGGGTTCGTGATGCTCCTGGCCGTTCGTGGGCACACTCCAGGGCTGCAGCACCACAACGTGCTCTTCCCTTCCGACTACAACGCCGAGTTCGACGCGATCTTCGGACGCGTCCCGCAACCGGTCGACGACCCGACGATCTATGTGTGCCGGCCCGACGATCCACGGATGCGTCCCGACGACGACCACGAGTCATGGTTCGTCCTGGTGAACGCTCCCCGACACGACCCTGCCAACGGTGTCGACTGGGCAGATACAGATCTCGTGGACCGCTATCGCGAACGAGTGCTCGACGTCCTCGCTGCGCGCGGCTACGACGTGCGCCCGCGTTTGCTCTGGTCTGAGACCCGAACGCCCGCCGACCTCGAGCGCTCCACACGTTCACCCGGAGGTTCGATCTACGGAACCTCCAGCAACGGAGCGCGAGCGGCGTTCTTGAGGGCGGCCAATCGTTCCCCGGTGCCTGGTCTGTTCCTCGTGGGTGGTTCCGCTCATCCCGGCGGAGGACTCCCCCTCGTCGGAATGTCGGCCGCCATCGTGGCCGACCTCATCGGCCCCGCCTAGCGCCGGACTGGGGCATGGCTGGTGGACGTCAGGCCCGGCCGCCAGGGGCGGCGGAGCATGCAGGCCCGAGGTGCGTGACGCGAGGTCCTCGAACGCGGCGTTCCCCCGCCTGGAACCCGTCTGGGGCTGCGGCTCCGCCGGTCGGCCGATAGCCTCACAAACATGGCATCGCAACGCTCGCCGCTCGACGCCGAGGACCTTCGCGTCCGCGTCCACAAAGAGCTGGAGGCGTTCCTCGAGACCCAGCAACCCGTACTCGATGCCGTGGCCGACGATCTGCTGCCCATCCTCGAGGCAGCGCGCTCGCTGCTGGCAGGGGGCAAGCGGCTGCGTCCAGCCTTCGCCTACTGGGGCTGGCGCGGAGCAGGCGGTGACGACTCCCCCGAGATCGTGCCGGCGGTCGCCGCCCTCGAGTTCCTGCAGGCGTGTGCCCTGATCCACGACGACGTCATGGACGACTCCGACACCAGGCGTGGCCAGCCCAGCGCCCACCGCAAGTTCGCCGGGCTGCACCGTGCGGCGCAGTGGTCCGGGTCGCCGGACGCCTTCGGAACTGGCGCTGCCATCTTGCTCGGCGACCTCGCCTTGTCCTGGGCCGACGAGATGCTGTTCACCTCGCCCCTGTCTCGGGAGGCGTTGGTGCGCGCCAAGCCGGTCTACGACCGCATGCGCACCGAGCTGATGGCCGGGCAGTACCTGGACCTCCTCGAACAGGCCCGCGGAGGAGGCTCGGTCGAGCGAGCGCTACGGGTGGCCCGTTACAAGGCAGCCAAGTACACCGTCGAGGGCCCACTGCACCTGGGGGCAGCACTAGCCGGCGCCCCGCCGGAACTGATCGACACCTACAGCGCCTACGGCATCCCCCTCGGTGAGGCCTTCCAGCTGCGCGATGACGTGCTCGGGGTCTTCGGCGACCCGAAGGTCACAGGGAAGCCCGCTGGCGACGATCTCCGTGAGGGCAAGCGCACCGTCCTGATCGCCGTGACGGCCGACCGCAGCAGCCCCTCGCAGCTGGCCCTTCTGCACCGACACCTCGGCGACCCACACCTGACAGCTGATGGCGTCGTCGACCTGCAGTCACTCATCAGCGAGACCGGCGCCCTCACTTACGTCGAAGATCTCATCTCCACCTTGGTCGACGAGGCCCACCAGGCACTGGGATCACTGCCTCAGCCTGCGCACGGCGTCCTCGACGACCTCACATACGCCGCGACCAAGCGTTCGGAGTAGCACGTGCGCACCGTCAAGGGTCGAACCGACCACGTTGTCGTCATCGGAGCCGGACTCGCCGGACTGTCAGCAGCCATGCGACTGGTCGGGGCAGGGCGACGCGTCACCATTCTTGAGCGGGCAGCGGTGCCAGGCGGCCGCGCCGGTGTCATCTCCGATGCGGGCTACCGGTTCGACAACGGGCCCACCGTGCTGACCATGCCCGACCTCATCGCCGACGCCTTCGACTGTGTCGGCGAAGAGATGAGCGACTGGCTGACCCTGCGACCCATCGACCCGCTCTACCGCGCCTGGTACGCCGATGGCACGTCACTCGACGTCAAGGCGGACCCCGCAGCGATGGCCGAGGAGGTTCGTCGAGTGTGCGGGCCCGACGAGGCGGCCGGATACGAGCGGTACGTCGAGTTCGTCACTCGTCTCTACCGCTACGAGATGGCCGACTTCATCGACCGCAACATCGACTCACCGCTCGATCTCCTCACCCCCAATCTCGCCCGCCTGGCGGCACTGGGTGGGTTCCGCCGGATGGCGCCGAAGGTCGAGCAGTACCTGAAGGACTCCCGAATGCAGCGAGTCCTGTCCTTCCAGGCGATGTACGCAGGGATGTCACCGTTCGATGCGCTGGCGCTCTACTGCGTCATCGCCTACATGGACTCCGTCGCCGGCGTCTACGCGCCGGACGGCGGCATGCACGCGGTGCCCGAGGCAATGGCTGCGGCCGCGGCCAAGCATGGCGCTGACATCCGATACAACACCGATGCCATCCACATCGAACGGCGCGGACCACGAGCGGTTGCCGTCCATACAGCCGACGGTGACCGGATCGAGTGTGACGCCGTTGTCGTCAGCCCCGACCTTCCGGTCGCCATGCGCGAGCTCATGGGAGAGGAACCGTGGTCGGTGCGGCGACTGCGCTACTCCCCTTCCTGCTTCCTGCTGCTGGCCGGCTCGACGGCGTCCTACTCCAAGGTCGTGCATCACAACATCCACTTCGGACGCTCCTGGCGCGGAGTGTTCGACCAGCTGATCGACCGCGGTGAGCTGATGAGCGACCCCAGCTTCCTGGTCTCCAACCCGACGCACTCCGACCCGACTCTCGCCCCGGACGGTCGCGAGATCTTCTACGTCTTCTTCCCGACGCCCAACACGTCGGCCGACATCGACTGGGCCGACGAGCGTCCGAGGTACCGAGACCGCGTACTTGAGGTTCTGGAAGAGCGTGGCTACGTCGGCTTCAGCGACGCCATCGAGGTCGAGCACATCATTGATCCGGACGACTGGAGGCGTCAGGGCATGGCCGACGGATCGCCGTTTGCCTCGGCACACTCCTTCTCGCAGACCGGGCCGTTTCGGCCCAAGAACCTGTGGGGAGACAACATCGTGTTCGCCGGCTCAGGTACCACTCCCGGCGTGGGAGTACCGATGGTGCTCATCTCCGGGCGCCTGGCTGCCGAGCGGATTACCGGCCCCGACTCGACGTATCGCTCGCGCGCGGCTCGCTGACCAGGTGTCAGGCCCTCACCACGTGGGGAGGTCGGTCTCCGGCCCTTCGCCCACCAACAGAACTGCTGCCTGGAACTTGTCGTACTGCCACGCAATGCAGGCGTCCTGGAAGATCTCGATCGCCATCTCGAAGCTGTCAGGGTCGGCATCGGCGAACGACCCCCAGCCATCCCAGCAGATCAGCAGGCCGTTGGGCTCATCGAGATCGAGCGCGCGCAGATGCTGGTCGAGCACATCCCACGAACCCGCTCCCAGTCCCGACAGGTCGAAAGCTTCAGAGAGCGCACCCACAAAGCCATCCCGGTCCTCGGTGCCTGCGGTGTCGAGCGTGACGGCATGCCAGTCGTGCTCGAGCGCCTCTCGACGCACCTGACCGACATCGCCATCGAGCAGGTGGACTCCCCTACGACCCTCGAACGCCTCTTGCACCGTAGCCGGAACGTCATCGCCCTCAAGTGATCCGAAAAGCTCGGGGTCGTTGACGTCAACCGGCTCTTCCAACGGCTCAGTAGTCATCGCTCACACCTTCCCAGCATCTCCGGTGCCCACCGACAATTCGCCGGGGCCATCGGTACTCACCCCACGCTACTCGCCCTCTCAGCGCGCACCGGGACATCCCCGTGCGGCAGGATGGGCGCGTGAGCCAACGTGAGCTGGATGCGGCAGGGATAACCGACCTTGATCTGCGCGAGAGCTATGAGGCCTGCCGAAAGCTCAACGCCGCACACGGCAAGACCTACTACCTCGCCACGCTCCTGCTCCCCCCTCACAAACGGCCCTACGTGCACGCGCTCTACGGATTCGCTCGGTACGCAGACGAGATCGTCGATGACCTCGCCAGCACCCTGACCGATGAGCAGAAAGCCGAGCACCTGCACGCCTGGGGCACTCAGTTCCTCGCTGACTTCGACGCCGGGCACAGCGACGACCCGATCTGCCGGGCTGTGCTCGACACCGTGAAACGTTGGAACATCCCGCGCGCGCACTTCGAGGCATTCCTCCACTCGATGGCGATGGATCTCACCGTCACCGAGTACGCCGACTACGACGCGCTGTACGAGTATGTGTACGGGTCCGCTGCCGTCATCGGCCTGCAGATGGTGCCGATCCTCGAACCGCGCTCGGACGCCGCCTACGACTACGCCATGGACCTCGGCGTCGCCTTCCAGCTGGCGAACTTCATCCGCGATGTGGGCGAAGACCTCGAGCGGGGACGCCTCTACCTCCCGTTGGCCGACCTGAGTCGGTTCGGGTTGACGCGCGCCGACCTCGAGGAGCGCGTCGTCACCGAGCCCGTACGCGAGCTGCTGAAGTTCGAGATCGAGCGCGTCCGTCGCCTTGAGCAGGCGTCCCGTCCGGGGATCGCTCTGTTGTCGCCTGACAGCCAGCCGTGTATCGACGCCGCACGAGTGCTGTACTGCGGAATCGCCGACTCGGTTGAGAAGATCGACTACCAGGTGTTCAGCGAGCGCGCGACGGTGTCGGTGCCCCGTCGGGCCCAGGTAGCACTACCGGCTTGGGTCAGGGCCGTCCGTGCGCGTCGCGCCGCCTGATCGAGATCTTCGCCAGAGCGGTGGACCGGCCACGGGCTGGTACTGCACACCGCGGCGTCCCCACCACACCCACCAGATGAGCGTCTGTACGACGAGGGCGAAGCCAAAGAGCAGATCCTCGACCGGCGCGTAGGCGATGCGGCCGTCGCCGATGAAGGTGGGCACCCCGGAGCCCGCGATCGCATCACCGGAGTAGCGCACGATCTCAAAACCGGTGAGGACACCGTTCGTCACCAGCTGGAAGAAGATGATGATCGCGTACGCCACCCAGAACACCCGGCGCAGCAGCAGCCGGGTGCGCAGGATCGTGAGGTCGAGGACAACGGTGGCCGCGACCCCGACCAGCGCGAGCTGCGTGTACGACATCACTGGTCGTCCTGCGGCTCGTCGCCGACCGACCACCCGCGAACCGAGCGCACGGCTTCGAGCGTGAGCACGGCCGCGAAGGGAACCACCAGGAAGAAGACCAGCTCTTCGAGAGGGATGTCCGCAAGGACAACCACTCCAGTGGTGCTCGCCGCGTCGAAGGTCCAGTGACCTTGAGAAATGGCGTAGGCATCCCACACGACGAAGACCAGGACAACCGGGGCAACAGCTAGGGCGAACCGGCGGGCGCGTTGCAGCACTCGGGTCCGCACAACGAACTCGAGCCAGCCGCTGCCTGCCACGACGAACAGCAGGACGCCGAAGTACGCATACTGCTGCACGGTCAGAACGCCAGAGACTGCGCTCGCCGACGTACCTCGGTGTGCCGGTTCTCCAGGAGTGCCTGCATCGGCGTGCCAGGCAAGGAGTCGTCCGGTGTGAAGATCCAACGCAGTGACTCGTTCTCGTCATACCCGGCGTCGCGGAGCAGGGTCAGTAGGCCCGGCACCTTGGTGACGACCGCACCGTCGAGGAGGAATGCCGCCGGTACCGATATGACCGATCGATCGCCCCGGCGCACGCAGACGAGCGAACCGTCCTTGAGCAGCTGTCGCACCCGGACGACGTCGGTGTCCAACGCCTCGGCGATGTCCGGGACGGTCAACCACTCGCCCACGAGCTCGTCAACGTCGGGCGTCACTGGGGTGTCGAGGCTGGCGCGAATACTCACACGCTCACTGTGCCACGCACTGGTGGACGCGTCACGCCAGGGTGCAGGTCTTGATCGCGTTACTGGCGTCAGCGAACTTCTCGGGGTCGATGGGCGTCGCAGCCGTCATCAGACGCCGGGCCTGCGTCAGGTCGCGCGGACGGTCGACCACCGCCAGTGCGGTCAGCTGCGGGCCAACGTCGCTGTCGCGGAACCACCCCACCGCCCAGTCCGCCTCCTCGCAGCGGTCGACCCGCCGGTCGGACGCGCCGCGGTGGCCGACGTACTGGATGGTGTGGCCGAACTGGTCGGACCAGAAGTACGGCACCGGGTCATAGGGGTCGACGCGTGAGTCGGCGTCGTCCCCGGCCAACAGGGCGGCAGCGGCAACCGCGGGTGCATGCAGGGCGGTGTCCCAGTGCTCGACCCGCAGTCTGGTGTCGTACCGGGTCGACCACCACGCAGCGCAGTCGCCCACAGCCACGACGCCTGGGAGCGATGACCGCAGTCGACTGTCCACAACGACCGCGCCGTCCTGCGGACGCAGCTCAATCCCGCTCGATCCCAGGAACGACGTGGCTGGGCGGGCACCGAGCCCGGCCAGCACGACGTCTGCACCGAGTGCGGTCACATCGTCTACCCGTTCCCCTAGCCGCAGGTCGATGCCGAGCTGCTCGTACCACTGCGCAGTACGCATGCCGAGATCCGGCGGCAGGGCAGCCGACAGTGGTGAGTCGGCGGCCTCGTACACCGTTACCGAACACCCGTTCTCGGCAGCGGCGTACGCCACCTCCGCTCCGATCCACCCGGCGCCAACGATGACGATCTCGGCGCCCATCTCGAGCGAGTCCCGCAGGCGATGGGCATCGGCCAACGTGCGCAAGGTGGACGTGCCCGGAAGGGCGATCGGCGTAGACCCGGTAGCGATCACCACTCCGTCACACTCGATCGACCCGGCGTCGGTCAGCACGGCCCCTTGCTCGAGGCCGGATGCCGCAGTTCCCACGCGAAGGTCGACGTCGGCAACGGCGGTCATGTCGAAGTGCACCGTCACCTCGCGCCAGGCCAAGACGTCCTTGGACAGCGGTGGGCGGTCGTAGGGCGGCTCGTCCTCGGCGGCGAGCATCACGATCTCGCCGGTGAAGTTGAGCGTCCGCAGCGCCCGGGCCGCCTCGAAACCGGCCAGTCCGCCACCCACAATCACGATCCTCTGCATGCGGGCACCCTAGTGGATTCGCTGACTTGCCAGTCAGTGAACGGCTTGGTGGAGTGAGGGAGGTCACGCGAGAACAGCAGGCGGCACACGGCACTAGATGCGCGGGCCACCGCGTAGTCGAACGTAGACTTGTGCGTTGTGAACTCTGACGGTGCCGACCCGTTGATCGGGCGCCTCGTCGACGGGCGGTACCGCGTCGACGAGCACGTTGCGCGTGGCGGAATGGCTACGGTCTACCGAGCCACCGACACCCGGCTCGACCGCACCATCGCTCTGAAGGTGATGCACCCGTCGTTTGCCGAGGACCCCGACTTCGTCGCCCGGTTCACCCGGGAAGCCCGGGCCGCTGCCCGACTGGCCGACCCCCATATCGTGAAGGTCTTCGACCAGGGGCAGGACGGCAGCACGATCTACCTGGCGATGGAGTACGTCCCCAGCCGCACCTTGCGCGACGTGCTGAACGAGCGGAAGAGCCTTCCCGCTGAAGAAGCACTCGCCGTCATCAACCCGGTGCTACAAGCCTTGGCCGCAGCCCACGCCGAAAGTGTGGTGCACCGGGACGTCAAGCCTGAGAACGTCCTGATCGGCTCCAACGGACACGTCTACGTCACCGACTTCGGACTCGCACGAGCCACCAACAGCTCCTCCACGCAGCACATCACGTCGGGCCTGCTGCTCGGAACGGTGGCCTACCTCTCACCCGAGCAGGTGAAGCCAGGGGTGTCCGACGAGCGGTCTGACGTCTACGCCGCCGGCATCGTCCTGTACGAGATGCTCACCGGCACTCCCCCCTTCACCGGCACCGAGGCGATCTCGGTGGCCTACCGCCACGTCAACGAAGACGTTCCGCCCCCGTCAGCGGCTGGCGCCGACGTCAGCGAAGAACTCGACGAGGTCGTCCTGACGGCCACACGCCGCGACCCCAACCAGCGCCCGGTCGACGCCGCTGCGCTGCTCAAGCTGGTACGAGACCTGCCCGCGCCGTCCGCCCCTGTCGACCTTCAGCAAACGATGGTGGTCCCCATCCCGG
>JAHEKZ010000015.1 GCA_024644435.1 Actinomycetes bacterium | reverse complement strand
ACAACAACGTCTCCGGGCCCATCCCCAACCCCAGACCCTGATTCGTCAGATCCAAAACCGCCGGCGCATTACCCACCAACGTCTCATCAAACAGACCCTTCAAAATCTCCTCAGGCGTCATGCCACGACCACCTTCCGGCTGCGGGGTCGTTCGGCGGGGTCGAGTGCGCGCGAGATGGCGCGCGCCTCGGTGATGATCAGCCGTCCGACGCCAGCGATGCGGTTTCCGGTGAGGCGCACCGATGGCCCGGTGACCGCCACGGCGGCGACGACGGTGCCTTCTGCATCGGTGATGGGCGCAGCAACCGCCATCAACCCGGGCTCAAGCTCGTTGTCGGCGACGGCGTAGCCGCGGCGCCGCACGCCTTCCAGGTCTGCCTCGAGTCGCTCACGCGTCGTCAGGGTGCGCTCTGTGCGTCGGTCGAGTCGTCCACGCGGCATCTGAACCGCACCGTACGCCAAGAACACCTTGCCGAGTGCGGAGCAGTGGAACGGTACGTCGCGGCCGACCCAGTTGGTGGCCCCGAGCAGGAACCGTGAGTCGACCTGTGCGATCTGGTCGACAGCCGTTGGGCCCGGAACCGCAAGGTTGACCGTTTCGCCGGTGAGCTCACCCAGCCGCGCGAGGTGGGGCTGAGCCAGTCGAAGCAGCGCATCGGAGCGTCCCGACCCGGCGTAGCGTGCGAGCACGGGGCCCGGCCGCACGGCCGAGTCGCTGCCGCGTCGTACGAGCCCGTGGCGTTCGAGGCTCGTGAGGATGCGCGACGCGGTGCTCTTGGGAAGCGACGCCGCCGCGGCCAGCTCGGCAAACGGGACGGGTTGCTCGGCCTGGAGGACGGTTACCAGCAGGGTCGACGCCCGGTCGACGGCCTGCGTGCCGGTGGGAGGGGCCATGGAGTTCCTGTTCTGAGGCTGCTGGGGATTTCGGCGGCCATCAGGTGGCCGAGGAAATGGAACATGGTGTTCTACTATGTGGAACTCAGATTCCACGTGGCGATAGTAGGATTCCTCACCCGGGCGGTCAAGCGCCCACGCAATATTCGTCTGGATGCCTGGAGGATTGCCCGATGTTCGTCAACCGCATGCCGCGATACGAGATCCTGTCCGAGGACTCGATGGCCACGTTGGATCGCGGATGGCGCCGGATCGTCAGTGAGATCGGCGTCGAGTTCATGAAGCCCGAGGCGGTCGACCTCTTCCGCGATGCCGGAATGAAGGTCGAAGGGGACAACGTCTTCTTCGATCCCGACTGGGTGCTCGCCCAGGTTGCCAAGGCGCCACGGCAGTTCGACATCCAGGCGCGCAACCCCGAGAACAACGTTCACATCGGTGGCGACCACATGGTCTTCTCGAGCGTGTACGGCCCGCCCTTCGTACGTGAGGGGTCGGTGCGCCGTGAGGGCACCTTCGACGACTACCGCAACTTCGCCAAGCTCGCACAGTCGTTCAGCGCTATCGACAGCGTTGGGGGCGTTGTTGTTGAGCCGAACGACACTCCGCTCGACTCACGGCACCTCGACATGCTTTACGCGACGCTCACCCTCACCGACAAGATGTACATGGGCAATGTGGTCAGCGGGGTCAACGCCCGCGACACGATCGCCATGGGTGAGATCGTCTTCGGCGGTCGTGCGGCGATCGAAGAGACGCCGGTCAGCATCTCGTTGATCAACTGCAACTCACCGCTCCGCTGGGACGACCGCATGCTCGATGCACTCTTCGAGTACTCGGCGGCCAACCAGCCTGTGGTGCTGACCCCGTTCCTGCTCATGGGGGCGATGTCGCCCGTGACGATCCCGTCCGCGCTCGCGCAGCAGATTGCCGAGGCGCTCACCGGCATCGCGCTTACGCAGCTGATTCGGCCCGGCGCTCCCGTCGTCTTCGGCTCCTTCCTCTCCAACATCGACATGCAGTCCGGTTCGCCACAGTTCGGGACGCCCGAGTCGGCAATGGGCCTGCTCTGTACCGGGCAGATCGCGCGTCATTTCGGGCTGCCCTTCCGCGGCGGGGGTGGCTTGAACTCGTCACAGATGCCTGATGCCCAGGCAGCCTGGGAAGCCTTGATGACGATGATGCCGACGTTCTTGTCGGGAACGAACTTCGTGATGCACACCGCTGGCTGGCTCGAGGGCGGACTCGTCTCGTGCTTCGAGAAGTACGTGATGGACGTCCAGGTGCTCGAGGTCCTGCAGAAGCAGTTCACCCCACTCGAGATCACCGACGAGGACCTCGCATTCGACGCTCACCTCGAGGTCGGCCACGGTGGCCACTTCCTCGGAGCGATGCACACGATGGAGCGCTTCCGCACCTGCTTCTACCGGCCGTTCCTGTCGTCGTCGGACAACTTCGAGCGGTGGAAGAAGAACGGTGCCAAAGACACAGCGGCCAGGGCGAACGACATCTACCACCAGAAGATCGAGGCGTACGAGCAGCCGCCATTGGACGAAAGCATCCGCCAAGAGCTCGAGGACTACGTCATCAGGCGCCGCGCCGAACTCGGCGACTAGGGCCCTCAATGCGGAAGATCCCTGGGGCTATAGCCCCAGGGATCTTCCGCATTGCTAGTGGCTGACGGTCAGCCGTTGATCCAGGCGTCAACCTTGTCGGGGTTGTCGTCGATCCACTGCTGTGCGGCGTCCTCGCCTGACATTCCGTCGTTCGCGATGTAGAGCGCCACCTGGTTCTGGTCGTCGTTCGTCCAGGTGAAGTTCGACACCAGATCGGCTGCCGGGCTGCCAGATGCCATGAAGTCGGCGCTGGCGATCTTGTCGAGGATGTACTCGGGGTAGTCGCACGCGACGGTTGCGGGGTCGGCGTCGCAGCCTTCCTCCCATGCCGGCAGGTCGACCTTCACGAGCGGAACCTCGGAGAGGAACCACTGGGGCTCGTAGAAGTACCCGAGGTAGAACTCCTTGTTCTTCTCAGCGTTGCGGAAACCCTGGATCAGGGCGGCCTCGCTGCCGGCGTAGACGACCTCGTAGTCGAGCTTGAGGTTCTCGATCAGAGCCTCGTCGTTGGTGACGAACGACGGGTCGCCGTCCCACAACGTGCCCTTGTCGCCGGTCTCGGCGGTGGAGAAGTCACTGGCGTACTTGTTGAGATTCTCCCAGTTGGTGATGTCGGGGTTCGCCTCGGCAAGCCACGGTGGCACGTACCAGCCGATGACCCCGACGTTTCCGTTGGGCCCGACGACGACCGCCGTCTCTTGCTTGTCGACGTACTCCTTCTTCAGGTCGTCGTGGCCCCAGTTCTCGATGACGACGTCAACCTTGCCGCTACCGAATCCCTGCCAGGCGATCTCCTCCTTGAGCTTGAGGTAGTTGGTGTTGCAGCCGAGCTTCTGGGCCGCCACCTCGCCGACGACGTAGGCAGAAGCCTCGTAGCCGACCCAGGGGTTGATGGCCATGTTGAAGTCGCCGCAGTCAGCGCCGCCGGCGCTGCCACCGCTGTCACCGCTATCGATGTCGCCGCCACCACAGGCGGCCAGCAACAGGCTGGCGGCTGCGGCCAAGGCCGCGGCGCGTCCGGCCCGTCTTCTTGTTACTCGCACTCGATCTCCTTCTATCGGGCCGCATGGGCGCGGCATGGGTCAGGCAGTGTCGGCGCGTCCGTAGCGCGCCGCGGTATGGACAGTGATGCGGTCGAGCATGATCCCGAGGGCGGTGATCGCGATGCCTGCGGCCAGTCCCTTGCCGAAGTCTTCCCGCTGGGAGAAGCCGTTGATGACGAGGAACCCCAGCCCGCCGCCACCTACCAGGCCACCAATGACCACCATCGACAGCACGAAGAGCAGGCCCTGGTTCGCGGAGAGAACGATCGACCCCTTCGACATCGGCAGCTGCACCTTGCCGATCATCTGCCACCGGCTGGAGCCGAGCGACTGGGCTGCCTCGACCGTGGGCCCGGCGACACTTCGAACCCCGTCGGCCGTGATCTTGATCGCCACCGGCGCTGCGTAGAGGACGGCGGCGATGATCGCCAAGAATCGCCCGGCGGGGAAGAAGGCCAGTGCAGGTACGAGGTACACCAGTGCTGGCAGCGTCTGGAGGCCATCGAGGAAGGGCCGGACCGTGGCGTCGACCCGGCGGCTGCGCCCCATCCACACCCCGACCACGATTCCGAAGATCATCACGAAGAGTGTCGCGACCAACGTCATGGTGAGCGTGACCATGGAGTCGTTCCACAGACCGACGGCGAAGATCAGCGAAATACTTGCTGCAGTGGGGATCAGGGCCCCTCCGCCACCGACGGCAGATGATCCGATCAACAGCGCCACAACCGCGCCCCAGTAGATCACCCACGACATGTCGAGCGGACTGTCCGCCCAGTAGCCAGACATCAGCACGGCAGCGGCACCAAGCGCTACGGCAGCGGCCAGTCGAGGGGTGGCTTCCTTACCCGCGCCGCCGAGCAAGATGGCGACGGCCAGGATGCCGAGCGACACCAACCACCAGGGTGCGTCGACGAACCACGCGTCCAACCCGAACGGGGGGTTGAGAAAGACTTCGGTGAAGGCGTCACTTAACCACCGGGTGAACTGGCCGATCGAGTTGGAGATGGTGTCGGTGGCGTCGTTCACCCAGTTGGCGATCCGCCGTCCCCACTCGGAGTCGGGAAACACGTTCCAGCGCAGCTGGTTGTGTGAGATCGCGACCACGACAACCGCCACGGCGGCCGAGATGCCCAGGATGAGGCGGCGGCGCTGCCCGTTGACCTCGCGCCGCGACGTCGCCTCAGATCGTTCGCCGGCGGCGGACGTCGCCCGGTCGAGCATGATCGCCATGAACACGATGCACATGCCGCTGACGAAGGCGATACCGACGTTCAGGACGCTCAGCGCGTCGATGATGGGGATACCGAGCCCGGGCCCGGCGATGAAGGCGGCGATGATCGCCATCGAGAGTGCGGCCATGATGGTCTGGTTCAGGCCCACGATGATGGTGCGCCTGGCCATCGGCAGCTGCACCTTGGTCATCAGCTGGGTGGAGGTCGACCCCAGTGCGGTTGTCGCCTCGACCGTGCTCGGCGAGACCGTGCTCAAGCCGTACGCCGAGATGCGGATCAGCGGAGGCAGCGCGTAGATCAGGGTGGCGACGACGGCACCGGGGTTGCCGATCCCGAAGATGAGGACCAGCGGCCCCAGGTAGGCAAATGACGGCATGGTCTGCATCGTGTCCAGCACCGGAGTGAGGACCGATGTGACCCGTTTGCTGCGCGACATCCATATGCCGGTGGGAAGACCGATGATCACGCAGATGACCACCGAGACACCGGTGATGATCAGGGTGTCGATGCTCTGTTCCCAGTAGCCGAGCCACCCGAAGGACAGCATGACGGCCAGAGCCAAGATGGCTATCCGCAGGCCCGAGAGCGCGTACGCCACCCACACCGCAAGTGCCACGACGCCCGCCCAACCCACCTGCGCAACACCCTGGGGACGGCTCGAGTCGGACACGAAGAGGTTCTGCAGCTGGGTGACCGTCCAGTCGAGCGCCTCGCTCAGCCAGTCGATCGGGAGGAAGATCGGATTTCCGTTGAACTTGGCATCCTCGATCGTGTTGCGCAGCTCGTTGAGCCACTCCTGGAATGCCGTGAGCTGGGAGACGGGGAGGTCTTGGGTCCCCTTCCCGTGGAAGATCACGCCGAGGATCACCCAGACGACAACGACAACGCCCAAAGCGATCCAGCGCAGACGCCCACCGCCCTCGTCATCCTGCGGAACGGGGGCCTCGGCGGCCGGGTGCTCGATCTCCGTGAGCTCGACCGTCACGAGGGTGTCTCCTCGGCGACGATCACGCGCAGGATGTCGTCCTGGTCAACGACGCCCAACAGCTGCCCGTTGTCGACCACCTTGACGGGGTCAGCTGCGTCAATCACGCGCCGTGCGGCGTCGCGCACGATCGTGTCTGGTGCCATCTCGGGACCAGTAAGTGCCTCGTCGGGGCGCGGTGGACGCATCACCCACGCCAGCGTGAGCACGTGGGAGCGTGGCACCTCGCTCACGAAGTCGCGCACGTAGTCGTCTGCGGGGGTCGCGACGACCTCAGCCGGCGTTCCCATCTGGATGAGTGCGCCGTCGCGCATGATCAGGATTCGGTCGCCCAGCTTGAGCGCCTCAGACAGGTCGTGGGTGATGAAGACCATCGTCTTGCCGACCTCGTGGTGCAGCCGGATGACCTCGTTCTGCATGTCGCGACGAATCAGCGGGTCGAGCGCCGAGAAAGGCTCGTCGAAGAGCAGAATTGACGGGTCGACCGCCAGCGCGCGTGCCAGGCCTACGCGCTGCTGCATCCCGCCCGAGAGCTGGTCTGGGTAGGCGTTCTCGTTGCCCGACAGGCCCACCAGGTCGACCATCTCTTGCGCTCGCGAACGACGGTCCGCCTTGGACGTGCCGCGCACCTCGAGGCCATAGCCGACGTTGTCGATCACCTTGCGGTGAGGGAGCAGGCCGAAGTGCTGGAACACCATCGACACGTGATGACGGCGCAGCTCGCGCAGCCGGGTGTCCGACATCGACACGACGTCTTCGCCGTCGATCAGGACCTGACCGGCGGTTGGCTCGATCAGCCGGGTGAGACAGCGCACCAGCGTCGACTTTCCGGAGCCGGACAGCCCCATGACGACGAACACCTCACCAGGAGACACCTCAAAGCTCACGTCGCGCACGGCGGCCGTGCACCCGGTCTGGGCGAGCAGGTCGGCGCGGGACAGGTCCGCCTCAGGGGAACCGACGATCTTGTCCGCGCGCGGCCCGAAGACCTTCCAGAGGTTGTTCACTGTCAGGGCGGACTGCCCGTCAGTGGACGCGGCAGCACCGACGTCGTCGACAGTGGCAGTCATGAAGCTGCTCCTTCATTGCGGGGGTCGCCTGGTGGATAGAGCGGAGAACCTAGGTCGTGCCGGTAGAACGGGGCGTCCGACGGCGCCAGCGGTGTTGCGCCGATGATGAGATCGGCCGCCTTCTCGGCCAGCATCATCACCGGCGCATAGATGTTGCCGTTCGTCACGTAGGGGAACGAGCCGGCGTCGACGACGCGGAGGCCCTCGACGTCGTAGACCTCCATCGAGGCTGGGTCGAGGACGGCGTCGTCGCCTACCCCCATCTTCGTGGTGCAGGACGGGTGCAGCGCGGTCTCGGCGTCATTGCGAACCCACTCGAGGATCTCTTCCTCGGTCTCGACGGATGGCCCTGGCGAGAGCTCACCATCGTTGAACGGGTCGAATGCCGACTGCGTGAGGATCTTGCGCGCCACCTGGACCGCCTCGGTCCACTCACGGCGGTCCTGGTCGGTCGAGAGGTAGTTGAACTGCATCGACGGGTGTTCCATCGGGTCGGTCGACCGGATCTTCACCCAGCCCCGCGCGTCGGAGTACATCGGTCCGATGTGCACCTGGTAGCCGTGTCCCTCGGTGGGCGAGGACCCGTCGTACCTGATCGCGATCGGTAGGAAGTGGAACATCAAGTTGGGGTAGTCGACGTCGTCATTGCTGCGGGCGAACCCGCCGCCCTCGAAGTGGTTGGTGGAGCCAAGCCCCTTGCGCTGGAAGAGCCACTGGGCGCCGATGCCAGGGCGCTTCCACCAAGCGAGCCCAGGGGCGATCGAGACCGGAAGCTTGCTGGCGTACTGGATGTAGACCTCGAGGTGGTCCTGCAGGTTGGCACCGACACCCGGAAGGTCGGCGACGACGTCGATGCCGAGCGACTGCAGGTGCTCAGCATCCCCGACGCCGGACAGCTGGAGCAGCTGTGGGCTGTTGATCGCGCCACCGCACAGGATGACCTCACCGGCCCGCACGGAGCGCTTCAGGCGTCCCCCGCGTACGTACTCGACGCCGACGGCTCGCTTGCCCTCGAAAACCACCTTGGTGGCGTGCGCCAGGGTCTCGACGTCGAGGTTCTTGCGGTTCATGACCGGGTGCAGGTAGGCACGGGCGGCGCTCAACCGGCGTCCCCGGTGAATGTTGCGGTCGAACCTGGCGAAGCCTTCTTGGCGGTAGCCGTTCACGTCGTCGGTCAGCGGGTAGCCAGCCTGCTGCGCCGCCTCGAAGAAGGCTCCGAAGAGCGGGTTGGTCGCGGGGCCGCGTTCGAGGATGAGTGGTCCGCTGCCCCCGCGCCACTCATCTGCACCGGCCAGGCAGGTCTCCATGCGTTTGAAGTACGGGAGGCAGTGCGCGAAGTCCCAGTTCTCCATGCCCTTGTCGGCGCCCCAGCGCTCGTAGTCCATGGGGTTGCCGCGCTGGAAGATCATTCCGTTGATGCTGCTCGATCCGCCGAGGACCTTTCCGCGCGCGTGGAAGACGCGGCGGTTGTTCATGTACGGCTCGGGATCGGTTTCGTAGCGCCAGTCGTAGAGCCGGCTGCCGATGGGGAACGGCAGCGCCGCAGGCATGTGGATGAACGGGTCCCAGATGAAGTCCGATCGCCCGGCCTCCAGGACCAGCACGGAGGTGCCGGGGTCGGCACTCAGCCGGTTCGCCAAGGCAGATCCGGCGGAGCCACCACCCACGATGACGATGTCGTAGCGCTCATCGCTCATCTTCAGTCTCCAAGGGTAGATCCGGTGGTGGATTCACTCGCCGGCGAACCAGTTCTGCGGTGCCGGAGCAGTGTTGCGCCAGATGTGCTTGGTCTCGCGGTACTCCGCCAGGCCGTGGTGCCCGAGCTCTCTCCCGAAGCCCGACTGCTTGTAGCCGCCCCACTCAGCTTGTGGGACGTAGGGGTGGTAGTCGTTGATCCACACGGTTCCCGCGCGAAGCCCAGCCGCGACGCGGTCGGCCTTCGCGGCATCCGATGTCCACACCGCGCCGGCGAGGCCGTAGTCGGTGTCGTTGGCCAGGCGCAGCGCCTCAGCCTCATCAGTGAACGTCTCGACCGTGAGCACAGGACCGAAGGACTCGTCGCGCACTACCTGCATGTCGGCCGTGCAGCGGTCGAACACGGTTGGCAGGTAGTAGAAGCCGTTGGCAAGCTCGGGCGCGTCCGGGCGGGCGCCCCCGCAGCGAAGCTCGGCGCCCTCGGCGACACCAGCCGCTACGTAGGCCTCGACCTTCGCGCGGTGGGCCTCGGAGACCAGCGGCCCGGTCTCAGCAGTCTCATCGAACGGGCCACCGATCCGGATCTTGCGTGCTCGTTCGACCAGCTCGTCGACGAAGGAGTCGTGGATGGACTCCTCGATGAGCAGTCGGGCGCCGGCTGAACACACCTGACCTGAGTGGAGGAAGACGGCGGTGAGTGCCATGTCGAGCGCTGCGTCGCGGTCGGCGTCGGCGAAGACGATGTTGGGGTTCTTTCCGCCCAGCTCGAGGGCCACCTTCTTCACCGTCGGCGCAGCTGCCGCCATGATGATCCGCCCGGTGACCAGCCCGCCGGTGAACGACACGAGGTCGACGTCGTGGTGCGTGGACAGGAGGGCTCCCACGTTCGGGCCGGTGCCCAGCACGAGGTTCGCCACGCCTGGCGGGAGGCCGGCCGCGTCGAGCTCGCGCATCAGCAGGATGGCCGTCGAGGGGGTGAGCTCACTCGGCTTGAGCACGAACGTATTTCCAGCGGCCAGGGCGGGAGCCACTTTCCACGCCGTCTGCAGCAGCGGGTAGTTCCAGGGGGTGATCAGCCCGCAGACGCCGACCGGCTCGTGCACCACGCGGCTCTCGACGTCGGACCGCTCGACGTCGATGGCGCGGTCGTCGACATCTGCCGCCAACTTCGCGTAGTAGCGGAACACGGAGATGATGTCGTCGAGGTCGTACTCGGCCTCGACCAGGCGTTTTCCGGTGTCGAGCGCCTCGGCGCGGGCAAACTCGGCGCGGTGCCGTTCGAGGGCATCGGCGACCCGGTCGAGCAGGGCACCACGGTCGGCCGGAGAGGTGGCGGGCCAGGGGCCGTCGTCGAAGGCGAGTCGTGCGGCGGCGATGGCGGCTTCGGTGTCTTCACTCGTGCCTTCGTCGACGGTGGTCACCATGGAGCCGTCTGCCGGGCAACGAATCTCGCGCGTGGCATTCGCACGCGCGGTCGTCCACGTTCCGCCGATGAAGAAGTCGGGCACGCGGCTCCTCTCGGTCGCGGGTGTCACTCACCCTGCTGTGGACGAGTCGTGGCGTCAAGGGAATGTTGCGGTGCCGTGACGTTGGTTCCACGATCGACCTGCACGACCATTCGTCCTACGCTGGGTGCTGTGGCCCATGACCAGCGGGATCTGGCGGTGCGTTACTACAACCAGGCCTGGGACCTGATCGACAAGTCAGGCCGCACGCCCGACGACGACCGACGGCTACTCACGTTGGCGATGGCCAGCCGGGCGCTGTGGGGCGACATCGGAGCAGATGAGCAGTGGATCACCGGGGACTGGCAGGTGGCCCATGTCGCTGCGCTGACCGGGCACGCCGGTTTGTCGCTGGACTTCGCCTCGGCCGCCTATGAGCGAGCCACGAAGGCCGACGTTCCCCTGTGGCTGAAGGCGTCGACCTGCGAGGGGCTGGCCAGGGCGCATGCAGTGGCTGGGCACGATGCCGAACGTGACGCATGGGTGCTGAAAGCAAAAGAGCTCCTGGGTCAGGTGGACGATGCTGACGACCGCGCAGTGATCGAGGGCCAGCTGGCAACCATCGACGGCTGAACACCCCATGGACGCTGCGGACCATGAGCGCACCTCGGGGGACGCACACCATGCGTTGAGCGCCCACGAGGTGCTCCTTGTGCTGGGCACCGACCCCCGCGCCGGGCTCACTGAGGCAGAGACGCACAGCAGACAGGTCAGGTTCGGTCCCAATCGGCTACCCGCGGTGGCGGGCGCGGGGTGGATGCGTCGGCTGGCCCGCCAGTTCCACAACCCGTTGATCTACGTGCTCCTGGTTGCTGGCCTGGTGAGCGTGACGTTCGGCGACGTGGTCGAGTCGGTGGTGATCTTCGGTGTAGTCGTGGTGAACGCCGCAGTGGGGCTGCTCCAGGAGTCGAAGGCCGAGTCGGCCCTGGACGCACTGCGTGACATGGTTCGCACGACCGCACGGGTCACCCGTGAGGGGCAGACCACGGTGGTCGACTCGGAGGAGTTGGTTCCTGGCGACCTGGTGACCGTCGCCGCCGGCGACAAGGTGCCCGCCGACCTCAGGGTGACCACGGAGACCGACCTCGAGGCCGATGAGTCGAGTTTGACCGGCGAGTCAGACCCGGTAGCCAAGGACGAGGTGACCCTGCGGTCGGCCACCCTGGTCGCCGACCGCCGCAACATGCTCTACTCCGGCACCTTGGTGACGCGGGGGTCCGGCGTCGGTGTGGTGGTGGCCACCGGCGGCTCGACCGAGCTGGGGCAGATCCACCGTCTGGTCGGTGAGGTCGATCCGCTCGAAACTCCGCTGACCCGCCGACTCAACGAGTTCAGCAAGGTCCTCACGTTGATCATCTTGGCGCTGGCGTCGGTGACCTTCGGCGTCGGCGTGTGGCGTGGCGAGCCCTGGCCCGAGATGTTCAACGCCGCTGTCGCGCTCGCCGTCGGGGCTATCCCTGAAGGTCTTCCAGCCGCGGTGACGATCACGTTGGCGATCGGGGTCGGCCGGATGGCACGTCGTCGAGCCGTCGTACGCCGTCTCCCCGCGGTAGAGACGCTAGGGAGCACTACCGTCATCTGCACAGACAAAACCGGCACCTTGACCGAGAACGTGATGACGGTGGTCGAGGTCTGGACGCCGGTGTCGCTCTACCGGGTCGACGGCGTGGGCTACGACCCGACCGGAACCGTGGCGGACTCCGCCGGGCAGCGCGTCTCGGCGGAGGCGGACTCCGTCTTCAGGTCACTGGTCGAGGCGGGTGTGCTGTGCAGTGACGCTCATCTGTCGGATGGGGACGTGCTGGAGCCGGTGGGCGATCCCACCGAAGGGGCGCTCCTCGTCCTCGCGGCGAAGGTGGACGTCGAGCCGGAGAGTCTCCGCCAGACCTGGGAACGCCTGGACGTTGTCCCCTTCAGCTCCGAGGAGCAGTGCATGCGGGTTCGCTGCGCGCACGGGGGATCAGAGCGCGTGATCGTGAAAGGTGCTGTCGAGCGAGTCCTTGGCCTCAGCTCCCGCCAGCTGGTGGGGGATGGCGAGGTGGGCGACCTTGACTCCGCGACCGTCCTCCACCAGGCCGAGAACATGGCCGCGCGAGGTCTGCGGGTGCTGGCGGTGGCCGAAGGAGGTCGCGGCGTCTCGTCGGGAGCCTTGGCGGAGGAGCGGCACCTGGCCTTCGTCGGTCTGGTCGCCATGCATGACCCACCTCGAGACGCGGCGTCCTCTGCCGTGGCCGCCTGCCATGCGGCGGGGATCTCGGTCAAGATGATCACGGGGGACCACGCATCGACCGGCCTGGCGATCGCGCGGGCTGTGGGCGTGATCGACCCCATGACGTCCCCCCGCATCCTCGTGGGTGACGAGCTCGCCCAGATCCCGGACGCCGAGCTCGCAGATCGCGTCGAGCAGACCGATCTTTTCGCCCGCGTCTCCCCCGAGCAGAAGCTTCGACTGGTCGGCGCCCTGCAGGAACGCCATCACGTCGTGGCGATGACCGGTGACGGGGTCAACGACGCCCCAGCCCTGCGCCAGGCCGACATCGGCGTCGCCATGGGATTCGGAGGAACGGAGGTGGCGAAGGAGGCGTCCGACATGGTCCTCACCGATGACGACTTCGCCACGATCGAGGCTGCGGTGGAGGAGGGGCGAGGGGTCTTCGACAACCTCACCAAGTTCATCGTCTGGACGCTGCCGACCAACATGGGCGAAGGTCTGGTCGTTCTGACGGCCGTCCTGACCGGGGCAACGCTGCCAATTCTTCCCGTGCAGATCTTGTGGATCAACATGACGACTGCGGTCGCGCTCGGGCTGATGCTGGCGTTCGAGCCGAAGGAAGCCGGAATCATGACCCGGGTTCCGCGTAACCCTCATGCCCCGCTGTTGAGTCGTGCCCTGGTCCTGCGCGTCCTGCTCGTCTCGGCGGTGCTCGTAGCCGGTGCATGGTCGGTGTTCGAGTGGGAGCTGGCGAGTGGTTCGTCGTTGGCCGCAGCTCGCACGGCCGCTCTCAACGTCTTCGTGGTGGTCGAGGCGTTCTACCTGATCAACTGCCGCAGCCTCAACGCATCGGTATGGGCCATTGGCTGGTTCAGCAACCGCTGGGTGATTGGCGGGCTCATGGTGCAGTGCCTGGGGCAGCTGGGGATTACCTACCTGCCGGTGATGAACCGTCTCTTCGACACCGCCCCGATCGGCGGGGAGACCTGGCTGCGCATCCTCGGTGTCGGGCTACTGGCCTGGGTGGTGGTCACCATCGACAAGCGCCTTCATCGTGGGCGCTTCTGAGCTGCCGTCAGCGGGACTCGAGAGCGTCCCTGATGGCCAAGAGCTTGGTCTGCGACTCGGCCAGCTCGTCGGTGGGTACTGAGCCCAAAACCAGTCCGCAGCCGGCATACATGCGTAGCGAGTGCTCGTCATCGTGCTCGATCTGGGCACATCGAAGTGCTATGCCGAACGCGCCGTCGCCGCGTGAGTCGATCCAGCCGACCGGGCCCGCATACCGTCCGCGGTCCATGCCCTCGAGCTCGCGGATGAGCGCCCTGGCCTTGCCGGTGGGGGTGCCGCAGACGGCGGCCGTGGGGTGCAGAGCCGCGGCGAGGTCGAGCGCCGACTCGCCGTTCGCCAGCCGCCCGGTGATGTCGGTCTGCAGATGCTGGACATTGGCCAGACGCATGACCTCTGGCGAGCGCGGCACCACGAGGTCTGAGCAGAAGGGCCCCAGCGTCTCTGACACCGAACGCACCGCCAGCTCATGCTCGACGCGGTCCTTGTCCGATGCCAGAAGATCGGCTGCGTGCTGGGCGTCGACCACCGCGTCGCTGCCGCGGGGCGTCGTGCCCGCCAGGACGCGTGAGACGACATGGTCGCCGGTCCGCCGGACGAGCAGCTCGGGAGTGGCACCCACGAGCCCGTCGACGGCGAAGGTCCAGCAGCTGGGGTAGGTGCGGGAGAGGGGGCCGAGCAGTGCGCGGGCGTCGAGTGGGTTCTCGGTGGTGGCCAGCAGGTCTCGGGCCAGGACGACCTTGTCGAGGGCCCCTTCGTTGATGCGCTGCACGGCCGTCGCCACGGCCTGCTCGTAGCCGGCGGACGTGACCGAGCCGTCGCTGTAGCGCACCTGGCCGGCTGCTCTGACCGGGCTGCGGTGGGCCAGGTTCGGGTCGGCGTCCCCGATCGTCGTGATCCACGAGGCGCCGTCACGGCGTCCGACGATGACTTCAGGCACGATGACGACTGAGCTGCTCGGACCGTCGTCGAACGTGAACGAGGCAAAGGCAACCGGCCCTGACCCGGGCACATGCACTTGGTCGTCGATATCGAGCGATCCGACCAGCTCGCGCCACCACCTGGCGGCCTCGGCGAACCGACCGGGGCCGGACACCGAAAGCCGGGCGACCTCTCCCCATGCCGCGAAGCCGTCGTTCCCACGAGTCCAGGTGACGATCTGGTCGTCGGGCAGGGTGTCGAGCAGCGGTCCGGGGTCGGCCACCGGCAATGAGCGCACGAGAGTGCGGGTCCTGGCCGTGGTGCTCACGGGTCAACCCTAGAGCGGATGAGCCGACGCGTCTCATCGGAGACCGACCCGGCAGGGCACGCCGGGCCGCCACGGGGCAGACTCGGACTGTGATGCGCGCCGATCTCGACAAGCAACCGTTCGACGTCGCACGGATGTTCGACGACGTTGCCGCCAAGTACGACCTGACCAACGACGTGCTGTCGCTGGGGCAGGACCGCCGGTGGCGACGGAGTGTGGTCGCCGCACTCGATCCCAAGCCGGGGGAGCGACTGCTTGACCTCGCCGCGGGCACAGGAACCTCGTCGCTGCCGCTGCGTGAGCGGGGCGCGTTCGTGGTGCCGTGCGACTTCTCGCTCGGGATGCTGTCGGTAGGCAAGCAGCGTCGGCCCGAGCTACCTTTCGTGGCCGGAGACGGCCTACAGCTCCCTTTTGCTGACGGCAGCTTCGACGCGGTCACGATCTCGTTCGGGCTGCGCAATCTGCACGACACCGAGGCCGGGCTGGCCGAGCTGCTGCGCGTGACGCGTCCAGGCGGCCGGATCGTGGTCTGCGAGTTCAGCCATCCGGCGTGGGGACCGTTCCGCACGCTCTACAGCGAGTACCTCATGCGGGCGCTCCCTCCCACGGCTCGGGCGATCTCCAGCAACCCCGAGGCGTACGTCTACCTGGCCGAGTCGATCAGGGCGTGGCCCGACCAGCAGCACCTCGCTGCCCTTCTGCAGAAGGTGGGCTGGTCGTCGGTCGCGTGGCGCAACCTCTCGGGGGGGATCGTGGCCCTCCACCGGGCCACCCGCTCCTGAGTCACCTGCGAGGGCATCGTGATGAGCCCCCGAGGGTGAGCTGGCTCGCTGCGCTTTCATGGTTGCGTTGTTGGAATTCGTGGGGTGGCAATAGACTTGGTCCCTCGTGAATGGTTTCACAAAGTCGACCCCACCCTTTGCTTCCGAGGACGCCGAGTGCCACTTCCCAGCAGCGACCGCAGCGCCGACGTCATCGTCGTCGGGGCCGGCCCAGCCGGCTCCACGACCGCCTATCACCTGGCGCAGTCCGGGCTCGACGTGCTCCTCCTGGAAAAGACGGCTTTCCCGCGCGAAAAGGTGTGCGGTGACGGGCTGACGCCACGTGCGGTCAAGCAGCTTCTGGCCATGGGCATCGAGCCCGATCCAGCTGACGGCTGGGTGCGCAACCAGGGGCTGCGGATCATCGGTGGCGGCATGCGGCTCGAGCTGCCGTGGCCCGATCTGGCCTCGTTCCCCAACTATGGGCTGGTGCGCACCCGCGAGGACTTCGACGAGATCCTGGCCCGCCAGGCGCAGAAGGCCGGGGCCCGCCTGCACGAGCGAACCGCCGTCACCGGTCCGGTGCTCGACGCCCTCGGGCGGATCGTGGGTGTCTCGGCGCGTACGTCGCAGCCCGACGGCAGCCGCGGCGATGAGATCGAGTTTCGGGCCCCACTGGTGGTGGCGGCCGACGGCAACTCCACCCGACTCTCACTTGCGATGGGTCTGCGCAAGCGCGACGACCGGCCCATGGGCGTCGCGGTCCGCACCTACTACACGAGCCCGCGCCATGACGACGACTGGCTCGAGTCGTGGCTCGAGCTGTGGGACGGCGACCGTCTTCTGCCTGGCTACGGGTGGATCTTCGGAGTTGGCGACGGCACGGTGAACGCCGGCCTCGGCATCCTCAACTCATCGACGGCCTTCGGCAGGGTGGACTACAAAGACCTGCTGCGACGCTGGCTGGACACCACCCCCGAGGAGTGGGGCTTCCGCGAGGAGAACCGTACCCAGCCGATCCGTGGGGCTGCCCTGCCGATGGGCTTCAACCGGACGCCGCACTACACCAGGGGGTTGGTGCTCGTCGGCGATGCCGGTGGCATGGTCAACCCGTTCAACGGCGAGGGCATCACCTACGCCATGGAGTCGGGGGCGATGGCGGCCGAGACCATCGTCCAGGCGCTCGGACGCCCCACGGCCGACGCCCGCGAACGCGCCCTGGCGGCATACCCGGCGGCGCTGAAGGACGCGTACGGCGGCTACTACACCCTTGGCCGGGTCTTCGTGAAACTGATCGGCAACCCGAATGTCATGAAGCTCGCCACCCGCCACGGCCTTCCCCATCCGACGCTCATGCGCTTCACTCTCAAACTGTTGGCCAACCTCACCGATCCGCATGATGGAGACGCCATGGACAAGGTGATCAACGCGATGACGAAGGTGGCTCCGGCGGCGTGACGGGCCTCCGGCACCCCACCAGGGGTCGTAGCGTCAGCGGCCCTAGGATGATCGGCGATCCGTGGCCCACCTCTGGGGCCAACGCCGGATGCGAAGGGAGCGGCCCACTGTGAATCCGATCGTTCCGATCCTCTTCCTCGGCCTTCTCGCCTTCGGTTTCGCTGCGTTCTCCATCCTGGCGGGTTCCCTGTCGGGCCCCAAGCGCTACAGCCGGGTCAAGCTGGACGCCTACGAGTGCGGCATCGAGCCGACGCCCCAACCGATCGGTGGCGGTCGTTTCCCGGTGAAGTACTACCTCACCGCGATGCTCTTCATCTTGTTCGACATCGAGATCGTCTTCCTCTACCCGTGGGCGGTCGCGTTCGACCAGCTCGCAATCTTCGGTCTCATCGAGATGCTGCTCTTCATCCTCACCCTCGGTGTCGCCTATGCCTACGTGTGGCGAAGGGGTGGGCTCGAATGGGACTAGCCGGGCACGGACAGCCGAGCGGGAGGTACCTCCATGGGTCTTGAGGAGCAGCTGCCGAGCGGGTTCATGCTCACCACGGTCGAGAAGTTCGCCGGGTGGGCGCGGTCTGGATCACTGTGGCCGGCAACGTTCGGGCTCGCCTGCTGCGCGATCGAGATGATGGCGACCGGTGCCGGACGGTACGACCTTGCCCGCTTCGGCATGGAGGTCTTCAGAGCCTCGCCACGGCAGGCGGACCTGATGATCGTGGCCGGACGGGTCAGCCAGAAGATGGCTCCGGTGCTTCGTCAGATCTACGACCAGATGGCCGAGCCCAAGTGGGTCATCTCGATGGGCGCGTGCGCGTCCAGCGGTGGCATGTTCAACAACTACGCAATCGTGCAGGGGGTCGACCACATCGTGCCGGTCGACATCTACCTTCCCGGCTGCCCGCCGCGGCCCGAGCAGCTGATGGACGCCATCTTGAAGCTGCACGAGCAGATCAAGAACGAGAAGCTCGGAGCGCAGCGAGTCGAGTGGCAACGCGAGCTCGAGGCGTCTGCACTCACCGCCATTCCGACCAGTGACATGAAGGGTCTGCTCAGGTGAGCGAGCACGAGGCCACGCCCGAGATCGTCCCGGCCGGGACGCCAACGCTCGACGTCGTCGACGTCCGCTCCGGCATGTTCGGGGCGAGCGACGGTGGCGACACCTCCGGGTTCGGCGGTCTCGTGCGGACGGTCTCTGTGGCGCCCGCGGCGAGCCGCCCCTACGGAGGCTGGTTCGACGACGTCGCCGATGGCCTCGAGCAGGCGTATCCGCAGTTCGCGGAGGCCATCGAGAAGGTGGTCGTCGAGCACGGTGAGCTCACGCTGCACATCCGCCGCGAGCACTTGCGGCACGTCGCCCAGGTGCTGCGTGACGATGCGGCCCTCCGCTTTGAGATGTGCATGGGTGTCAGCGGGGTGCACTGGCCAGGTGACGCCGACCGCGAGCTGCACGCGGTATATCCGTTGCTCTCCTACACGCACAACCGCCGAATCAAGCTCGAGGTCTCGTGTCCAGACGCTGACCCGCACATCCCGTCGCTCTACGAGGTCTACCCCACGAACGACTGGCACGAGCGTGAGACCTACGACTTCTTCGGCATCATCTTCGATGGCCACCCATCGCTGAGCCGCATCCAGATGCCCGACGACTGGCCGGGTCACCCGCAGCGCAAGGACTACTCGCTCGGGGGGATCCCCGTGGAGTACAAGGGCGCAGAGATCGCACCGCCGAACGAGCGGAGGCACTACTCCTGATGACCACCACCGGCCCATACGACACCCAGGACATCAGCGACGCCCCCGACGCGTCGGGCGACCCGTACGCCGAGTCACGACCCACCACTGAAGGTCGGGTCTACACCGTCAGTGGTGGCGACTGGGATGCCTTCGCCGCTGAGGCCGCCGAGATGGCCGAGGGGTCACTGGTGGTCAACATGGGTCCGCAGCACCCGTCGACCCACGGCGTCCTGCGACTGATTCTTCAGCTCGAGGGCGAAACAGTCACCGACACCCGCTGTGGCATCGGCTATCTGCACACCGGGATCGAGAAGAACCTCGAGTTCCGCACGTGGACGCAGGGCGTCACGTTCGTCACGCGCATGGACTACCTGTCGCCGTTCTTCAACGAGACCGCGTACTGCCTGGGGGTCGAGCGGCTGCTCGGAATCACCGACGAGGTGCCTGAGCGCGCCCGCCTGATCCGGATCTTGATGATGGAGCTCAACCGCATCTCGTCCCACCTTGTCTGCATCGCCACGGGGGGCATGGAGATCGGCGCGCTCACGGTGATGACCATCGGGTTCCGTGAGCGTGAGCTCGTACTCGACCTCTTCGAGCTGATTACCGGGCTGCGCCTGAACCACGCCTACATTCGGCCAGGCGGAGTCGCCAACGATCTTCCGACCGACGGCATCGAGAAGATCCGCGACTTCCACACGTTGATGAGCAAGCGCGTCTTCGACTACATCAGGCTCTGCAACGAGAACCCGATCTTCAAGGGGCGCCTCGTTGACGTCGGCTACCTCGACCTGGCCGGGTGCATGGCGCTCGGCATCACCGGCCCGGTCCTTCGATCGA
This sequence comes from Actinomycetes bacterium, assembly GCA_024644435.1. Lineage (GTDB taxonomy): Bacteria > Actinomycetota > Actinomycetes > JAHEKZ01 > JAHEKZ01 > JAHEKZ01. The sequence goes on along the minus strand of JAHEKZ010000015.1, from coordinate 27,859 downwards.
CCGGCCTGCCGTGGGACCTGCGCAAGACCGAGCCGTACCTCGGGTACGACGAGTTCGAGTTCGACGTCCCGACGTGGGACACCTGCGACGCCTACGGACGGTTCCGGATCAGGCTGGACGAGATGGTCGAGTCACTGCGCATCATCCAGCAGGTCGTCGACCGGCTCGAAGAGGCTGGCCCCGGGCCGGTGATGGTCGACGACCCCAAGATTGCCTGGCCCGCCCAGCTGTCGATCGGTAACGACGGCCAGGGAAACAGCAGGGCGCACATCAACAAGATCATGAACGAGTCGATGGAGGCCTTGATCCACCACTTCAAGCTGGTCACCGAAGGCTTCTCGGTTCCGGCCGGCCAGGTCTACTCCGCGGTTGAGTCGCCGCGAGGTGAGCTGGGCGTCGTGATGGCGAGTGACGGTGGCACGCGCCCCTATCGCGTCCACTACCGCGACCCCTCGTTCACCAACCTCCAGGCAGTCGGCGCCATGTGTGCCGGCGCGCAGGTCGCCGACGTGATTGCCGCTGTTGCTTCGCTCGACCCTGTCATGGGCGGCGTAGACCGCTGACCGCTCTACACATACTGCTTAAGGACACGCATGGCCATCGCTGAGACCACCCGGGCGCAGATGCGCGAGGTGCTCGACCGCTATCCCCGCAAGCGGTCTGCGCTCATGCCCCTGCTCCACCTGGTTCAGGCGGACGAAGGGTTCATCACGCCCGAAGGCGTCACGTTGGTGGCTGAGCTCGTCGAGCTGACCGAGGCCGAGGTCACGGCTGTTTCCTCCTTCTACACGATGTACCTCAAACGCCAGAGTGGACGCGTGCGCGTCGGCGTCTGCATCAACTCGCTCTGCGCGGTGCTCGGCGGCGACGAGATCTGGGACGCCCTCGTCGACCACTGCGGCACGGGCAACAACCAGACGACCGACGACGGCGCAGTCACGCTCGAGCGCATCGAGTGCCAGGCAGCGTGCACGCATGCGCCAGTCATGACGGCGAACTGGGAGTTCCTCGACGACATGACCGTCGAGAAGGCCAAGCAGGTGGTGGACGACGCCAGAGCCGGGCGGCCGATCCAGAGCACACGCGGGCCGGCGGTCCGCAGCTTCGCCGACGCCGAGCGCACCATCGTGGGTGTCGACGACGGGCTCGTGGCCGATGGCGACCACCGCGACGACCGGATCCTTGCCGGACTCCGCCTGGCTCAGCAGAACGGTGACGCCGAGCGCAGCGCCGAAGCCGAGCGCCGTGGCGCGCAGACGGTGAAGGGGAACTGACATGCCGCTGACCCCTGTGCTGTCGGCCCACTGGGACGAGGCCGACAGCTACACCCTTGATGGCTACCGCCGACACGGCGGGTATGACGCCTTGGCGCTGGCATTCGCCAAGCAGCCGGACGACGTCATCCAGCTCGTCAAGGACTCAGGTCTTCGGGGTCGCGGCGGTGCGGGCTTCCCCACCGGCATGAAGTGGGGCTTCGTTCCTCAGGGAGACGGCAAGCCGCACTACCTCGTGGTCAACGCAGACGAGTCCGAGCCCGGGGCATGCAAGGACGTCCCGCTGATGCTGGCCAACCCGCACTCGTTGGTCGAGGGGGTCGTGATCGCCTCGTACGCGATCCGCGCGAACCACGCGTTCATCTACATCCGTGGCGAGGTGCCGCATGCCATTCGCCGGGTGGCATCCGCCGTTCGCGAGGCCTACGCGGCCGGCCTCCTCGGTCAGAACATCCTGGGATCGGGCTTCGACCTCGAGGTCACGGTGCACGCCGGTGCGGGCGCCTACATCTGCGGTGAAGAGACCGCGCTGCTCGACTCGCTCGAGGGATTCCGCGGCCAGCCGCGGCTGAAGCCTCCGTTCCCAGCCGTGGCCGGCTTGTACGCGTCGCCCACCGTCGTCAACAACGTCGAGACCATTGCGAGCGTCCCGTCGATCGTCACCAACGGTGCCGACTGGTACACGTCGTACGGCAGTGAGAAGTCTCCTGGCGTGAAGCTGTTCGCGGTGTCTGGGCACGTCGAGCGCCCGGGCATCTTCGAGGCACCGATGGGTACCACGATGCGCGAGCTGCTGGAGTGGGCCGGCGGAATGCGCAAGGGGCACAGGCTCAAGTTCTGGGTGCCGGGTGGTTCCAGTGTTCCGCTGCTCACCGAGGAACACCTAGACGTTCCGTACACGTACGAAGACATTGCCGCGGCGGGTTCGATGCTCGGCACTGGAACACCCATGGTGTTCGACGAGACCACGAGCGTCACGCGGGCGGTCACGCGGTGGCTCGAGTTCTACAAGCACGAGTCGTGCGGCAAGTGCACTCCGTGCCGCGAAGGCACCTACTGGCTGGTCGACCTGCTGCGACGCCTCGAGAGCGGTGTCGGGTCCGATGACGACATCACGAGGATCAACGAGGTGTCGGCGCAGATCGCAGGGCGGTCTTTCTGCGCTTTGGGCGACGCCGCAGCTACGCCATTCCCCGGTGCGATGAAGTACTTCGCCGACGAGATCGCACTGGGAACCCACACCGCGGCCAGTGACCTCTACGACCCGGTGGCCGCCACAGTCCTTGCGGGAGTGAACGCCTGATGACCGTCACCACTGCGTCCACCAGCGGCGACACACTCGAGCCGCGACCAGACCTTGTCACCTTGACGATCGACGGGGTTGAGACGTCCGTCCCCAAGGGCACGTTGATCATCCGGGCGGCCGAACAGCTCGGGGTGGCCGTACCCCGTTTCTGCGACCACCCGCTGCTCGACCCGGTGGCAGCGTGCCGGATGTGCCTGATCGAGGTCGAAGGCATGCCCAAGCCGCAGCCGGCATGCGCCGTCACCTGCTCGGACGGCATGGTGGTCAAGACACAGATGACCTCAGCTGTCGCAGGTGAGGCACAGCGCAGCGTCATGGAGTTCCTGCTCATCAACCACCCGCTCGACTGCCCGATCTGCGACAAGGGCGGAGAGTGCCCGCTGCAGAACCAGGCCATGACCAGCGGCCAGGGCGACACCCGCTTCGACGGCCCCAAGCGGACGTTTCCCAAGCCGATCAACCTGTCGGCGCAGGTGCTGCTCGACCGTGAGCGGTGCGTCTCCTGTGCTCGGTGCACCAGGTTCGCCGAGCAGATCGCGGGTGACCCGTTCATTGAGCTGCTCGAGCGGGGTTCGCAGCAGCAGGTGGGTATCGCCGACGACGTGCCCTTCAACTCGTACTACTCCGGTAACACGATCCAGATCTGCCCGGTGGGCGCGCTCACGAGTGCGATGTACCGCTTCCGGTCACGGCCGTTCGACCTGGCCTCGACACCTACTGCCTGCGAGCACTGCGCGTCCGGCTGTTCCCTTCGCACCGACTCCCGCCGTAACGCGGTCATGCGCCGGTTGGCGGCGGTCGATCCTGAGGTCAACGAGGAGTGGAACTGTGACAAGGGCCGCTTCGCCTTCCGGTATCTCGAGTCTGATCGGCGGCTGACCTCCCCCTTGGTTCGTGAGGGGGGCGAGCTGCGTCCGGCGTCCTGGGACGAGGCGCTCGTCGCCGCGGCGAATGGGTTGAAGACTGCCGATGGCAAGACCGGCACCGTCACCGGCGGACGACTGATGGTCGAAGACGCCTACGCCTTCTCGGTGTTCACCCGTCGGGTCCTCGGTACCAACGACATCGACTTCCGCCCGAAGGGCTCATCACCTGAGGAAGAGCAGTTCCTCGCGGCACGCGTGGCCGGTCGTGGGCTCGGGCCTACCTACGCCGACCTCGAAGGGGCCCCCGCGGTGCTCTTGGTGGCCTTCGAGCCCGAGGACGAGTCACCGATCGTCCTGCTGAGGCTGCGTAAGGCTGCCAAGGCCGGCACGCGCGTCCTCGCGGTCGCCCCTGCGGCCAGCCGCGGACTCGCCAAGCTGGACGGTACGTGGATTCCGTCAGTGCCCGGATCTGAGGCAACGGCTCTGCAGAACCTGGCGCCTGACGTCGTCGATCTGTTCGGCCAGGCCGGCGCCGTAGTTCTGGTGGGTGAGCGGGCCGCGGCTTCGCCGGGTTTGCTTACGGCCGTGGGCGAGCTCTGCGACCGAACGGGTGCTGCTCTGGGATGGGTCCCGCGCCGGGCCGGCGACCGAGGGGCCCTGGATGCCGGTCTGCTGCCGACGCTGCTGCCGGGCGGGCGCCCGGTGGCCGACGCTGCTGCAAGGGTCGACACGGCGGCGATCTGGGGGGCGGCGGAGGTTCCCGAGACCGCGGGTCGTGACCTGCCGACCATGCTGAAGGCGGTCGAGGATCGCGAGATCTCAGCGCTGCTGATGGCCGGCGTTCAGCTCGACGACCTTCCTGACGGTGCTGAGGCCGCCCTGCGGGCTGCTGAGTTCGTCGTCGTCCTCGACACCCACGACCATGCCGTCGTCCAGTTCGCTGATGTTGTCTTCCCGGTCGCTGCCGCTCCTGAGAAGGCGGGCTCGTTCGTGAACTGGGAGGGCCGCGTCCGCCCTTCGTCGCAGCCGTTGCGCACCTCCCTCATGACCGACGCGAGAGTGCTCTCGGTGCTTGGCGCCGAGATGGGCGTTGCCGGTCTGGAGTCGGACCCGGTAGCCCTGATGGCCCAGCTCGAGGAGTTCTCGGGCTGGGAGGGTGCGCGGGTGAGCCCGCCGTCGGTTGCCGGTGCACCCCCCGATCCTGGTCCAGGGCTGCTGTTGGCCACCTGGCGCCCGCTGCTCGAAGCGACACATCTGCAGAGTGGTGAGCCGTACCTGGCCGCTACCGCACGGGCGCAAGAGGTGTGGCTCTCGACCGGCGAGGCCCGGGAGTTGGGCGCGTCCGAGGGGGACATGATCACGGTGACCGGTGCCAGCGGTAGCGTCACAGCGCCGCTCGTGCTCGCTGAGGTGGCCGCCGGCGCCGTTGTGGTCACGGGGAATGCTCACCGGGCGCTCGGTGCCAGTGGTGTTCGCGTGCAGGTTGCCGTGGAGGGACAGGGATGAGACTCGAGCTGAGCGTCACTGACGCGCTCGCGGAGACGCCGTGGTGGCTGTCCGCGATCAAGGCGGTCGTCATCTTTGGCTTCCTTGTGGTGAGCACTCTGGTGATGATCTGGGCCGAGCGACGAGTGGTAGCCCGGATGCAGCAGCGGGTCGGACCCAACCGGGTGGGCCCCTTCGGTCTGCTGCAGGGACTGGCCGACGGCATCAAGCTGGCTCTCAAGGAAGACATCATCCCGACAGCCGCCGACAAGGCGATCTTCATCCTGGCGCCGATCATCTCGGCCACGACGTGTTTCCTGGCCTTTGCCGTGATCCCCTTCGGACCCGTCGTCAGCGTCTTCGGACAAGAGACGGCGCTGCAGCTCACCGACTTCTCGGTGTCGGTCCTGTACGTCCTGGCCGTTACCTCCGTCGGGGTCTACGGCCTGGTTCTTGCCGGGTGGTCCAGCGGCTCCACTTACCCGCTCCTCGGAGGACTGCGTTCGTCGGCCCAGGTGATCTCGTACGAGATCGCCATGGGACTGTCGTTCGTCGCGGTGTTCTTGTACTCGGGATCGATGTCGACCTCTGAGATCGTCTCGTCACAAGACCGCCTCTGGTTCGCGATCATCCTGTTGCCGTCGTTCCTGATCTACGTCGTGTCGATGGTCGGTGAGACCAACCGAGCTCCCTTCGACCTGCCCGAGGCCGAGGGTGAGCTGGTCGGCGGGTTCCACACCGAGTACAGCTCGCTGAAGTTCGCGCTCTTCTTCCTCGCCGAGTACATCAACATGTTCACGGTGGCAGCCCTGGCAACAACCCTGTTCCTCGGGGGATGGCAGGCTCCGTGGCCGCTCGGCGGTGCGATCTGGGCCGGCGCGAACGACGGCTGGTGGCCGGTTCTGTGGTTTGTCGCCAAGCTGTGGATCTTCATGTTCATGTTCATCTGGCTGCGCGGCACGCTGCCCCGCATGCGGTACGACCAGTTCATGAAGTTCGGCTGGAAGGTCCTGATCCCGTTGTCGCTGCTGTGGATTGCCATCGTGGCCACGGTCAGGGCCGTCTCCAACGAGGCCAGCATCGATCGGCAGGACATCTTGATCTGGGGGGGAGTCGCCCTCGCGGTACTGCTCGTGGTCAGCATCGTCTGGGACTACGTCTCCGGCCGCGAGCTCGAGCAGCCAGATGACATCGACAAACCCTTCGACCCGTTCGGCGGAGGGCACCCGGTGCCTCCGCTACCTGGCCAGCAAGCCGTCGCGGTAGCAGTGGTTGCAAGCCCGTCGAATGCTGACAGCGAGGTGCTCGATGCCTAGCTTCCTCGACCCGATCGCGGGATTCGGCGTCACCTTCACCACGATGTTCCGCAAGGTGACGACCGAGGAGTACCCCGAAGAGCGCAAGCCGATGATGCCGCGATTCCACGGCAGGCATGTCCTCAACCGCTACTCCGACGGGCTCGAACGCTGCATCGGCTGTGAGCTCTGCGCCTGGGCCTGTCCGGCTGACGCCATCTACGTCGAAGGTGCGGCGAACACAGACGAAGAGCGCTTTTCACCTGGCGAGCGCTACGGCCGCGTCTACCAGATCAACTACCTACGCTGCATCTTCTGTGGCATGTGTCTGGAGGCGTGCCCCACGCGTGCGCTCACCATGAGCCACGAGTACGAGCTGGCCGACAACAACCGTGCCGACCTGATCTTCGAGAAGCAGGATCTGCTGGCTCCGATGTCGTCGGGCATGGTGGCGCCTCCACATGCCATGGCGTCGGGTACCACCGAGCAGAACTACTACGCAGGAGAGTTCGACCGTCCCGAAGACTCTGCAGCGCCGACGGGTACCGCCGAGGAGAGCCGATGATCGAGCTTCTGGCGGCCACTCCTCAGACGTCCACGGGTGAAGCGGTTGCCTTCTGGTGCCTGGCGCCGATTGCGGTGGGCGCCGCGGTCATGATTCTGCTGAGCCGCAAGGCGGTTCACAGTGCGCTCTGGATGGCCACCACGATGATCGTCCTGGCGGTCCTTTTCATCATGCAGGGAGGCATCTTCCTGGGCGTGGTGCAGGTCGTGGTGTACACGGGCGCAGTGATGATGCTCTTCCTCTTTGTGCTGATGCTGGTAGGCGTCGACGCCTCTGACTCGTTCGTCGAGACCCTGCGAGCGCAGCGTGTTGCGGGGATTCTGCTCGGCGCCGGCTTCGGGGTGCTGTTGATGGCCGCGGTCAGCAGGGCGACCTTCCCGGAGGCGGTGGGGGTCGGTGCCGCCAACGACGCCGCGGGAGGACACGTCGAGGCCATTGCCGAGGCAATCTTCACCCGGTACGTGTTCACCTTCGAGGTGGTCAGCATCGTGCTGATCACGGCTGCGGTCGGCGCCATGGCGCTGACCCACAAGGAGCGGCTCACCCCGCGCCGGCCACAACCCGAGCAGTCGGTTGACCGGATCCGCAGTGCCCACCCAACGCCCCACCCCAGCCCCGGTGTCTATGCGCAGCACAACGCGGTCGACACCCCGGCTCTGCTGCCCGACGGCACCGCGTCCGAGGCTTCGGTGCCTGACGAGCTGAGGCGTCAGGGAACTGTTCGCTACACCGAGCTGGAGGCGGCCAACAGGCGCGCCGACGAGGACGGTGAGCGGGAATGAACCCGGAGAACTACCTCTATCTGTCGAGCATCCTCTTCGTGATCGGTGCGGTCGGCGTCCTCGTGCGCCGCAACGCGATCGTGGTGTTCATGTGCATCGAGCTGATGCTCAATGCGTCCAACCTGGCCTTCGTGTCGTTCGCACGGTTGAACGGCAACATCGACGGGCAGGTGGTGGCCTTCTTCGTGATGGTCGTGGCGGCCGCCGAGGTGGTCATTGGGCTGGCGATCATCGTCACGATCTTCCGTACCCGCCGGTCGGCTTCGGTCGACGACCCCAACCTGCTGAAGCTCTGATCGCGATGACGCTACGTCGTGTTCTGAGCGGGCTCACGCCCCTGATCTCGGAGAGTGTTCGATGAACGCCGCAGCAGTCGTTCACTGGAGCGAGGGCGGGCAACAGGTCGTCAGTGACGCCACCGGTGTCTTCGGGCTGACGTGGCTGCTGATCGCCCTGCCGTTGCTGGGAGCCGTCGTACTTCTGCTCGGCGGCCGTCGCACCAACAGCTTCGGACCGCTGCTCGCGACCGCGCTGGTGGGGGTGGCCTTCCTCCTCGGATTGGTTCAGTTTCTTCAGATGGTCGGTGAGCCGGCTGCTGACCGTTCCTTCGCCCAGAGTCTCTTCACGTGGGCGCCCATCGGTGACTTCAGCGTTGATGTCGGGTTCCAGCTCGACCCCTTGTCGATGGCGTTCGTGCTGCTCGTCACGTTCGTCGGCGGGCTGGTTCACGTCTACTCGCTGGGCTACATGGCCAACGATCCCGATCGTCGTCGGTTCTTCGGCTACCTCAACCTCTTCGTCGCGTCGATGCTCCTTCTGGTCCTGGCCAGCAACTACGTGCTCGTCTACGTCGGCTGGGAGGGTGTGGGGCTCGCTTCGTACCTGTTGATCGGCTTCTGGAACGCCAAGGCCGAGTACGCGACTGCGGCCAAGAAGGCGTTCGTGATGAACCGCGTCGGCGACATCGGGATGTCGCTGGCGATCATGCTGATGGTCACGACGTTTGGAACGACGGCCTTCTCGGGGGTCTTCTCCGGTGTCGAGCAGGCCAGCTCGGGTGTCGTACTGGCCATGGGGCTGTTGCTACTTCTCGCGGCCACCGGCAAGAGTGCCCAGCTTCCGCTGCAGGCCTGGCTCGGCGACGCCATGGCCGGTCCGACGCCGGTGTCCGCCCTGATCCACGCGGCCACCATGGTGACCGCGGGTGTCTATCTGATCGTCCGGTCGAACCCGATCTTTGACCTCTCCGACGGTGCACGGCTCGCCGTTGTGCTGGTCGGTGTCCTGACGCTGCTGTTCGGTGCGTTCGTCGGTACGGCCAAGGACGACATCAAGAAGGCACTGGCGGCCTCGACCATGAGCCAGATCGGTTACATGATCTTGGCTGCCGGCTTGGGGCCGGCTGGTTACGCGTTTGCCATCTTCCACCTGCTGACCCATGGCTTCTTCAAGGCTGGCTTGTTCCTCGGTGCCGGGTCGGTCATGCACGGCATGGACGACGAGGTCAACATGCGACGTTATGGCGGGCTTCGGAAGGCCATGCCCATCACGTTCATCACGTTCTTCGTGGGCTACCTGGCGATCATCGGTATCCCACCGTTCGCCGGCTTCTTCTCCAAGGACAAGATCATCGAGGCAGCTCTGGCCGACAACGTGTGGCTCGGCGTTGCCGCGATCTTGGGCGCCGGGATCACGGCTTTCTATATGAGCCGCGTGGTCTTCATGACCTTCTTCGGCGAGCAACGCTGGGCGGATGACGTGCATCCGCACGAGTCGCCTCGGTCGATGACGGTGCCCATGGTGCTGCTCGGCATCGGGTCGGTCGTGCTGGGGTATGTCCTCTACTCAGGCAGCCGGATCGTGCTCTGGCTCGAGCCCGTGGTCGGACCCGAAGAGGAGCACGAGCTCGGCATCCCGGTGCTCGCCATCACGGCGATCATCATCGCGGTGACCCTGGTCGGGGTGGCCATCGCCTACAGCATGTATCTGCGCAAGCCGGTGCCGGTACAGGCGCCGCTAGGAACAGTGGTCACCAGGGCCGCGCGCCAAGACTTCTACCAAGACGCGTTCAACGAGTCGGTCTTCATGAGGCCGGGCCAGTACCTCACGAGGTTCCTCGTCTTCTTCGACAACCGCGTGATCGACGGATTCGTCAATGGCTCAGCCGCTCTCATCGGCGGCGGCTCCGCGCGCCTGCGTCGTTGGCAGACCGGGTTCGTGCGCTCCTATGCGCTGTCCATGCTCGCCGGGGCCGTTCTGGTCGTCGGCGTCCTCGTACTGGTGAGGCTCTGACGTGAACGACTTTCCGGTACTGAGCATCCTGGGGCTACTGCCCTTCGCGGCCGCGGTCGTTGTCGGGTTCCTGCCGCACGGCCGAGAGCTGTTGGCCAAGCAGATCGCGCTGGTCGTCTCGCTGGTCATGCTGGCCCTCACGGTGGCCATGGCGATCTCGTTCGAGCCCAATGCTGCCGAGCCCTTCCAGTTCGTTGAGAAGACCCCGTGGATCGAGCAGTTCGGAATCAGCTATGCCCTGGGTGTCGACGGCATAGCCCTCGTGCTGATCGCGATGGCCGTCTCACTGGGGCCGGTCGTCATCCTGGCCGGCTGGAACGACGCCGACGACAACGAGCGGCATCGTCCGCAGACCTACTTCGCCTTGCTTCTGGCCCTGCTCGGCACCATCGTCTTCGTCTTTGCCGCAACTGACCTCTTCCTCTTCTATGTGGCCTTTGAGGTCATGCTGATTCCGGTCTACTTCTTGATCGGGATGTTCGGGCGGGGTCAGCGCACGTACGCAGCGGTGAAGTTCTTGCTGTACAGCCTCTTCGGAGGCCTGCTGCTGTTGGCCGCACTGATCGGGTTGTACGTCGTGTCGGCTCGAGAGCTTGGCACCGGAACCTTTGACTGGACGCTGCTTGCGGGTATGCCGATCGACCCAGATACCCAGAAGATCTTGTTTGCCGGGTTCTTCTTCGCCTTTGCTGTGAAAGCGCCGATGGTTCCGGTTCACACCTGGCTGCCAGACGCTGCTGCCTCGGCAACGCCCGCAACCTCGACCCTGCTGGTCGGCGTGCTCGACAAGGTGGCCACCTTCGCGATGCTGCGAATGGTGATTCCGATCTTCCCTGACGCTTCTGAGTGGGCGGCCCCGTTCGTCGTCACGCTGGCGGTCATCAGCATCGTCTACGGCGCTCTGGTGGCGATCGGGCAGACGGATATGTACCGCCTGATCGCCTACACCTCTGTCTCGCACTTCGGGTTCATCATCTTGGGTATCTTCGCCTTCACCGAGATCGGTGGGTCTGGGTCTGTCGTCTACATGGTGGCGCACGGACTCTCGACCGCTGCGCTGTTCCTGGTCGCCGGATTCCTGGTCAAACGACGCGGTTCGAGCCTGATCCCGTCGTTCGGCGGCGTCCAGCGGGTGGCACCACTGCTCGCCGGGTTCTTCCTCGTCGCAGGGCTCTCCAGCCTTGCCATGCCCGGGCTCGCCAGCTTCGTCGGAGAGCTCACAGTGCTGATCGGCTCGTACCAGCGCTGGCCGGTGGCTGCCGTTATCGCCGTCATCGGGATCGTGCTGTCGTCGCTGTACGTGCTGATCATGTACCAGCGAGTGGCGCAGGGGCCCGAGACCGAGAACGTCAAGGGAATGCGCGATGCGGTTCCGCGCGAAGTGGTGGTCTTTGCGCCCATCCTCGCGCTGACGCTCGCCGTCGGGATCTTCCCGAAGCCGGTGTTCGACGTGGTGAACCCGGCGATCGAACGTACCTACAGCTTCCTTCAAGTCGCCCCCGTCGAGCCGGAAGTGCCGGTCGGTGATGTCACGACAGATGGCGCCGCAACGGACGGGGAGGACTCATGATGCCTCACCTCGCAGACGGGTTCACCTCGCCAACCTTCGAGTACCAGCTGCTCGCCCCCATGCTCATCGTCTTCGGCGGGGCCATCGTCGGCGTCCTGGTCGAGGCGTTCACCCCGCGTGGGCCGCGCCGCACAGTTCAGGTTGCTCTTGGCCTGGTCACCCTCGTCGTGGCGTTTGTGGTTCTGCTAGCCGTGACGCGGCCAAAGCTCGGTGACCTGGCGGCTTCCGGAACCGTGGCCATCGACGGACCAGCGGTGTTCTTCCAGGGCACGATCCTGGTCTTGGCGCTCTTGTCCTTCCTGCTCTTCGTCGAGCGCGGCGTCGACTCTGCGGGCGATGCGTTCACACCCTCCGGTGCGACCATTCCGGGCAGCGCCTCTGAGCGCGAGCTGGTGGCGGCGCGGGTGTCGCAGACCGAGGTCTGGCCGCTGGCCCTTTTCTCGGTCGGCGGCATGATGCTCTTTGTCGCATCGAACGATCTACTGACCTTCTTCGTTGCGCTCGAAGTCATGTCGCTGCCGCTCTACCTGTTGGTGGGACTGGCGCGCCGCCGACGGCTGCTGAGCCAGGAAGCGGCGTTGAAGTACTTCCTGCTGGGGTCGTTCTCATCGGCCTTCCTGCTCTTCGGTTCTGCCTTCCTCTTCGGCTACTCCGGATCGATCTCCTTTACGGGAATCTACGACTCGCTCTCTTCCGGAGTCGGGCTCGACCCGCTCCTGCTCATCGGCACCGGCATGGTGGCGATCGGCCTGTTCTTCAAGGTGGGCGCTGTCCCGTTCCACTCCTGGGTTCCCGACGTCTACCAAGGGGCCCCCACGCCGGTCACGGCCTTCATGGCTGCGGCCACCAAGGTCGCTGCGTTCGGGGCGATGCTGCGGATCTTCTACGTGGCGCTCGGCGACTACGACTGGAACTGGCGTCCGATGTTCTGGGTCGTCACGATTCTCACGATCGTTGTCGGATCGATCTTGGCGATCACCCAGACCGACATCAAGCGCATGCTCGCCTACTCGTCGGTGGCGCAGGCTGGGTTCATCCTGACCGGCGTCACTGCCGCGTCGGACTCCGGTCTGTCGAGCACGATGTTCTATCTCGTCGCGTATGGGTTTGCGACGATTGGGGCGTTCGCACTGGTCACGCTCGTGCGCGACGGCACATCGGAGGCGACCCATCTGTCGCGCTGGGCCGGGCTTGGTCGCCGCTCACCGATCATTGCGGCTGTGCTGTCGCTCTTCCTGCTGTCCTTCGCCGGGATCCCCTTGACCAGCGGATTTATCGGTAAGTTCTTGGTGTTCGAAGCCGCGGTCAACGGAGGCGCCACCCCGCTCGTGATCGTCGGCGCCATCTTCAGCGCTGTTGCGGCGTTCTTCTATGTTCGAGTGATCGTGCTGATGTACTTCTCCGACCCACCCGACGACGCTCCCTCCCTGGCGCTGCCAGGCGCCGCTACGACGCTGGCCGTGGCCGTGTGTGCGGCGGGCACGGTGGCGCTCGGAGTGGTGCCGGGTCCGGTCATCGACCTTGCGCAGGAAGCCGCGGCTTTCATCCGCTGACATGAGCGACTTCGACCTCGGACGGATCGACGCGGACCTGGCTTCGTCTCTCACTCAGGGCCTCGACGATGTCGAGAGCCTTCTGCGTCGCTCGCTCGAGTCGGACTACCCCTTTGTCACCGAGGCCTCTCGACACCTGGTGGACGCCGGAGGGAAGCGCTTTCGGCCCCTTCTGGTCCTGTTGGCCTCGCACTTCGGGGACCCGACGTCGCGAGGTGTGATGCCGGCCGCGGCGGTTGTCGAGCTGACTCATCTGGCCACGCTGTACCACGACGACGTGATGGACGAGGCAGAGCTGCGCCGTGGTGCACCTTCGGCGAACGCCCGGTGGGACAACACCGTCGCCATCCTCACGGGAGACTTCCTGTTCTCGCGGGCATCGGAGCTACTGGCCGATCTCGGCCCCGATGCGGTGCGCATTCAGGCGCAGACCTTCGGCCGCCTCGTCGTCGGACAGATCCAGGAGACGCTGGGCCCGGCTGACGGTGACGATCCCGTCGAGCACTACCTGCGGGTGGTCGCCGACAAGACCGGTTCGTTGATCGCGACGTCGGGTCGGTTCGGGGCGATGATGTCGGGAGCCAGTGACGACATCATCGAGGTGATGACTACCTACGGCGAGCTCATCGGGGTGGCGTTCCAGCTCGCCGATGACGTCCTCGACGTCAGCAGTGACAGCCAGGACTCCGGCAAGACCCCTGGTACCGACCTTCGCGAGGGTGTGCGCACCCTTCCAGTCCTCCACGCCCTGGCGTCGGTCGACCCGTCCGACGCAGAGCTGCAGGATCTACTGCGTAGCGACCTCTCAGACGACACCAGGCACGCGCGCGCGCTCGAGCTGCTGCGCGCAAGCGAGGCCATGACTCGTTCGCGAGCCGACCTGCAGCGGCACGCGGACGCCGCCAGAGAGTCACTGAAGCCGCTGCCGGCCGGCCCCGCGAGGGCATCGCTCGAGTCACTGTGCGACGCCGTGATCTCCCGCGTCGGCTAGCGTGGTGGCGAAGGCTGGAGCGCTACCGGAGGGGAGGAGCGTCATGGGGAGTCCTCGGGAGTTGGTGGCCCGATCTGTGACGTGGGTTCGAGTCACTCTCTGGCGAGACCGCGAGCGACGCGCTGCTGCCTACCAGCGACAGGCGGACGAGCGCGACGAGATGACGCGCAAGGGTCTTCTACGACGGATGCCGCCCACCGGTATCTGACAAGCAGCCACGGTCAGCGAGCCTCCTGCGCCGCCTCGTCGATCTCCAGGTCGACTCGTGCCCGCCCACGGCGAACCGCCACGAGCGAGTCGATCGCCAGCACGACGAGCGCCGACCACACGAGTGCGAAACCGATCCAGCGTGACGCCGGCATCGGCTCGTTGTAGACGTAGACCCCGATCAGGAACTGCAGCACCGGAGCTGTGTACTGCAGCAGTCCGATCCACGTAAGGGGGAGCCTGGTCGCGGAGGCGCCGAAGAAGAGCAGCGGCACCACGGTGATCACACCGAGGGATGCGAGGAGCGCAGCCATGCGAGGACCCTCGGTGACAAAGGCGCTCGAACCGGTGGACGCGAGGAAGACCAGGTACAGGGCGGCCACCGGCGCCAGAATGGCGGTCTCGGCCGACAGGCTCTCGACGGCGCCCATGTTCAGGGTCTTCTTGACCAGTCCGTAGGTGCCGAAGCTCACCGCCAGCGTCAGCGCGATCCAGGGAAGTCCGCCGTAGTCGACTGTCAGCACGACAACCGCGATGGATCCGAGGCCGACCGCAGCCCACTGGGGTCGCCTCAGTCGCTCTTTGAGCAGCAGGACACCAAAGAGCACACTGACCAGCGGATTGATGAAGTAGCCGAGAGAGGTCTGGACGACCTGCCCACTGTTGACCCCGTAGATGTAGACGCCCCAGTTGATCGCGATGGTCACGGCTGCGGCCGGCAGCAGAACCATTCGTCGACGGTCGCGCAGCAGCGGACGGATCCATGACCATCGACGCGTGATCGCGATGACCAGCAGCAGAACAACCAGCGACCAGACGATCCGGTGCGCCAAGATCTCGACGGGTGGGGTGGGGTCGAGGAGCGGGAAGTAGAGGGGGAATAGGCCCCACAACAGGTATGCGGACAGGCCATAGATGAGTCCGCGGCGGCGCTCCGACACCTGGCCATCCTGTCACCCCGCCACGAGCGGGACCGGTGGGTCAGGTGTCCACGTGCCAGGTGTCCTTTCCGGCGATCAGGTCTTCCAGGACCGGCCGGTCGCCGATGCCTTGGTCGTCGACGGCCGCGGCGATCTGCTCGTGCAGCAGATCGTCGTAGGTGGCCCGGTGGACGTCTCGGTAGACGCCGATGGCCGTGGCGTTCAGGCTGCTGGGATCGGCCAGGCGTGAGAGCGCGAAGGCGACCTCCGGGTTCGGTGCATGGGCGTCGTGCACCAGAAGGCGCTTGGTGCCGTACTCGGCGACGTCGACCACCCGCAGCGTGCCGTCGGGCATGCGGGCCACGCCGTGCTGCCCCTCGGCCCCGAAGCGAATGGGCTCGCCGTGCTCGAGACGGATCACCGCATCGTCGCGGGTGTCAGGTGCCTTCAAGAGCTCGAAGGCGCCGTCGTTGAAGATGTTGCAGTTCTGGTAGATCTCGACCAGGGCAGTGCCTCGATGGTGGGCTGCGGCTCGAAGCACACCGGTCAGGTGCTTGCGGTCGGAGTCGATTGTGCGAGCGACGAACGAGGCTTCGGCGCCGAGAGCGAGTGACACGGGGTTGAACGGGACGTCCAGTGAACCAAGGGGTGTCGACTTGGTCACCTTGCCCTGTTCGGACGTCGGTGAGTACTGGCCCTTGGTGAGGCCGTAGATCCGGTTGTTGAACAGGAGCACCTTGAGGTTGACGTTGCGGCGCAGGGCGTGGATCAGATGGTTTCCGCCGATCGACAGTGCATCGCCATCACCGGTGACCACCCACACCGAGAGGTCGGGACGTGAGATCGCCAGCCCGGTGGCGATCGCCGGTGCGCGGCCATGGATGGAGTGCATGCCGTACGTGTTCATGTAGTACGGGAAGCGCGACGAGCAGCCGATCCCCGAGACGAAGACGATGTTCTCGCGGCGGATGTTGAGCTCGGGAAGGAACGACTGGACGGCGGCCAGTACGGCGTAGTCACCGCAGCCCGGGCACCATCGGACCTCTTGGTCGGTCTTGAAATCTTTGGTCTTCAGTGGTTCGTCGACGGTCGGGATACCAGCGAGCGGGTCGACGTGAGAGTCCTTGCCGGCCGCCGCCGCGATCAGGCCGAATCCTGGGGCTGGGCTATTCATCGGATGCAGCCTCCTGGATGACCGAGGCCAGCTCGGCAGCTTTGAACGGCATGCCCCGTACCTGGGTGTACGAGATGACGTCGACAAGGAACCGACCTCGAAGCAGCATGGCCAGCTGCCCCAGGTTCATCTCGGGGAGCAGGACCGTGCGGTAGCGCTTGAGCACGTGCTCGGTGTTGTCCGGCAGTGGGTTGAGGTGGCGGAAGTGGGCCTGGGCGACGTGCAGCCCGGCGTCGCGGCACCTGCGGACGGCTGCTCCGATCGGCCCGTAGGTGGAACCCCATCCGAGGACCAGGATGTCGGCGTCATCGCCAGGGTCGTCGACTTCCAGAGGCGGGATGGAGGCGGCGATGCGGTCCACCTTGGCCTGTCGGGTCCGCACCATGAGGTCGTGGTTTGCCGGGTCGTACGAGACGTTGCCTGAGCCGTCCTGCTTCTCGAGCCCGCCGATCCGGTGCTCCAGCCCCGCCGTGCCGGGGGCAGCCCAAGCGCGAGCGAGAGTCTCGGGATCACGCAGGTAGGGCCAGAACTCTTCCTTGCCGTCGGCGGAGGTGTGGTTCGGCTCCGTGGCGAACTCCGGGTCGATGGTTGGTAGTTCGTCGAGGTCGGGAATTCGCCAGGGCTCGGAGCCGTTCGCCAGGTAGCCGTCGGAGAGCACGATCACCGGCGTCCGGTAGGTGACGGCGATCCGGACGGCTTCGACGGCGGCGTTGAAGCAGTCGCTGGGTGATCGGGGTGCCACCACCGGCACCGGCGCCTCGCCATTGCGCCCGTACAGCGCTTGCAGCAGGTCGGACTGCTCGGTTTTGGTCGGCAGACCGGTCGAGGGCCCGCCGCGCTGGATGTCGCAGATCACGAGTGGCAGCTCGAGCGACACGGCCAGTCCGACGGTCTCGGCCTTGAGGGCCAGGCCGGGGCCGGACGTCGTCGTCACCCCAAGGTGGCCACCGAACGCGGCACCCAGGGCAGCTCCGACACCAGCGATCTCGTCCTCGGCCTGGAAGGTCCGGACGCCGAAGCGCTTGTGCTTGCTGAGCTCGTGGAGGATGTCGGAGGCCGGCGTGATCGGGTACGACCCGAGGAAGAGTGGCAATCCCGACCGCCACGAGGCTGCGAGCAGGCCGTGCGCCATGGCCAGGTTCCCGCTGATGTTTCGGTACTGCCCTGGGCGCACGGGGGCGGGCTTGATCTCGTAGGAGACCGAGAAGTCCTCTGTGGTCTCGCCGAAGCTCCAGCCGGCTTCGAACGCAATCGTGTTCGCCCGCAGGAGTGTGGGCTTGCTGGCGAACTTCTGCTCGAGGAACGCGATGGTCCCCTCGGTGGGGCGGTGGTAGAGCCAGCAGAGGAGACCGAGCGCGAACATGTTCTTCGCCCGCTCGGCCTCCTTGCGCGTGACGTCGACGTCCTTGAGGGCTCCCACGGTCATGGACGTGAGCGGGATCGCATGAACCCGGTAGGCCTCAAGAGACCCGTCCTCCATGGGACTCTCGTCGTACCCGACCCGGTGCAGGTTTCGTTTGGTGAACTCGTCGGTGTTGACGATCAGGTCTGACCCGCGGGGCAGATCGGGAAGGTTGGCCTTGAGCGCGGCCGGGTTCATCGCCACCAGGACGTTCGGGGCGTCTCCGGGCGTCATGATGTCGTGGTCGGCGAAGTGCAGCTGGAAGGCCGACACCCCGGGAAGGGTGCCGGCGGGGGCTCTGATCTCGGCTGGGAAGTCAGGCAGCGTGGCGAGGTCGTTGCCCAACATCGCTGTCTCACTTGTGAACCGGTCACCGGTGAGCTGCATGCCGTCGCCGCTGTCGCCGGCGAACCTGATGATTACCCGATCGAGTTGCACCACTTGCTTGGCCACAGTCCGATGGTACGGCCATCTGGCCCCCTACGATGGGACGCCGAGCACCAATGACCTGGCATGGGGCTGAGGAGGGCAGGATGGACGGTGGCTACAGCGGGAACTACGCCGTTGTCGCGGTCGCTGTCGCCCTAGGGGCGGCCTTCGTCCTGGCCGGCGTGGTGGCCAACCGACTGCTGCGGCCGCACGTTCCGACCGCAGAGAAATACACGACGTACGAGTGCGGGCTCGATCCGGTCGGCGACGGGTGGGCGCAGACCCACATCCGCTACTACGTCTTCGCCTACCTGTATGTCATCTTTGCCGTCGACGCCGTGTACCTCTTTCCCTGGGCGACGATCCTGGATACTGACGGCTACGGGCTGGTCACTCTGGTGGAGATGGTGGTCTTCATCGGGTTCCTCGCGACCGGCATCGGGTACGCCTGGCGTCGTGGGGTCTTGAGGTGGGTGTGACGTGACAGCCGTCGACCTCCCCGCACCCCGCGTGGGGCCACTGTCCACGCTCGCCCCGAAGCCAGTACGGCTGGTCCTCAACTGGGGTCGCCGGTACAGCCTGTGGGTCTTCAACTTCGGGCTGGCCTGCTGCGCCATCGAGTTCATCGCCACCTCCATGAGCCGCTACGACTTCATCCGGCTCGGGGTGATTCCGTTCGCTCCCAGCCCGCGCCAGGCCGACCTGATGATTGTCTCCGGAACGGTGACAGACAAGATGGCGCCGGCGATCAAGCGGCTTTACGAGCAGATGCCTGAGCCGAAGTACGTGATCTCGTTCGGGGCCTGCGCGAACTGCGGGGGGCCCTACTGGGACAGCTACTCGGTGACCAAGGGGGTCGACCAGATCATCCCGGTCGACGTGTACGTCCCAGGCTGCCCGCCGCGTCCGGAAGCTCTGTTGCAGGGAATCTTGAAACTGCAGGAGAAGATCGCCGACGAGAACGTCGGCGCACGGTACCGACCGTCCGCCAAGGCACTGACCCGCCCGCTGGTGAGGCCGACGTGACCGAGCCGGGAGAGGTGGCGCGCTGGGCCGACCTTGACACGATCCGCGCGGCATCCGCCGATGCGGCCGTCGAGGCCGAGGTGACGGAGTCCTTCGGCGATGTCACGGTGTCGGTTCCGGCCGAGCAGTGGGTTGCGACACTCACGATGCTGCGTGACGCGCTGGACCTGTCCTACTTCGACTGGCTGTCAGCGGTTGACGACGGAGAGACCTTCAGCATCTTCTGCCATCTCTACGCCCCTGAACGCCGTGGGCACGTGCTCGTCCGCACCGTCGTCCCGGCCGACGGTCCAGCACTGGCCACCGCGACCGGCGTCTTCCGGGGCGCCGCCTGGCACGAGCGTGAAACGCACGAGATGTTCGGAATCGATTTTCCGGGCCACCCGCACCTGGTTCCACTGCTGCTCTCTGATGAGTTCGTGGGACACCCGCTCCGCAAAGACTTCGTCCTGACGGCTCGGGTGTCGAAGTCGTGGCCGGGCGCAAAAGAGCCAGGAGAGTCGGGCGACGGGTCACCGAGCCGGCGCAAGATGCAGCCACCAGGAGTTCCCGATCCGGAGTGGGGCCCCCACTCGGTAGGCGACGACCATGAGTGAGGTGCTCGAGGCCGCACTCCGGCTGATCGTCGTGTTCGCCGCCTTTCTCACTCTTCCCCTGCTAGTCGGACAGCTCGAGCACAAGGTCATGGCCCACATGCAGTCACGCATGGGGCCTATGTATGCCGGCGGGTTCCACGGCTGGGCCCAGCTCGTTGCCGACGGTGTGAAGTTCGCCCAGAAGGAGGAGGTCGTCCCGGCTGCAGCGGACCGAACGGTCTTCCGCCTTGCTCCGGCGCTGGCGTTGATCCCCTACTTCGTGGCGATGGTCGCCATCCCGATCGGTCCCGGTCTGGTGGGTCGAGACATCGATGCCGGCATCTTCTTCGTCCTCGCCGTGATGGGTGTCGGCGTCATCGGCACGCTGATGGCCGGGTGGGCCAGCGCCAACAAGTACTCGCTGCTGGGTGCGGTGCGTCAGGTGTCACAGCTCATGGCGTACGAGCTGCCATTCGTCTTGGCGGCTGCATCGGTGGCAATGGCGGCGGGTTCGCTCGGCTTCACCGACATCGTCGATGCCTGGGAGCCATGGTGGCTCATCTGGCAGCTGCCGGCGGCAGTGGTCTTCTTCGTGGCCGGGCTCGCTGAGCTCAACCGGCCACCGTTCGACATGCCGGTGGCCGATGCCGAGATCATCTTTGGTCCCTACACCGAGTACACCGGCCTGCGGTTTGCTCTCTTCCTCCTGGCCGAGTACGCGGGCATCGTCCTGCTCTGCTTCCTCACGTCAGTCCTGTTCCTCGGCGGGTGGCATGGCCCGTTCGTCGACTCGTGGGTCTGGACGTTCGCGAAAGCGGGAGTCCTTGCATTCGTCGTGGTCTGGCTTCGTGTGAGCTACCCGCGGATGCGGGCTGACCAGCTGCAGAAGCTTGCGTGGCAGATCTTGATACCTGTGGCGCTGGCACAGCTGCTGTTGACCGGGGTGGTGACGGTCGCGTGGTGACGGGACGTGACGGCAAGAAGGGGGTCGGCCTGCTCAAGGGGCTGAGCATCACCCTTACCTCGATGACCCGACGGTCGATCACCGAGCAGTACCCCGACGTCCAGCCGGAGCTGCCCCCGCGGAGCCGTGGCGTCATCGCCCTGCTCGAGGAGAACTGCACTTCATGCATGCTCTGCGCCAGAGAGTGTCCCGACTGGTGCATCTACATCGACTCGCACAAAGAGGTCATCCCGGCTCCTGAGGAGGGTGGCCGCGAGCGGACGCGCAACGTGCTCGACCGTTTCGCGATCGACTTCTCGCTCTGCATGTACTGCGGGATCTGCATCGAGGCCTGCCCGTTCGACGCTCTCTTCTGGTCACCAGAGTTCGAGTACGCCGAGTTCGACATCCGGAACATGACCCACGAGAAGGAGCGGCTCGGTCAGTGGATGCAGACGGTGCCGCCTCCGCCGGCACTGGATCCATCCGCAGCCGAGTCCAAAGAGGTGCTGGGCGTTCGGAAGAAAGCAGCCGCAAAGGCTCCTCCTACGGAGCAGGGCGATGAGTCGTGAGTGACCGGTCCTTGCTGTCGCCGACCGGGGTCGACGTCGTCTTCGCGCTGCTAGGAGCCGTCGCTGCTGCGTCGGCGCTCATGGTGGTGACCACCAGACAGATCGTTCACGCAGCGCTGTGGTTGGTCGTCTCGTTGGGTGCGGTTGCCGGCTGCTACCTGGTGCTGACCGCGGAGTTCGTGGCGTGGATGCAGGTTCTGATCTATCTCGGTGCGGTTGTGGTGCTCCTCCTGTTCGGCATGATGCTCACCCGGGCGCCGATCGGCCCGTCCGACGACCTCACGGGCACCAATCGGCTCGTTGCGTTCTTCGCCTCAGTGGCCGTGACCGCCGTGCTCGGCGTGCTCGTGGTCGACGCGTTCGGCAGCACCATGATCGATGTGAGCGGTGAGCCGTCGTCGGCGGCGGTGATGGGAGAGGCCCTGTTCCGGTACTGGGTGCTTCCCTTCGAGGCGCTCTCGGTCCTGCTGTTGTCGGCACTGGTCGGAGCGATCGCCCTGTCGAAGCCCGACGAGGGGGCGTGAATGCACCTTTCGCTTCCGTTGCTCCTGTCCGTGTCTCTGTTCGGGATCGGTGTCTACGGCCTCTTGGTCAGGCGGAACGCCATTCTCGTTCTGATGTCGGTCGAGCTGATGCTCAATGGGGTCAACGTCAGCCTGGTGGCGTTCGACGTCTTCTGGGCTGAGGCCCTGCGCGCCGGTCAGTCGCTGGCGATCTTTGTGATCACGATCGCCGCCGCTGAGATCGGGCTGGGTCTGGCCATCTTGCTGCTGCTGTACCGCATGCGCGGCAGCATCGCCATCGACGAGGCGACCGATCTGCGTGAGGACGCGGCATGACGGCGCCCCTGGTCATGGTGTTGATTCCCGCGGTTGCTGCGTTCGTCGGCCTCCTCGTGGGGGGAATGTCACGTGCTGCAGCAGGTGCCATCGCCGTGGCGGGACCGCTGGGGGCACTGGTGGTCGCTGGGCTGTTGGCGACCGAGCAGCCGTGGACAGACCCGATCGTGGATACCGGGTTCCACGGCGTTCTGCAGCCCTTCCCCGCGGCAACCGTCGTCGACGGGCTTGCTGTCTCCGTTGCCCTGATGGTGAGTTTCGTTGCGACGCTCGTCCAGATCTACTCCATCGGCTACATGAAGGCTGAGCCTCGCTACTCCAGCTATGCGGCGTTCGTGTCTCTGTTCACGGCCGCCATGCTGGCCGTGGTGGTCGCTGGAGACCTTCTGCTGCTCGTCGTGGGGTGGGAGGTCATGGGCCTGTGCTCCTACCTGCTGATCGGACAGAACTGGGAGCGGCAAGAGGCGAGGCGAGCTGCCGTCAAGGCCTTTCTGGTCACCAAGGTTGGCGACATCGGCTTCATCGTCGGCATCGTGGTGTTGATCGGTGCCACGGGAACCACGCTTGTCCCCAACGCAGTCCAGGCGGCGTCCTCGGACCCCACGGTCGCCACGGTGGCGTCAGGCTTGATCCTGCTCGGCGTCTTGGGCAAGTCGGCTCAGTTCCCGTTGCACGCATGGTTGCCCGACGCGATGGCTGGTCCGTCGCCGGTGAGTGCGTTGATCCATGCGGCCACCATGGTGGCCGCAGGTGTGTACGTGGTGGCGAGGTTCTACCCGATGTTCTTGGCGGCACCTGGCGTGCTGACCGCGATGGCGGTGATCGCGTGCATCACGATGCTCGGAGCTGCTGTCATCTCCTTGGTGCAGAGCGACCTGAAACGGGTCCTCGCCTGGTCCACCGTCAGCCAGCTGGCCTACATGGTGGCGGCTCTCGCGGTCGGATCGCGGGACGCCGCGGTGTTCCATCTGCTCTCGCACGCCTTCTTCAAGGCCCTCCTCTTCCTCGCGGCAGGCGCCATCATCCATGCCGTCGGAAGCAGCGCGCTGCGTGACATCGGCGGCCTACGCCGGTCCATGCCCGTCACCTTCATGACCATGACCATCGGTCTGCTCGCGCTCGTCGGTGTCTTCCCGCTGGCCGGCTTCTTCAGCAAGGAGTCGGTGCTCGTCGCGGCCGAGCATGCAGCGGCGGGCGACGAGGTCGTGGCGCCCTGGGTGGGTTGGCTGGTGCTTGTCGTCGCAGTCGTGACCATCGCCGTGACGGCGGCCTACGCCGTTCGTCTGTGGATGCTCACCTGGGCCGGTCCGCGGCGGGGCAATGGCCCCATCCACGAGGCTCCGCCGGTCATGTACCTGCCCTTGGTGCTGCTGGCGGTTCCCACGCTCCTGTTCGGTTTCACCGCTCTCGATGTCAGTGCGTTGCCAACGTGGATCCAGGCGAATGCCACTGAACCCCTCGGGACCCCTGCCGCGTTGACCCCAGCGCTGGTCACGATCGCTCTGTCAGTTGTTGCCCTGTTGATCGGTGTCGGCATCGGGTGGCGATCGCGTTTGCCATCCGCCATTGGCGATGGCACGTCGATACTGGCCAGAGGACTGGGCGTCGATGCCGCCTACGACTGGCTGGTGGTCCGACCGTTCCTGGTCCTCGTCGGTTGGACTACCGAGTTCGACCAGCACGTGATCCAACGGACTGTGTCGGGAGTCGGCTCCGGAACAGCTGCCACGGGTGGGCGACTGCAGCGCACCCAGCGCGGGGATGTGCAGCGCTATGTGTCGACCGCGCTCACTGCTCTGATCGTCGCGGTGGTCATCACCCTTGTGACGGTGGCCACGTGACGTCGAACTGGCTGCTTCCCGCGCTCCTTGTCGTCCCACTCATGGCGGCGGGCATCCTGCTGGTCGCCGGCCGACGGGCCGAACGCTGGGCGACCTGGTTCGGCGTCGGGGTTCAGTCCGTCGGTCTCTTACTGACTCTCGGCGCCCTGGCCGAGTTCAAGCGGGGTTCGGCCGGCTCGATGCAGCTGGTCGTCGAGGCAGAGTGGATCCCCGAGCTCCTCGTCGACTTCCGCCTCGGCGTCGATGGCATCTCGCTGCCCTTGGTAGCCCTGACTTCTCTGCTGGGGTGGTGTGCGGCGGTCTACACGGTGCGCCGAGTGCCTGAGCCGGGTCGCGCCCGGGCGTTCGTGGGGCTTCTGCTTCTGCTGCAGGTCGGCATGCTCGGCACGTTCATGGCTCTCGACCTCATCCTCTTCTTCCTCTTCTTCGAGGTCGTCCTGGCCCCGATGTGGTTCTTGATCGCCTTCTGGGGCAGCGGCGAGCGACGTCGAGCGGCCAACACGTTCATCCTCTACACGGTGCTCGGATCGGTCGTCATGCTCGTCGGATTCTTGCTCGTCATCGTCAAGACCGGATCCGCCGACATGGTCGAGCTTGCTGGCGGGCTCGGCGAACAGATGTCGGGGGGTGCTCAGCTGGCCGCGGCTCTGCTGATCCTCGGTGGCCTGGCGGTCAAGACGCCCATGTGGCCCTTCCACACCTGGCTCCCGGACGCGCACACCTCCGCGCCCACGGTGGGCTCGGTTCTTCTGGCCGGTGTCCTGCTCAAGATGGGTACCTACGGGATGGTGCGGATCGTCGTGCCCACCCTGCCGGATGCCATGGTGCGGATTGCTCCATACCTCGCAGCGTTCGCCGTGATCGGCATCCTCTACGGAGCAATGGCTAGCTACGGGCAGCAAGACCTCAAGCGAGTAATCGCGTTCTCGTCCGTGGGCCACATGGGCTTCGTCCTGCTCGGCATCTCGACGCTGTCCGTCGTCGGTATCAACGCTGCTCTCTTCGGCAACATTGCCCACGGCGTCATCACCGGACTGCTCTTCTTCGTGGTCGGAGGCATCAAGGAACGTACCGGCACGACCGCGTTCGCCAGCCTGCCGCGGGGGCTCTACGCCTCGGCGCCCCGCCTCGGGTTCCTCCTGGGGTTTGCCGCTGTTGCCAGCCTGGGGCTGCCGGGGCTGGCCGGGTTCTGGGGTGAGTTCCTCGCCCTGGTCGGCGCCTACCATCCGGCAGTTCCTGAGCACCTCTACTACCGCGCCATGCTGGTCCTGGCCGCTGTCGGCATGGTGCTCGCTGCCGCCTACTTCCTGCGCGTCCTTCGCCGAGTAGGTCAAGGGCCTGGCTCCGAGAAAACGATGGATGACGTCGCGGCCGACGAATGGCTGTCGTGGACGCCGCTCATCGCCCTCACGGTGGTGCTGGGGCTGGTGCCGGTGCTGGTCTTTGAGGTGACCGATCCGGCGGTGCGGATGGTCGTCGAGTCGGTAGCGGGTGCGCTGCCATGACGATTCAGTCGATCGACCTGATGGCGCTGGCCCCGACTCTCGTCGTAGCGCTGGGGGCGTTGGTTGCTCTCATCGCCGAGCTCGTCACCCGCCGCGGGCAGGTGGCGGTGGGTGTTGGCCTGGTCACCGTCGCGGTTGCGGTGCCGTTCGCCGTTGCTGCCAGCGGCGAACAGACGCTCTGCAGCGGGGTCGACTCTGCCTGCTCCTACGTCGTGACGCCCCTGTCGGTTGCGCTGCAGGTGATCGTCCTGGTGAGCACAGCAGTCGTCCTGCTGATGGCATCGGCGGACATCGCTGATCGGCGCGTACCGGGGGGCGAGTTCGTCTTCCTCATGCTCTGCTCGGTGTCGGGTGCGGTTCTGATCCCGGCGACTAATGACCTGGTGACCCTGATCGTCGCACTCGAAGTTGTGTCACTGCCCACCTTCGCGCTCGTTGCCCTGCGCCAGGGCGAGTCGCGAGCTGCCGAAGCGGCGCTGAAGGCTTTCATCTTCTCGATTGCGTCCGTCGCTGTGTCGCTGTACGGGATCGCGCTCCTCTACGGCACGACGGGCGCCGTTTCGTTCGACCAGCTCGCCGCAGCGGCCCAAGCCAGTGATCCCACACCGTTGGCTACTGCGGGGCTGGTGATGCTGCTTGCCGTGGTGGCCTTCAAGATCGCGGCCATCCCATTTCACGGCTGGGCTCCCGACACCTACCAAGGCGCGACGGTGCCGGTTGCCGCCTACCTGTCCGTCGTCTCGAAGGCGGCCGGCTTCAGCGCCCTTCTACTGATCACCGGGACCTTCGCCGCCTGGAGTGAGATGTGGGCGCCGGTGGTAGCAGTCCTGGCCGGCGTCACCATGCTGGGTGGCAACCTGGTGGCTCTGCGTCAGCGCCTCGCCGTCCGCCTGCTGGCGTGGTCGTCCATCGCGCAGGCCGGGTACATCGTGGTGCCGCTTGCTGCAGTGGCCGGCTCGGTGGCGTGGGGGCCCGATGTCGCGAATGCGGTGGTGGGCTACCTGGTCGCCTACGCCGCGATGAACCTCGGGGCGTTCGCGGTCGTCGCTGTGGTCGCACGTCGTACCGGCATCGTCGAGTGGGGTGACTACCGCGGCCTGGCGCGGCGCAGCCCCGGTCTGGCGGTCGCCCTGGCGTTCTTCCTGGCCAGCCTTGCCGGCCTGCCGCCAGGGTTGATCGGGCTGCTCGTGAAGGTGCGCGTGCTGGTCGTTCCTGTCGAGTCCGGCGTCTGGTGGCTGGCCGCGGTCATGGCTGTGGCCACCGTTATTGGGCTCGCTTACTACCTGGCTTGGGCTGCTCAGCTCTTCCGGCAACCAGACGTCGACGAGCGACCTGTCACAGCCGAGCAGGCGACCGGCTCGTGGACGGCAGTCGTGTCGGTCGCTGCATGTCTGGCTCTCACGGTCGCCTTCTCGGTAGCTCCGTCATTGGCCCTCGGGCTGGTGGACAGGTTCTGATGTGCCCAGGTGCGGGAACCTGACGAGTGGTAGTAGTTGAGGTATGAATCGGTCGCTGAACGGCATCAAGACGGCTTTCCTTCTTGGCCTGATGGCGGCCGCCATCATGCTGATCGGTGCCTGGCTCGGCGGAACCCAGGGTCTGGTCATCGCCTTCGTCATCGCACTGGGCATGAACGTATTCTCGTACTGGAACAGTGGTTCGCTGGCGATTCGTGCGATGCATGCCACGCCTGTCAGTGAGGCAGAGCAGCCCGCGATGTACCGCATCGTGCAGAACCTCGCCATGCAGCAGCGTCAGCCCATGCCGCAGCTCTATCTGTCTCCCACGATGTCGCCGAACGCCTTCGCCACCGGGCGAAATCCTGAGAACGCCAAGGTGTGCTGCACCGAGGGCATCCTGCAGCTGCTGGATGAACGAGAGCTGCGGGGGGTGCTTGCCCATGAGCTGGCGCACGTCTACAACCGCGACATCCTGATCGCGTCCGTAGCGGCGACGATGGCGTCGGTCATCATGTTCGCGGCGCAGTTCGCGTGGCTGCTTCCGATCGGGGGAGACCGCCAGCGGGGAAACATCTTCGGGGCGCTGGCCCTCATGATCCTGGGCCCGATCGCGGCATCGTTGATCCAGTTCGCGATCAGTCGGTCGCGTGAGTTCCAGGCCGACGAGTCCGGAGCGCAGTACACGGGTGACCCGATGGCGCTGGCGTCCGCGCTGCGCAAGCTCGAGCAGGGCACCCAAGCGGCACCGTTGCGCCCTGAGCCAGAGCTTGAAACAGCGAGTGCGCTGATGATCGCCAACCCGTTCCGCGTGGGCGGCATGGCCAAGCTCTTCTCGACGCATCCGCCCACCGCCGACCGGGTGGCCAGGCTCGAGGAGATGGCCGGCTACCGGTGATTGACTAACTGATCAGTCAGTCAGTAGCATCGAAAGACTGACCTGGGAGGTTCGAATGGCTCAGCGGTACGACGCCGTGGTCATCGGGGGCG
>JAHEKZ010000057.1:9022-12367 GCA_024644435.1 Actinomycetes bacterium | reverse complement strand
CTTCCAAGCTGGCCATGCCGGTTCGATCCCGGTCACCCGCTCCATGCATCGCCGCCAGACCCCCGTAGCACCAGCCGACTAGTGGGTCGACCGATCGATCCGCACGGTCTCCCCGTCACGGGGCACCACGGCGTTCCAGCCCAGTTCAGCCCGGATCCGACGGGCCAGTGCCTGGGACGCGTCCAGCTCGCCGTGCACCACATAGGTCGTCGTCGGGGGGTCGACCATCGCCGACGCCCATGCCAAGAGCTCGTCGGCGTCCGCGTGCACGGAGTAGCCGTCGACCTGCATCACCTCAGCACGCACGGGCACGTACCGACCGTGCATCTTGATCGCCGCAGCACCCTCGGCCAGGTCTCGTCCCCGGGTACCGACCGCCTGGTACCCGACCAGGACGACGCTGTTCCGCTTCTGCGGCAGCAAGTACTTCAGGTGGTGGACGACGCGTCCTCCCGTAGCCATCCCCGAGGCGGAGATGATGATGCAGGGCGACCCAGGCTCATTGAGCGCCTTCGACTCGTCTGCAGTTCGGGCCTCACGAAGGCCGGCCACATCGAGAAGCGCAGACGCTCCCTCGCGAATGTCCCGGCGGCCCGACGCGAGGGCCTGCCGATAGATGTCGAGAGCCTTGAGCGCCATCGGACTGTCCAGGTAGATCGGGACGCGCGGGATAAGGCCGCCGGAGATCAGCGTCCCGAGTGCGACCATCAGCACCTCAGTGCGGTCGACAGCGAACGCTGGGATCACCACACTGCCACCGCGATCGATCGTCCGCCGCACCACATCCGCGAGCCGCTCATCACCGGATGCCGAGTGGCGTCGGTCGCCGTAGGTCGACTCGATCACAAGGGTGTCCACGCCTGGCGGCGGGGCAGGCGGACGGAGCAGGGGGTGATGCGGGCGCCCGAGGTCACCACTGAACAGGACCGAACCCGATGGCGAATCCACGTGCACGGTGGCTGAGCCCAGGATGTGGCCGGCCGGGCGAAGCCGGACCGCCAGGTCGGCGCCAACCAGGTGTTCCTCATCGAAGTCGACGGCAATCATCTTCCCCAGCACCCGTTCGACGTCACCGGTGTCATACAGCGGCTTCGGCCTGGCGTGCTTGGAGAAACCCTTGCGGGCCGCATAGGAGGCGTCTTCCTCCTGCAGCTTCGCGCTGTCGCGAAGCACAAGCTCTGCAAGGGCTGCCGTGTCTGTTGTCGCCAGCACGGGCCCAGAGAGGCCGGTGCGGGCCAGCAGCGGAAGGTACCCGGTGTGGTCTAGATGGGCGTGACTGACGACAACCGCGTCCAGGTCCTCAGGCTGGAACGGAACCGGGTCCCAGTTTCGTCGACGCAGCTGACGAAGCCCCTGGAAGAGCCCGGCATCCACGAGAACCTGCGCGGACGGCGACCGCACCAGGAACCGGCTCCCCGTAACCGTGCGGGTCGCCCCGTAGAACGAGAGCGTCATCGGGCCTCGGCGTACACCACTGCTCATGACGCAAGCATCGCCGCGCGGCGGGCCGGCGCCCAGTGGCCAAGGTCCCCGCTGAGCTACTCCCCGACAGCTCCGTCGATCGCCTCACGGAAGAGGTCCGCGTGACCGTTGTGACGTGCGTACTCCTCGATCATGTGAACCATCACCCACCGGAATGAGTTCCGGTCACCATTGGCCTGGTCGACCACGATCGAGTCGAGTTCTGTCGACAGCTGAATCGTCCGGCACTGCTCCAGCTCTTCCAGGAACGCCACGAAGTCCCGCTCCGCACCCTCTGCATGCAGGTCGTCGAAGTCGGAGTCGCGGTCGGGCTGCTCCCAGTAGAGAGGCGTCACCTGCTCGCCGGCGACGACGTCACGGAACCAGTAGCGCTCCACGTCGGTCAGGTGCCGGACCAGGCCGAGGAGCGACATCGCCGAGGACGGCACCGGTTGCAGGGCAAGCTGCTCACCCGTGAGCTCAGAGCACTTCCACAGCAGGGTTTCGCGGTGAAACTCAAGGAAGGCATTCAACAGGCTTCTCTCATCACCCTCGGCAGGCGGCATCGTGCGCGTGATGGGCGGTGCAGTCCACGTCATGCGCTGACCCTAGGGGTCATCCGGAGCCGAAACCACGCAAAACAAATGGCCGAGCGGATGCTCACGGTGGTAGGCAGGACACATGCCGGTGCAGATTCGCAACTACCTCGAGGGATTCGCTGACCGCGACGCGGCGCTCAGAGCACTCCTCACCGTCGATGAGTCCGTTTTCGGAGAGGACTTCACCGACGAGGAGATCGCGTCTCCGGCCTTCGGGGTCGTCGACGACGACCGCACGTTCCTGGCGTGGGACGCCGACCGGCCGGTCGGCATGTCGGCGAACTTCACCCTCGACGTCAGCGTTCCCGGAGGAGCCGTGCCAACCGCTGGCGTCACCTTCATCGGAGTGCTCCCCACCCACCGTCGCCGCGGCGTCATGTCGGCCATGCTCGACAGACTGCACGCCGATGGGCTCAGTCGGGACGAGCCGATCGCTGCACTGTGGGCAGCTGAGCCCACGATCTACCCGCGGTTCGGCTACGGCGTCGCCACAAAGATGCTCCGTCTGTCGATTCCGAGAAGCTTCGGCACGATCAGCGGCGCGCCTCAGGACTCTTCCATCATGCTCCGGATGGTCGATCCGGCCGACGACTTCGAGTCCACGAGTGCGGTCTACAACGCGGTCCGTTCCGGACGCAGCGGGATGCCGGCGCTCGACGAACGGTGGCATGCGCGCCACGTCTGGGACCCTGCCAGCAGACGTGAGGGCTCGGGGCGTCTGCACACCGTGCTCGCGGAGAGCGAAGCGGGAGTACGTGGCTTCCTGCGCTACTCGGTCAAGCCGGACTGGACGTCGGCCCACAGTGACGGGACGTTGAATATCCAACGGATGATGGCCACCGACGCTGCCGCCTACGCAGAGCTGTGGCGGTTCGCCATCAACTTCGACCTGATGTCCAAGGTGGGCTGGTGGAACGCGCCAAGCGACGACCCCATCCAGGTGTGGCTCGACCAGCCGCGGCACGCGACCCGGCAGCTCGAGGACCAGATGTACGTCCGGATCCTCGATCTCGCGGGGGCCCTTGCCGCACGCACCTACTCGGCCGAGGTCGAGGTGGTTGTCGAAGTCTCCGACCGTCACATTCGGGCCAACGCGGGGCGCTGGCAGCTGACGGCAGGTCCAGAGGGCGGGGAGGCGGTGCGCTCGACTGCTAGCCCCGACCTGTCCCTCGACGTACGCACTTTGGGCGCGGCCTACCTCGGCGGACCTGCCATCGAAGAGCACGCCGCCGCCGGCTGGGTCACCGAACACACCCCCGGATCCGTCGCTGGGCTCGGCTTCGCC
>JAHEKZ010000057.1:0-8922 GCA_024644435.1 Actinomycetes bacterium | reverse complement strand
TCAGGCCGTCGTTGGCACCTCGCCGGTTCGCTCGTACTCGGCGAGCTGGCCGATACGCCGGATGTGGCGTTCGTCCCCACTGAACGGCGTGGCCAGAAACGCCTCGATGAACGCGAGGACGTCGGACTCGGGATGCATGCGCGCTCCGACCGAGATCACGTTCGCATCGTTGTGCTCACGCGCCAACCGGGCGATCTCCTCACTCCAGACCAAGGCAGCCCGCACACCATCGACCTTGTTCGCGGCGATCTGCTCACCGTTCCCGGATCCACCGAGCACGACTCCGAGACTGCCGGGGTCGGCGACGACCCCAGCTCCGGTGGCCAGGCAGAACGGCGGGTAGTCGTCGAGCGCGTCGTACTCGTGCGGACCGTGGTCACGCACCTCGTGGCCGCGGTCGGTGAGGGCCGCCACGAGGAAACGCTTGGTGTCGAGCCCCGCGTGGTCAGAGCCGATGTGTACCCGCATCAGGCCTTCTTGTCGCGGTTGACCAGCTTCCACGCCAGCGGAAGCAGTCCGGCCGCGGCCAAGACCTTGAGAGTGTCGGTGACGACGAACGGGTAGAGCCCGTACTCCAGGCCCGTCGCCAGATTCACGTCCAGCGTGTTCATCAGGATGGGAACTCCGACGGCGTAGATGATCAGAGTTCCGAGGAACATCTCAGCGGTCGAGCTGAGGAACCGTCGATCATTGCCGCGGCTGGAGAGATACCCAACAACCGCAGCGGCAATGACAAACCCTGCGAGATAGCCCATCGTCACCTTCGCCGCGTCGTATCCCGAGGCCTGCTGAGCAAACCAGGGCACGCCGGCCAGCCCCGCCACCAAGTACAGCGCCATCGACAGCGCACCACGGATGGCGCCGAACGAGGCGCCCACGAGCAGCACCGCGAAGGTCTGAAGCGTGTACGGCACCGGCGAGATGGACGGGATCGTGAAGGAGACCTGTGCCGCGAGCCCGGTGAAGGCCGCTCCACCGACCACCAGTGCACCATCACGCACCAGGGCGGTGGCCCCGGTTCCCGGGATCAGGTCGGCGAGGGTGCCGGGGCGTCCCAGCGAGGGGTTGAGGGTGGTCACGAGGCCTCCAGGAGGGGCGGGCAGCGAATCGGTCAACTGTGCGCTATCGACAACGCGAGGGAACGCTAGCGCACTTGCCGGGTCGGGCGCCCTGAGGTAACTGCGACAATCTTGGCTTCCTGTTTGGTAGGACTCGAACAACCCAGGTCGTCTGGCGTAGCGTGGGCCGCCGACCCCATTGCCGCGAAGGAGTACCGAGTGCCTGGCGAGAACCTCACCCGCGACGAGGCCCGTGATCGTGCCCGCGTCGTGTCGGTCGAAAGCTACGACGTCGCCCTCGACCTGACGACGGGAGATGAGGTCTTTCTCTCCGACACCACCGTGCGCTTCAACGCCGAGACCGGCGCGTCGACCTTCATCGACCTCATCGCCCCCAGCGTCCGCTCGATCACGCTCAACGGTGCCGACGTGGACACAACGAGCTTCGACGGTGCGCGGATCGCTCTCAGCGGGCTAGCTGCGGAGAACGAGCTGCGGGTCGTGGCCGACTGCGCCTACATGAACACCGGCGAAGGCCTGCACCGGTTCGTCGACCCCGTCGACAAGGCCGTCTACCTCTACACGCAGTTCGAGGTGATCGATGCCCGGCGCATGTTCACCTGCTTTGACCAGCCCGACCTCAAGGCCACCTTCGCGTTCACCGTGACAGCACCAGACGACTGGGAAGTCATCTCCAACTCTCCTACGCCAGATCCGCAGCCGGTCACCGCCGGATCCGGTCGGTGGGAGTTCACACCAACACCGCGCGTCTCCACCTACATCACCGCCCTCATCGCCGGTCCGTACCACGTCGTGCGCGATGAGCATCGCGGCATTCCCATGGGAGTCTTCTGCCGTCGATCGCTGGCCGAGCACCTCGACGCCGCCCCGATCTTCGACGTCACCAAGCGGGGGTTCGACTACTTCGAAGAGCTGTTTGCCCGCTCCTACCCCTTTGCGAAGTACGACCAGCTCTTTGTTCCTGAGTTCAATGCCGGCGCCATGGAGAACGCCGGAGCGGTGACGATCCTCGAGGACTACGTCTTCCGGTCGAAGGTCACCGATGCCGCCTATGAACGTCGCGCAGAGACGATTCTTCACGAGCTGGCCCACATGTGGTTCGGCGATCTCGTGACGATGCGCTGGTGGGACGACCTCTGGCTGAACGAGTCGTTCGCTACCTACGCGTCAGTCCTCTGCATGTCGGAGGCAACTCACTGGACGAACGCCTGGACGACCTTCGCAAACTCGGAGAAGACCTGGGGATACCGGCAGGACCAGCTTCCGTCCACCCACCCGATCTCGGCCGACATCCGCGACATCGAGGACGTCGAGGTCAACTTCGACGGCATCACCTACGCCAAGGGCGCCTCAGTGCTCAAACAGCTCGGTGCCTGGGTCGGACGGGACGCGTTCGTCGATGGAGTCCGCTCGTACTTCGAGCAGCACGCCTGGGGCAATACCGAGCTGGTCGACCTGCTGTCAGCCCTGGAAGCAACATCCGGGCGCGACCTCTCCAGCTGGGCCAAGGAGTGGCTCGAGACCGCTGGGCTCAACACCCTCCGACCCGAGTTCGCGGTGGACGCTGAGGGTCGGTTCGCATCGTTCACCATCGTGCAGAGCGCGCCAGAGGCACACCCCACGATTAGGTCGCACCGGATCGCAGTAGGGCTCTACGAGCACACCGCCGCAGGTCTCGTCCGCACCGGACGTGTCGAGCTCGACGTCGTGGGAGAACGAACGTCAGTACCCGAGCTGGTGGGGAGAGCCCAGCCCGACCTTGTCCTGGTCAACGACGACGACCTCGCCTACACCAAGATCCGGCTCGACGAGCGGTCGGCGAACACCTTGGTCGACCACATCGGCGAGCTCACCGACAGCCTCGCCCGGGCACTGTGCTGGACGGCCTCCTGGGACATGACCCGAGACGCCGAGCTGTCGGCGCGGAACTGGGTAGCGCTGGTACGCAGTGGCCTGCCACACGAGACCGACATCGGCGTCCTGCAGGTGGTGCTACGCCAGGCGGTCACGTCGCTCTATCTGTTCACACCCACAGCGGAACGTGAGCAAGCACTGGCCGACTTCGCCAGCTATCTGAAAGAGCAGTCGGCCGGGGCCGGGGCCGGCAGTGACCACCAGCTGGCTCTCTACCGCGGCTTCGTCAGCATCGCCCGCACGGACGATCAGCTCGACGCGATCGCCAAGACCCTGAAGGACGGTCCCGAGCTCGACGGCCTGACCATCGACGCCGATCTTCGCTGGAGCTTGGTGCATCGGTTGGTGGTGACCGGTCGTCTTGGAAGTGAGTCCATTGACGATGAGTTCGAGCGGGACCGCACAGCCAGTGGCGAGCGCCAGGCCGCCGCAGCCCGAGCAGCGCTTCCGTCGTCCGCAGACAAAGAGCACGCCTGGCAGGCGGCGGTCGACTCGGACGAGCTTCCCAACGCGCTGCTGAACGCGACCATCGCCGGGCTCAACACACCAGATCACGCAGAGCTCAACCGCGTCCTCATCGATCGCTACTTCGACTCCGTCGAGGAGGTCTGGCGGACGAGGACCAACGAGTCTGCCCAGACGATCGTGACGGGCCTGTACCCGTCATTCGTGGTCGAGCAAGAGATCATCGACCGGACCGAGACCCACCTGGCCACGCACGACTCGCCGCCCGCTCTTCGACGACTGCTGCTCGAGGCGGCTGACGGGATCCGCCGATCCCTCGCCGTTCAGCAGAACCACTAGGTCAACCAGGTGTGCACTCGGCGCGTCTGAGCGACAACCAGGTGTGCACTCGGCGGGATCGGGTCGGGGCTACTCGACGGGGTTGGAGTGCAGGGTGCGCGGGTGTCGCGCGTGCTCGCTGAGCGTGTGCAGGCCGGCCACGACGCCGCCGGCCAAGTCGCCTGCGGCGAACGACGACGTCATCGACATCGCCCCGAGAGCCGTGGCCCGGTCGTCGAGGTAGCGAGCTGCGATCGCCCCGGTCAGGATCTCCAGCCGACGGTGTGCCGGGTCGATCACCACGACCACCGAACGGTCAGCGTCATCGCCGAGGGCACCGAGCAGGTGACGCCCCTGGTTCCGGAGGTCGCCGTCGGGAGCACCGACGAAGACGGAGTAGTCCAGGTCGCTCTCAGCGTGTGCGTGCGCAATCGCTCGCTCGATCGCCTCGACCTGACCGGCTGAGAAAGCATCACCAGCGGGCACTGCAGCCACCCCCTTCACGAGCCGGCTCCGACTGCGCAGCCACCTCGAGATCTTGGCCACCGATCCAGATCGGCTCAGCCCACCACGACAGCCCTGGTCGGTACTTCGGGCCACGCACCCACGAGGGGGTGTAGACCAAGAGGCTGATCACCACGTACAGAGTGAGGGGCAGGAGGACGAACCAGCCCAGAATCTCGACGGTCGACATGGCGTCACGGTACCGAACGACCTCTGCAGCGTCCGACCGCTCCCCCAGCGGGGCACCTACGCGGGCAGTGCGAGGTGTTCGATCGCCGATAGCCCTGCCTCGTGCCCGGCCCCTCCGCCGGCGTGGTCGACCAGGTACGGCACCCACATCGGGTCGGCACGCCCCGACCCAAGAATCCGCCAAGCTGGACCCACCGGCTGAAACGGCGCATGACGCATCCGCCACCCGAGGTCGGAGACACTGCGGTCAGCTTTCACGTGGTTGCACCGTCGGCACGCCGAGACGACGTTCTCCCACACGTGCAGTCCCCCGCGACTCCTCGGGATCACGTGATCGAGGCTGGTGGCGGGTGACTCGCAGTAGACGCAACGGCCGCCGTCGCGAGCGAAGACGGCTCGCCGCGTCAAGGGGACAGCCGCCCGACGCGGGACGCGGACGTACCGAACCAACCGCACGACCGAGGGAAGCGGTTCCACCCGCCGCTCACTGCGCACGACCCGATCGGTCTGCTCAACGGCGTGCGCTTTCTGAGAGAGGACGAGCACCAGCGCCCGGCGGTCGGCGACGACGCAGAGCGGCTCGTAGGTGGCGTTCAACACCAGTGCTCGAGACATGGCGCTACCAGTGTGACCCGAGTCACGCCCCGTGGCCAGCAGTGACCCCCCGGGATCAGCCGGGCCGGGGCTCTAGGGTGGGCAACATGTCTGACGCTGACCGCCCCACCTACCCCGACGCCGAGCGACTGCCGCTCGTCGACACGCTGCACGGCACCCCGGTTCCCGATCCCTATCGCTGGCTCGAGGATGCAGACGATGCGCGCACCAAGAGCTGGTCGCTCGCCCAGGATGCGCTCTTCACCGAGGCGCGCGACAGCTGGCCGGGCAAGGAGCACGTCCGCCGACGGGTCACCGAGCTGGTGGGTGCCGGGATCGTCACAGCTCCTGTCTGGCGTGGCGACCGGCAGTTCGTCATGCGTCGCAGCGCTGACCAGGAACACGCCGTGCTCATCGTCATCGAGGCAGACGGCTCAGAGCGCACGCTGATTGATCCGATGGCACTCGACGCGTCGGGCACCACCACCCTCGACACGTGGCAGCCGAGCAAAGAGGGTCACCTGCTCGCCTACCAGCTCTCCGAGGGCGGCACCGAAGAGTCTGTCCTTCGGGTGATGGACGTGGCCACCGGCGACCTCGTCGACGGCCCGATCGACCGCGCGCGCTACTCGCCCGTGGCATGGCTGCCCGGGGCCAAGTCGTACTACTACGTGCGCCGGCTACCTGCGGACCAGGTTCCCGAGGGCGAAGAGCAGTTCCATCGCCGCGTCTGGATGCACCACGTCGGGTCAGATCCCGACACCGACACGATGATCTTCGGTGATGGCCTGGACGCCACCAACTACTACGGCGTCACGGTCAGCCGCGATGGCAGGTGGTTGTCGATCACTGCCGCTGCCGGAACCGAGCCCCGCAACGACCTGTGGGTGGCCGACATCGCGGCCTCTGCCCCTGACATGCCTGAACTGGTCACCGTCCAGGAGGACGTCGACGCACAGACGTCACTGCACTTCGGCCGCGACGGGCTGATCTACGCCTACACGAACGCCCAGGCTCCGCGTGGACGCATCCTCGTCACCGAACCAGGCGTCTGGTCTCTGGACGACTGGCGGGTACTCGTCCCGGAGGACCCCGAAGCCGTGCTCGAAGGGTGGGCGGTGCTCGACGGTGAGGCTCTCCCCGACCCCGTCCTGCTGGTCGTCCGCAGCCACCACGCGGTCGGACGGATCCACCGGCACGACCTTCGCTCGGGCGCCGAGACCGGGTCGGTCCCCATGCCAGGACTCGGCACGGTTGCCGGCATCAGTGACCGCCCCGAGGGCGGGCACGAGGCGTGGTTCGGCTACACCGACCACATCACTCCGGCGTCGGTCTACCACTACGACGCGGTGAGCGACGCCACATCGCTGTGGGCCAGCGCGCCTGGCTCGGTCGACGTGCCGCCAGCGACCTCCGAGCAAGTGGTGTATCCATCGAAAGACGGCACCCCCGTGCGGATGTTCGTGATCCGCCGCGCGGATGCCGGCAGCGGCCCCGCACCCACCATCCTCAACGGCTACGGGGGTTTCGGGGTGCCCCTCACTCCGGCCTACTCGGCGACCATCCTCGCCTGGGTCGAAGCCGGCGGCGTCTACGTGGTCGCGAACCTGCGCGGAGGTGGCGAGGAGGGCGAGGACTGGCACCGGGCCGGAATGCGCGACACCAAGCAGAACGTCTTCGACGACTTTCACGCCGCCGCCATGTGGCTCATCGACCATGGCGTCACCACCGCCGACCAGCTGACGATCTCAGGTGGGTCGAACGGGGGCCTGCTGGTCGGCGCAGCCCTCACGCAGCGGCCCGATCTCTACTCAGCCGTCATCTGCGCCGCACCCCTGCTCGACATGGTGCGGTATGAGGAGTACGGCCTCGGCCCCACCTGGTCGGATGAGTACGGGTCGGCCTCTGACCCGACCGAGCTGGGGTGGCTCTTGTCCTACTCCCCCTACCACCACGTACGTGAAGACGTCGACTACCCAGCGACCTTGTTCACCATCTTCGACGGCGACACCAGGGTGGACCCCCTGCACGGCCGCAAGATGGCCGCAGCCATGCAGCACTCAACGTCGGGTCACCGCCCGGTGCTGGTCCGGCGTGAGTCTGACGTCGGGCACGGCGCGCGGGCCGTCACCAGGGCAGTTGAGCTCTCGGTCGACACGCTGACGTTCGCCGCAGCGCACACCGGGCTTGCCTGGGACGCCTGACGCAGTAGCGTTCGACCACCATGACGATCACCGCCAAAGAGTCAGTCGCCGACCAGGTGGCCAACTTCATCGACAACACGTTTCTCGGTGCCTTGATCGTGGTGGCCCTCATCGTCGTGCTGGCGCTGCTGGCCCGATGGATCTGGCGCCGCTTCGTGCGGCGCAGCACCGAGACGTTCACGAAGTCGGCCGTCACCCGCTATGTCGCCGCCGACAAGGAGTCCGCCCGCGACCGCGACATGGCCATCGCGAGATACCGGGCGCGAGCCGCCGCAGTCTCAGGAATGCTGACATCTGTCGGCACCTTCGTGATCATCGCCGTGGCGCTCCTCTTCGCTCTTGCCGCACTGGGCATCAACATTGCGCCGCTGCTGGCCAGCGCGGGAATCGCCGGTATTGCGATCGGTTTCGGCGCACAGACGATCGTCCGCGACTTCCTGTCTGGCGTCTTCATGATCTTGGAGAACCAGTACGGCGTCGGTGATGTTGTGATGGTCAATGGCGTGAACGGGACGGTGGAAGACGTCGGCTTGCGGATCACGACGGTGCGCGACTTCGACGGCACCATCTGGTACGTCACGAACGGATCGGTCACCGAGCTCGGAAACCAGAGCCAAGGATGGTCGGTGGCTGTCGTCGACATCCCCGTTGCACACGGCACCGACCTGGAACAGGCGAAGCAGGTGCTCGCATCGACGGTCTCCGAGCTGCAGCACGATCCCGTGTGGGAGGTCAAGATCATGCCGGATGCGCCAGTCATCGGCGTCGAGTCCGTGACCGCCATGTCCGTGACCATCCGGATTCGACTGCACACCGTCCACGAGCAGCAGGTGGGAGTCGGCCGCGAGCTCAGAGCTCGGGTCGTGACGGCTCTCGAAGCCGCTGGCCTTTCGATGCCGCTGCCCGGACCCCAAGGACTAGGCGAAGAAGCACCTGACGTGTGACGTGAAAGGGCGGCGGGCCAAGTGCGCACCGAGGAGGGTTGGTGCACGCCTGACGCCGCCGCCATGGGGTCCAATGTGGCCGCGATGCGGAGGTTCGAAGCCACGCATTTCTGGTCCCCGTGCCCGTTCCCGTTCTCCATCGGAAGGGCAAGCACCTCGTCTTAAGTCCACCTGGAACAATCACCCGCGTGGACGAATCATCTGAAACCTTCTACGAGCGCGTCGGTGGACACGACACCTTCACCCGACTCGTCGCGGCTTTCTACGCCGGCGTCGCCGACGACGAGGTGCTCCGGCCGCTCTATCCCGAGCAAGACCTAGGACCGGCCGCAGACCGTCTGCGCATGTTTCTCGAGCAGTACTGGGGCGGGCCGACCACCTACTCAGATCAGCGCGGGCATCCGCGACTGCGGATGCGACACCACCCGTACCGGGTCGACTCCCTCGCCCGCGATCAATGGCTGCTGCACATGCGCTCTGCGGTCGACTCCCTCGACCTGGCCCCCGAGCTCGAGAACGAGCTGTGGAACTACTTGGTCAT
Organism: Actinomycetes bacterium; assembly: GCA_024644435.1. Classification (GTDB taxonomy): domain Bacteria; phylum Actinomycetota; class Actinomycetes; order JAHEKZ01; family JAHEKZ01; genus JAHEKZ01. The sequence goes on along the minus strand of JAHEKZ010000057.1, from coordinate 170 downwards.
GGCCGCACACTCCCTGGTGAACACCATGGACGAACCGCCCGGCGTGGTTAGCCCCGAGCTCTGACCACACCCAACCGGTCCGACGTCAGATCGGGGAAGACCGATGGTGAACCCTGACATCTCTTCTCGAGGATCTCAGCGAGGATCTGCCGGTAGTCCGTGGTCCCAGC
>JAHEKZ010000056.1:8727-12577 GCA_024644435.1 Actinomycetes bacterium | reverse complement strand
GGGTCGGGGTACGGTGGCCAGCGTGGAGCCAGCAGCTGATCGCCGCCGCCTGACGGCGGCCCAGGAACTTGTGCAACGAGCAGGTGTAGGTGCCCTCCTTGTGACCCCTGGCCCGGATCTGACGTACCTCACCGGCTACCGGGCCATCGCTCTCGAGCGCCTTACCTGTCTGGTTGTCCCCGCCACCGGTGACCCCGTGCTCGTGGCGCCAGGACTCGAGGTGCCAGCAGCATCGGCGTCACCGCTGGGGCAGCTCAACATCGCGATCCGAGGCTGGGCCGAGACCGAAGACCCCTACGCGATGGTCAGCGACCTCTGTGGCGGCGCCGAAGTGGTCGCCTTGAGCGACTCCATGGTGGCGGCAGCGGTCCTCCGGCTACGCGACGCAATGCCGACGGCTCGTCAGCAGCTGGCCAGCCCGCTCCTTCGCCAGCTCCGGATGATCAAGAGCCCAGCCGAGGTTGAGCACCTACGGCACGCGGGGCGGGCCATCGACCGCGTCCACGAGCAAGTGCCAAGCCTGCTGCGGCCGGGGCGCTCCGAACGCGAGGTGGGCGACGACATCGCCGAGGCAATCCTCGAGGAGGGACACGTCACGGTCGACTTCGTGATCGTCGCGAGCGGCCCCAACGGGGCGAGCCCCCACCATGAGCTCTCTGACCGTCTTCTCGATGTCGGCGACACCGTGGTCGTCGACATCGGAGGAACCATGCCCAGCGGTTACTGCTCCGACTCCACCCGCACGTACGCGATCGGCCACGCCCCCGATGACTTCGTGGCGTACTACAACGTGCTGCAGGACGCCCAACGTCGAGCGGTCGATTCAGTACGCCCAGGTGCCACGGCTGAGTCCGTCGATGCCGTGGCACGTTCGACGATCGCCGGGGCCGGCTACGGCGATCAATTCATCCATCGGACCGGACATGGAATCGGTCTGGAGACCCACGAAGATCCCTACATCGTCGAGGGGAACGTCGAGCCGCTGCGTGAGGGCATGGTGTTCAGCGTGGAGCCCGGAATCTATCTGTCCGGCCGGCACGGCGCCCGGATCGAAGACATCGTCGTCGTGACCGAGACGGGAGTCGACTCACTCAACAACACGACGCATGACCTTGTCGTGGTCGACGCAGCCTTCAGCTCATGACCGGGGTCGATGAGGGGGGAGGCCGCCCGTGGCACTGACCGTCTCGCGAGAGTTCACCGACCCGAGCGCTGCGGAACTCCTCCCAACAGTGCGGCAGATGTGTGATGACCTCCTGGCCCCGAGGGCAGCGGCCGCCGAAGAAGCCGGTGAGTTCCCGCGCGAAGTCTTCCGGACGCTAGGGGCCGCGGGCTTGCTGAGCCTTCCGTTCCCGGAGGAGCATGGAGGCGGCGGCCTTCCTCTGCACGACTACCTGCAGGTCATCGAGGAGCTCGCTTCGGCCTGGGCCTCGGTTGGTCTCGGGGTCAGCGTGCACACCCTGGCCTGCTTCCCGCTTGCCATTTTCGGTAGCGCCGAGCAACAACAGCGATGGCTGCCAGCGATGCTGGGCGGAGAGCTGCTTGGTGCCTACTGCCTGTCGGAGGCTGACGCCGGGTCCGACGCTGCCGCCCTCACGACCCGAGCCGAGCGAACGCAGGGCGGTTACCGGGTCTCGGGTGTGAAGTCATGGATCAGCCATGGTGGAGTCGCCGACTTCTACGTCGCAATGGTCCGCACCTCTGACGACGGCCCCAAAGGCATCAGTTGTCTCCTTCTGGACGCGGACTCGCCCGGCCTCTCGGCGCGTCCGCCCGAGCGGAAACTGGGTTTCTCGGCCTCGCCGACCGCCCAGATGGTGTTCGACGACGTGCCAGCGGATGGTGACCGGCTGATCGGACAGGAAGGCTCCGGGTTCGGGATCGCCCTTGCGGCGCTCGACGGTGGACGTCTGGGGATGGCGGCGTGTGCCGTGGGAATTGCCCAGGCAGCTCTCGATCTCGCTGTCCGCTACGCCCACGAACGTCACCAGTTCGGGAGGGCGATCGCCGACTTCCAGGGCCTGTCCTTCTTGTTGGCAGACATGGCTACCCAGGTGGCGGCAGCGCGGGCGCTCTACCTGACAGCTGCCCGAAAACGTGATCGCGGCGAGCCGTTCGGGGTGGAGGCGGCGATGGCCAAGCTCTTCGCCACCGACATGGCGATGCGGGTCACCACCGATGCGGTGCAGGTGCTGGGGGGAGCGGGGTACGTCAAGGACTACCCGGCCGAACGCTACTTCCGCGAGGCCAAGGCGCTGCAGATCGTCGAAGGCACTAACCAGATCCAACGCGTCGTGATCGGACGCGGGCTCCGGCCGTCCTAGGGCGCCGGTACAGTGGCGCGCGTGGATGAGCTAGACGAACACGACCGCCAGATTGTGCACCTGCTTGGCACCGATGGGCGGATGAGCTACACCGAGCTCGCCAAGCTCACCGGCCTGTCGACCTCGGCCGCGCACCAGCGAGTCCGTCGGCTCGAGCAACGCGGCGTCATCACTGCCTACCGTGCCGTGGTCGACCTGGAATCCGTGGGACTGCCGATGACCGCGTTCGTCTCGATCTCTCCGATCGACGCGGCCGACCCCGACGACATCCCGGACCGGGTGGCTCACCTTCGGGCGGTGGAGTCCTGTTACAGCGTTGCCGGCGATCATAACTACGTGCTCAAGGTGCGGGTGGCCAGTCCCCTGGCGCTCGAGCAGCTGCTTGCCGACCTCCGGGCGAGCGCCCACGTGACCACGCGGACCACCGTGGTGCTCAGCGTCCCCTACGAGAATCGCGCCCCTGATGTGGGAGATATCGGCGGGCTCGTGACCAAGCCCCCGCCTGGCGGGACAGCGGACCCGGCCGGCTCCTAGCGGTCCTAATTGCCCGAAAGATCCTTTTCTTCCAGACGCGCCGGGCGTCGTCTCGATTGGGCCCCGTCACCCGTTCGGGTTAGGGTCGCTCCTGATCACGAAATGGTCACGGCGGCTTTACTACGCACCGTCGCCCCGACCGGAGAACGAGCGAAGGCGAGGATCTGTGGCAGGGCGACGGCATGCAGAGCAGTGGAACACGTCCTCCGACGGTCAGCAGACCGGCACCGGAGGACGTCGGCGCCTCGTGCTCATTTCGGCGCTGCTGGCGACAGCGGCGCTCCTCGCAGCGGTCGTTCTTCCGGCCGCATGGCGGCCCGCCAGTACCCCGGTCGAGGCCTCGGGCGAGGCCAGCAGCCTGCTGACCCTCGTGAACCAGTCGCGGGCAAACAACGGTCTGGCGCCGCTGGCTGCGGCCTCCGACCTCAACGCAATCGCCGCCGAGCGCGCCTCGATCATGGCCAAGTCCGGCACACTCACCCACACGCCAGACCTTGGCGGACGCGCCTGCTGCTGGAGCTGGATCGGTGAGAACGTCGCCTTCGCTGGTTCAGTGAGGTCGCTGCACGACGTGCTCATGAACTCCGCCCCCCACCGGGCGAACATCCTCAAGGCTGACGCGGACGACGTCGGCATCGCCGTGGTCAAGGGAGGCGGCTCGCTCTGGGCCGCCGAGGTCTTCCGGGTTCGCTCGGACGGCGGGCGGAGCGGAGATGCGGGGTCGGGATCACGGAGCGGCGACCGAACCGATCCAGGAACGACGTCGACGTACACGAGCCCAGGCTCCACCGGATCTACGAGTACGAGCGCTGGCGGTCCGGCATTGTCACCGGCGGAACTAAGGCGGCAGAAACTTCGCGAGGGGATCAAGCAGGCCCGCGAGAAGTTGCGAGCTGACCGCAAGAAGAACGGCCCCTTCGACCCGGTGCGTGCCGCCGTCAGGTACTCCGACACCCTGGACCAGGTGTCCCGCTAGCCCTACGTCCGCGCAG
>JAHEKZ010000056.1:0-8627 GCA_024644435.1 Actinomycetes bacterium | reverse complement strand
GACGCCACAAGACGCTCGAAGCGAGCCCACCAGCGCACGAAGCGCGGGTCGTCGAGTCCGGTCGGTCCCTGCAGATCAAGGTTCGTCCCCGTGCCCATCTCCGAGACAAACCGGTCGAAGAACTCTTGCTGGTCCTGGGGCGACTTGCCGAACGGGAAGTCCACGCTGCGCACTGTCTTCGCGACCGCGGCGTACAGCACCAACGCCTTGGTGCGTTCCGGGTAGGTCGCCGCGAAGAGCATTGCCATGGCCCCGCCTCGTGCACCACCGAATATGACAGCTTTCTCGCTGCCCGCCGCCTTCATGACGGCAGACAGGTCGTCCATCTGCGACTCCAGGAATGGTGGTTCGTTTCCCCGATCGGACAGTCCAACGCCACGCATGTCGAAGGCGATGAGTCGGGAGAATGACGCGAGACGGTCGAGGAAACGGGCCCATCGAGGCTCTTCCCACATGACGTCTAGGTTCGACCAGATACCGGAGGTGTAGACGAGGTCGATCGGGCCATCGCCCACGACGGTGTAGGCGATGTGAACACCGTCGTTTATCGCGTACCGGACCTCGTGCTCCACAGGCGGAGCCTAGCCCGGACGCACGTCCACAACGCCGAACGGCTAGTGGCTCGGAGCCAGATCTGCTTCCGCCGCCGCCCGTGACGCGGCCGCAGCCGCGTGAGACTCGGCTGCGATGTGTCCCTTGGCATACCCCTCGTTGACCCACCAATCCTGGCCCTCTTCGGGCAGGGAGTGCACCGGGTCGTAGTACACGTGCTTCTTGCGCACGGCGTCCGGGTCGTCGAGCTCGATGCCCGTTCGGTAGTTCTTCGACCAGTACGAGATGCCGAGCACGTGGTCGTACTCGTCGACTTGGTGCACCCACCGCTTGCCGACGAAGGGGACGTCGCACGTGACCCGTGGAGTAGCGAACCCTGGAAGATATCCCATGACGCCGTGCTGCAGCCGCTGCGCGTCGGCCAGTGACACTCGCCAGTGCTCGGCGAACGGGATCATGTCAGGCATGTAGAAGTAGTAGGGGAGGATGCTGGCACCGTCGAGCAGGGCGAAGCAGAGGTCGAGCATCCGTTCGACGCTGTTGTTGATGCCCGCCATCAGAACGCCTTGGTTGCGGACGTCGCGAATACCGGCGTCCAACAGTCCACGCGAGGCGCGCGCGACCAGTGGCGTCACGGAGTTCGCGTGGTTCACGTGGGTGTGCACGGCGAGCCCGACGCCGCGTGCCGACGCCTTGGTGGCAAGGCGTTCGGCGCCGGCAAGTACCTCGTCGGAGTACCAGTGTTGGGGAAGGCCCATCAGAGCCTTCGTGGCCAGGCGGATGTCGCGGATGTTCTCGACCTCGAGGATCTTGTCGACATAGGCCTCGAGGTTCTTCCACGGCATGTTGCCAACATCGCCGCCTGAGACCACCACATCGCGAACCGACGGCGTCGCCTTCAGGTAGTCGATGTGCTGCTGCATCCGGTCAACAGGTTTGAGCTCGAGCTTGAGCTTCTGAATGGTGGGCGTTGAGTTGCCGACGAGGTCCATCCGGGTGCAGTGTCCACAGTACTGGGGACAGGTCGAGAGCACCTCGGCGAGCACCTTGGTCGGATACCGGTGGGTGAGCCCCTCGGCCTTCCACATGTCGTGCTCATGCAACGAGTCGCGGCTGGAGTAGGGGTGCGATGGCCAGTCGGTGCGTCGGTCGCTGAAGACCGGAAGCATGTAGCGACGGATCGGGTCGGCGTAGAACGCCTCAGTGAAGGTCTGAGACGTCGGAACTCCGGTGTCGTGCGAGTCGGGCACCATCGTGTTGACCATCTGCGGCGGGATCAGCATGGACATGGTGGCCCGCTCGGCCTGGTCGAGCTCGAGGTCCTCGTAGAAGGCATCGGTGAGCAGGTCGCCCATCACCGCTCGTAGCTGCTTGAGGTTCTTCACACAGTGGGAGCGCTGCCACTGGGCGTTCTCCCACTCAGCGGTGGTGACCTCGTTCCAGCCGGGCAGGCGTGTCCAGTCCGGTTCACGGACCTCGCGCTGGCGGTAGTCGTACGGCTGCGGTAGGGGGTGGCTCACTGGCGCTCCTTCGGCCGTTTTCGGTAGTGAGAGCGTACGGAGATCTTCCTGCTGAATCAATGAACCACCGCAACTTGTCCAGTGAATTACTGGTTGTTGTCATCTTGTTGCGGACCGCCTGCTCCAAGGTGGTGGCGGTCGGGCCGGACTGACTGACAAGATCAGCCGGTGACCCGAACGACTCCTTCGTCCCCTGTGGGACTGCACCGTGTCATGGAACCGCCTGGTGTGCTTCCCCAGGCCGCGACCCGCCTCGACGCCAGCCCCGAGATCTGGCCTGACGAGGTGCGCATCTCGGTGTCAGTTCTCAACCTCGACGCTGCGTCCTTCCGACAGCTGATCACCAAGCACGACGGCGACGGCGCGGCCGTCCGGGCCGAGGTGCTCGAGATCATTGCCGAACGGGGCAAGATGCAGAACCCGGTGACCGGCTCAGGCGGGATGCTGGTCGGAACCGTCGACGCCGTTGGCCCGCACGCCGAGCTCGACGTCACGGTCGGGCAGGAGATCACCACCTTGGTGTCGCTCAGTCTGACCCCTCTCGTCATCTCAGACGCGCTCGAGAGCTGGGACGGACTCAGCGAACAGGTTCCCTGCCGGGGGCACGCGATCCTCTTCGGCCGGACGATCGCAGCGTCGGTACCCGAAGACCTGCCGTCGACGCTGGCTATGGCCGTCATGGACGTCGCTGGGGCGCCTGCCCTCACGGCTCGAGTGGTTGGTCAGTACGTCGACCGCGGTCACGAGCCCACGGTTGCGGTTATCGGAGGTGCCGGCAAGAGCGGCTCCCTTTCACTGGCCGCCGCACGGGATGCCGGTGCCAGACGGTCGGTCGGAATCGTGCCGTTCGCTTCGGAGTTCGACCTGCTCTCAGATGTCGGACTTGCCGACGTGGTCGCCATTGCCGATGCCCGCGACCCGGTCGCGCTCTCACATGCCGTGGAAGCGTCGCTGGGCGGGCCGGCTGACATCACGGTCGTCTGTGTAGACGTTCCCGGCTGCGAGCACGGGGCGATCCTGTCGACCTCTCCCGAGGGCGGCACGGTCATCTTCTTCTCGATGGCCACGTCGTTCAGTGCGGCCGCGCTGGGAGCCGAGGGCCTGGCGTCCGACACGACGATGCTGATCGGTAACGGCTATACGCCGGGGCACGCCGAGTACGCCTTCCACCTCCTGCGGGAAGCGGAGGGAGTGCGCGACCTGTTCACCCGTCGGCTCTCGCACGAGGGGCAGAGCGAGTGAGCACGACGCTCTACCGCGGGGGCCGGGTCTACAGCCCTGCAGACCCGTTCGCCACCGCCCTCGTGGTCGATGGCGACGAGATTGCCTGGGTGGGTACTGACGCAGCAGCATCAGTCCATGCCGACGGCATCGACGAGGTCGTCGAACTCGACGATGCGTTCCTCGCGCCCGCTTTCGTCGACGCCCATGTCCACGTGACCTCGACGGGTCTGAACCTGTCGGGCCTCGACCTGTCGGCCGCCACCTCGCTGTCCGATGCTCTCGACCGGATCGAAGCCCATTCGCGGCGGCTCCGCGGCGGGGTGATCTTGGGCCATGGATGGGACGAGTCGCGCTGGCCGGAAGCCCGTCCACCGCACCAGACCGAGCTCGACAAGGCCTCGTACGGGGGAGTGGTCTACCTCTCTCGGGTCGATGTCCACTCGTGTGTTGCCTCATCCGCCCTCGTCGCGCTGGCGCCCGAGGTCAGGCAGGTAGCGGGGTACTCCGCTGACGGCTGGCTCACTCAGCAGGCCCACCACGTGGTGCGGCGGATCGCCCTGGACTCGGTCACCACCGAGCAACGTCGGACCGCGCAGCGGGTGTGCCTGCAACACGCCGCGTCGCTCGGGATCGGCATGGTCCACGAGCTCGGGGGTCCGGAGATCTCCAGCGCCGACGACTTCACAGATCTCCTCGACACCGTCGGTCCAGCATCAGGGCTCGACGTCGTTGGTTACTGGGGCGAGGGCGGTGGGCCCGAGATTGCCATCTCGCTTGGCGCACGGGGTGCGGCCGGTGATCACTTCGTCGACGGTGCGATCGGGTCACGCACCGCATTTCTGCGCGACCCCTACAACGATGCTCAGACCAACGGTGCCTCCTACACGACTGCCTCGCAGATCAGGGATCACGTCATCGCCTGTTCCGAGGCTGGCGTCCAGGCCGGCTACCACGTGATCGGTGACGCAGCCATGGACCTTGTCGTCGCCGGGTTCTCCGAGGCCGCCGAGGTTGTGGGAGCAGACGCGGTGCGCGCCGCGCAGCACCGGCTGGAGCATGTCGAGATGGTCGATGCGCGCGCTCGGACGGTGCTGTCCGGTCTCGGAATCCTGGCCAGCGTCCAGCCGATGTTTGATGCCTGGTGGGGAGGCGGTTCGGGCATGTATGCCGAACGGCTGGGGCCTCAGCGCGCCGAGCAGCTCAACCCGCTCGCCACCATGCAGAGCGCTGGGATACCCCTGGCTTTCGGCTCGGACGCCCCGGTGACCCCGCTCGCGCCCTGGTCGGCGGTTCGCGCCGCCGTGCACCACCAGCGCCCCAGCGAGCGGCTCACTGCTCGAGCCGCCTTCACAGCACACACCAGAGGTGGCTGGCGAGCGGCAGGCAGGCGCGGTGGCACCTTGGCGGTTGGGGAGCCGGCCAACCTGGCGATGTGGCGCTGCGACGAGCTCGTGGTCGAGACCCCTGACCGCAGGGTGGCTGCGTGGTCGACCGATCCCCGGGCGGCTGTGCCAGGGCTCCCTTCACTCGCCGATGGATCCAACGACCCCGTGTGCCTACGGACGGTGGTCGCTGGCCGTACCGTCTACACAGCTGACGACGTCCGCGCGCACCACCGAGACGACCGGAACACTCCTGGGAGGCCTTCGTGACCCGAAGAGGCAAGCTCGATCTCGATCCGGTGGTGGTTCGCAAGGCCCGCAGCCTGGCGCGCAAGGCCGGCAAGCCAATCGTCACCCTTGCGAAGACCCACACCACGGTCAGCGTCGAGCGCGCCGTCCTGCGTCTGGCCGGACTTTCGGGTGCTGACTCCGAGGGGGAGCCATGGGTCAACCACGTCGTTGATGCCGTACGGCAGGACGTCGGCCTCGAGCATGGGGTGGCCCTTCCGGTGTGGAATGCCCTGGCGAGCGGCGCGTACGCCGATCTCACCGCTCTGGCTCAGAAGGCCGCCGCTGGGGGCGTCATCTTCCACCTGCCCGAGGGGCGCGATGAGCAGCGTGCCAGGACCGCGGCCCGGAAATCAGCAGCGGCAGGCATGCGCCGCATCGACTCGAGCCGCAAGAACCGCGCCCGGCTGATTGCCAAGTACGGCGACCCTCCCAAGCCTTGGATCTACCTGATCGTCGCCACCGGAGACATCTACGAGGACATCCCCCAGGCGCAGGCAGCAGCCCGCGAAGGTGCCGACATCGTGGCGGTGATCCGCTCGACAGGGCAGTCGCTGATCGACTTCGTGCCGGAAGGACCGACGCGTGAGGGCTACGCCGGCACCTACGCCACCCAGGAGAACTTCCGCCTGATGCGGAACGCTCTCGACGAGGTCTCGGCAGAGCTGGGTCGGTACGTGCGGCTGACCAACTATGCATCTGGGCTCTGCATGCCTGAAATCGCGATGCTCGCCGGGCTCGAGCGGCTCGACATGATGCTCAACGACTCGATGTACGGCATCTTGTTCCGCGACATCAACCCCATCAGAACGTTCGTCGACCAACGGTTCAGCCGACAAGTGCATGCGCGGGCAGGCATCATCATCAACACCGGTGAGGACAACTACCTCACCACCGCCGACGGTGTTGAAGCGGCCCATACGGTCACGGTGAGCCAGCTGCTGAACGAGTTCTTCGGCAAGGAGGCCGGCCTCACTGACGCGCAGCTGGGGCTCGGACACGCATTCGAGATCAACCCCACGGTGCCAGAATCGTTCCGGATGGAGCTCGCCCATGCCCTGCTGGCGCGTGAGCTCTTCCCGAACGCGCCGCTCAAGTGGATGCCCCCCACCAAACACATGACCGGCGATGTCTTCCGGGGTTACCTGCTCAACGGGTTCTTCAACCTTGTCGGGTCGATGACGTCACAGGACATCCTGCTCGTCGGGATGCTCACCGAGGCAGTCCACACGCCATGGCTCTCCGACCGCGACCTGGCGTTGCAGAACGTTCGCTATGTGATGGAGTCGACGAAGGGCCTGTCAGAAGACTTCGTGCCTGCGCACGACGGATTTGTGGTGCAACGCTCCCACCAGGTGCTGGCCGAGGCCATTGACCTCCTCGAGAGGATCGTCGACGACCAGCTGCTGAACGCGATCGCCGACGGGACGTTTGGACTCATGAGACGGCCAGCGGACGCTGGCCGCGGTCTCGAGGGAGTCGCCAAGCATTCTCGCGACTACTACAACCCGGCCAGCGAGCTGCTCGACGAGTACTTTGCCGGCGGCAAAGGAGGCACCCGATGAGCAAGCGCAAGGAGTCACACATCATCCGGCCGTACGGCGATGCCACCGGTGACGGCCAGGTCCAGGTCTCTTTCACCCTGCCCGTCGTTCACGACAAGCGCGCGGAGGGTGCCGCCCTTCAGCTCGCGGGCAAGATGGGTCTCGAACCGGCAATGGTCGTTCACGCCAAGGCGATGGGCCCGCACTTCACCTTCTTCGTGGTCTACGGGCGGTGCAGCCACCTGGTCGACCTCGACAAAGTTGTGGTCATCGAACGTGAGTTCCCGCTGCTGTCGCCGAAAGAAGTCGGCACATCGGTCAAACGCACCCTGCAGCGCCCGCTGGTGGTGATCGGCGCCTGCATCGGCACCGACGCCCACACGGTCGGGATCGACGCGATCCTCAACATCAAGGGTTGGGCCGGCGAGAAGGGACTCGAGGCGTACAAGGGACTGGAGGTGCACAACCTGGGCGCACAGGTGTCGGTGCCCGATCTCGTCGAGCGGGCCCAGCACCTCAAGGCCGATGCGGTCCTCGTGAGCCAGGTCGTCACGCAGCGAGACGCCCATCTGCACAACGTGACGCAGATGTCGGCGGCATTCCGCGAGGCCTACCCGGCGGGGAAGTCACCGGTACTGATCGTTGGCGGCCCCCGGTTCGACGAAACAGCGGCCGATGAGCTCGGCGTCGATCGGGTCTTCGTGAAGGGCACGACGCCGGGTGAGGTAGCCAGCTACCTGGTCCACCAGCTGTGCAGCACGCCGAAGAAGAAGTCAGCCCGCACCAAGAAGAAGGCGAACGCACGATGACCGAGACCGCACGCGAGGACCGGCTGGGACAGAGCGTCACCCACCGGCGCTACGTCCCGTACTCCCATGCCCACTACGCCGGCAACCTCGTCGACGGGGCCTACAGCCTCGGCTTGTTCGGCGACGTCGCCACCGACCTGATGATCGTCACCGATGGAGACGAAGGACTCTTCGCCTCATACTCCGACATCCAGTTCACTGCTCCCGTGCGGGCTGGGGACGTCCTGGAGGTGACCGCCACGGTGACCCGGGTCGGTCGCCGGAGTCGCGAGCTGTCGTTCACCGCGCACGTGGTCAGCCGTGGGCGGCCCGATCTCGGTGAGGCGGCGGCAGAGGTTCTCGCACAGCCCGAGCTGGCAGTGGCCGCTACCGGCACGATCGTGGTGCCCCCTCCCGCCTAGGGAGCACGATCGGGTTACCGTCGTCGGGTGAGCACCGTCGCTGAGGACGTCCCGAAGACCTCCTCAGGCGCGCCCGGTGCACGATGGCGCGTTCCGCTCTGGGGCTCGGCCCTTGGCGCGGGGGTGGCCGGCGGGCTCCTCGTTCTCGCATTTCCACCGTTCGACATATGGCCTGTCGCGCCATTGGCCGTCGCTCTCTTCCTCGGCGTCATCGACACCGGCTGTCAGGTGGGGCGCAGAGCGACACGAGGTTCGGCGCTAGGAGCGGTGTTCGGGGTGGTCTTCTTCGCCTTGCTGACTCCCTGGCTGCTTGTGATCGGCCCCGATGCCTGGCTGCTGATCATCGTCCTCTCAGCCGCGTTCACTGCGCTCTTCGGCGCCGGTGCGGCGGTGCTGCTCCGCCTTCCGGGATGGCCGCTCTGGGCCGCCTGTTGGTGGGTGGCGATCGAGGCGGCTCGAGGTCGGCTGCCTCTCGGTGGGTTCCCCTGGGGGCGCCTGGGTCACTCGCAAGCCGATGCTCCCACCGCTGCCTGGGCCTCCATCGGCGGTGTTCCGCTGCTCGGCTTCTGTGTCGTGTTGTGCAGCGGTCTGGTGCTGATGGCGGTGCACTCAGCGCGACGTCGCCAGTGGCTTCGCACGGCGATCGTTGGGGGCGGGGCATTGGTCGTGCTGTTCAGTGGGCTGGCGATTCCGCTCTCCGATGGTGGCCGTCCGGTCACTGTCGCCATCGTCCAGGGCAACGTCCCGCGTACCGGCATGGACGCCTTCGGGCAACGGGAAGCCGTGCTGTCGGCGCATCTTGATGCCACGCATCAGCTCGCCGACGACGTGAGGCGTGGTCTGACCCCGGCACCTGATGTCGTGATCTGGCCCGAGAACGCCTCTGACATCGACCCCGCCCTTGACG
>JAHEKZ010000055.1 GCA_024644435.1 Actinomycetes bacterium | reverse complement strand
TCGTTCTCTCGCTTCCATGAAATCCAGGTCTCGATGAGGTCAGGCGTGAACACGCCACCCTCGAGCAGGTACTCATGGTCGGCCTCGAGTGCGGCGAGAACCTCGGGGAGCGAACCGGGCACCTGGGGGATGTCCGAACGCTCGTCCGGGGGCAGCTCGTAGAGGTCCTTGTCGACGGGCTCGGGCGGTTCGATCTTGTTCTTGACGCCGTCGATCCCGGCCAACATCATCGCCGCGAAGGCCAGATACGGGTTCGCTGACGGGTCAGGAACGCGGAACTCGATGCGCTTGGCCTTGGGGTTGCTCCCGGTGATCGGGATGCGGATGCAAGCGGAGCGGTTGCGCTGCGAATAGACCAAGTTGACCGGAGCTTCGTAGCCTGGCACGAGGCGTCGGTAGCTGTTGACCGTCGGGTTCGTGAACGCCAGCAAACTTGGGGCGTGGGCGAGCAGCCCGCCGATGTAGTAGCGCGCGGTGTCAGACAGGCCGCCGTATCCCATCTCGTCATAGAAGAGCGGGACGCCGTCCTTCCACAGACTCTGGTGGCAGTGCATACCGGAGCCGTTGTCGCCGAACAGGGGCTTGGGCATGAAGGTGGCGGTGCGGCCGTTCTTCCAGGCCACGTTCTTGATGATGTATTTGAAGAGCATGATCTGGTCGGCTGAGTGCGTCAGCGTCGAGAACTTGTAGTTGATCTCGGCCTGCCCACCGGTGCCCACCTCGTGGTGCGCACGCTCGACCTCGAGGCCCGCGTCCTCGAGCGTCAGGCTCATCTCGTCCCGCAGGTCGGCGAAGTGGTCGACCGGGGGTACGGGGAAGTAGCCACCCTTGAAGCGCGTCTTGTACCCGAGGTTGCCGCCCTCCTCATTGCGGGCGCTGTTCCAGGCGCCTTCGATGGAGTCGACGAAGTAGCTAGCAGTGTTCTGCTTGGTCTCAAAGCGCACATCGTCGAAGACGTAGAACTCTGCCTCGGCACCGAAGTAGACGGTGTCGGCGATGCCGGTGCTCTTGAGGTACTCCTCGGCTTTGGCCGCGATGTTGCGCGGGTCGCGGCTGTACGGCTCGTCAGTGAACGGGTCGCGGATCGAGAAGTTGATGACGAGCGTCTTCTCGGCTCGGAACGGGTCGATGAAGGCGGTCTTAGGGTCGGGCACGAGCTTCATGTCGGACTCGTGAATGGCCTGGAAACCACGGATCGACGATCCGTCGAACATCAAGCCTTCGTCGAAGGCGGCGTTGTCGAAGTTGGTCGCCGGCACGTTGAAGTGCTGCATCACCCCCGGCAGGTCGCAGAAGCGGACATCGACGAACTTCACGTCGTTGTTCTTGATGTAGCCGAGGACTTCGTCAGCGCTGGTGAACATGCATCCTCCAGAAGGGCCGGCTCGCTTCCCCACGAGCCGGGGCGGGCAGAACATGCGCGACGCTACGGGGGCGCCGTTTCTCGTCGGTGTCCCTAGTGTTTCAGCCGCGTTACCTGTGCCGTCGGTGGGGCGGCTAGCCTGCCGAAATGCAGCGGATCTTGGTCGGGGGAGTGACCGGTGCCGGCAAGACCACCTTCGCCCGAGACCTGGCCGGACGCCTCGACCTCCCGTTTCACGAAATGGATGCCCTGTTTCACGGGCCGGGCTGGATGCCGATCCCAACGTTCGTGAGCGATGTGGAGCACATCGCTGCGAGAGACCAGTGGGTCTTCGACACGTACGGCTATGAGTCGGTACGCGACCTCGTGTGGTCTCGGGCGGACACCGTGGTGTGGCTGGACTACTCGCGGTCGGTCGTCCTGGCCCGTGTCCTTCGACGCTCGGTGGCTCGGACCTGGGGAAACGAGCTCATCTTCAACGGAAACGTCGAGCGGCTTGCCGAGTGGAGAAAGCCGTACCACCCGGTCCAGTGGTCCATGCGGCGCTACGACAAGGCCAAGCTCGAGATGGAGGAACGGTTCGCCGATCCCGCCTACGCCAACCTGGCCAAAGTGCGTATCCGGCGTCCAGTCGCCGCGCAGTGGTGGCTCGACCGGCTGAGCGGTGACGAACGTCCGGGAGTGCAGGGGTGACACGCGCCCCGTACCGTGGAGCCGTGGACCGCAAAGACATCGGATCGTGGCTCTCCGGGCCCAAGATCGATCAGGGGCTCGACGGCGACGTTGGCTACCCAGGTGAGCGCTTGGGCCTGCCCGAGAGCGGGCGTGGTGCGGTTACGGGCTGGGGACGCCGAATCGCTGCGCTGGTGATCGACTGGTTCATCGTCTTGGGTGTGTCGCTGGCGATCGTCGGACCCCCGGTTCCAGGCGACGACACGTTCGGTCTGGTGAACCTCGCCGTCCTCGTGGTCATGTACGTGTTGCTTCTGATGACGGCTGGCGCGACTCTGGGGATGTGGCTGCTGGGCCTGGCTGTCTGGCCAGTGGGGTCGCAGCGGTTGTCGTTCCCCCGCGTCGTGGGCCGCACATTGCTGTTGGCCGTCGTGATACCTGCTGTGGTGTACGACCGCGACCGCCGCGGCCTGCACGACAAGGTGGGCAGCACCGTCGTGATCCGGGTCCGCTGAAGCCCTCGGGGTCAGGCGGGTCGTGGGCCGAGCCTCATCAGGTACGTGACCGTGGGTGTCATCCCGCGGCGCAGGTAGAAGTCCCTTGCCTGATCGTTGCCCTCCATGACGGCGGTCATCATCGTGCCAGCTCCACGTCGCTGCAGCTCTGCCTCGGCGACGTCCATGAGTTCGGTTCCCGCACCCTGGCCTCGAGCCTCCGGTAGCAGCGAGAGCGTCTCGATGATGCCGATCCGATCAGTGGTCTGCCAGGTGTCGTCGGGGTAGTCCTGCATGTGGCACATGGCGTAGCCCACCGGTCGGCTGTCCTGCTCGACGATCACTGCGAAGGTGTCGGGCTTCTGGAAGAGGTCCTCGTAGATCCGGCGGCGTCGAGGCCACGACTCAGACCGGTCGATCTCGGGAAGTGAGGCCGCCCCGATCGAGTGGTGATGGTCGAACAGCGCCAGCCAGAGCGGCCCGAGTGTGTCGAGACATTCCGGGCCGCGAATCGTCAGCGTGGGTACCTCGCGGTTGGACATGAAGGCAGCGTAGAGCCGCTTCCGGACCGCGTGACCCCTCTGTGAGTCCTCATCTCGCCGTGGACAGCGAAGACGGTGACTGAGAAACTGCCCCTCGTGATTCCTCAGCCCGGCCGGTGGACGGCCAAGCTCGATGGTGATTTTGTCGTGTTCCTGATCGGCGCCATGGTGCACGACCCCGCCGTGGCGACCGAAGCCAGTGGCCTGCTGATGGCGATGGCCGAGATGCTCGACGAGCTCGAGGCCGACGCGTCCAAAGGCCTGCTCGGCTACACCCGACATGGCGAGCCTGGACGCGGTGTGATCGTCCAATACTGGCGCTCGTTTGATGCCCTCGAGAGCTACGCCCGCAACCCCGGCGCACGCCACGCACCGGTCTGGCGTGCGTGGAACCGACTCGCGTCCGAGGACCGCAACGCGGCAGGAATCTGGCACGAGACTTTCAAGGTCGCCGCTGGAAACTATGAGGCGATCTACCAGAACATGCCGGTGATCGGCCTGCAGAAGGCTGGCGAACCGCTGAGTGTGACCCAAGCCAGGGACTCCGCAAGGTCCCGCATCGCGACTTGATCCCGAAGACGTGGAGGACCGGATGACGATCAAGGTTGTTGTCGAGTTTCAGGCCCGACCGGGGGCACGAGTTGAGCTCAAGACTCTGCTAGCGAGCATCTCAGCGACTCATGGGCCGCAGGCCCCTGGGTTCCTGGGCAGCACGGTCTACGAGGTGATCGACAACCCGGACGGCCTCGTCGAGATCGCCGAATGGGAGTCAGCCCAGGCACAGGCCGCGGCCGTGGAGCAAGCAATGGCGACCGGTGTGTACGCCCCTGTCGCCGAGCTTGTGGCAGCTCCGTTCAAGGCGACACGGATCGCGTCTGTGCCCTAGGTGATCCCTGCGAACCGCACTTCGACGGTTTCAGGAGGTGCTGGGACTAGCCGCGCATGCTGCGGGCCTGTTTGGCGCTGCGCGGCATCGGGCCCTTTGGGATCGGCATGGCGCCCTGCTGGGCCCCGAGTGCCTTCAATCGGTGGTTGAGCTCGTTGACCTGACCGGGCGTAATGGACTTCGGCAGCTTGGTGACCGCCCGAGGCAGCTTGCGCAGCGGAACTTCGTCCTCGCCGTTGCCGGCGAAGATCTCATGCACGCTGATATCGGGGGCCACTCGGGTCACCTTGCGCTTCTCCTGGTTGAGCAGGCCGCGCACCCGGTTGTGGTTGCCCTCGCCCACGAGGACGACACCGGACCGTCCGACCACGCGGTGCACCAAGTCTTGCTGTTTGGTGAAGGCCACGGCAGGAGTGACCGTCCAGCCGCGACGGAGCATGTTCAGGGCCGCCGCAGCTGCCCCGGGTTGGCCCTCGATCTGGCCGTAGACCGCACGCTCAGCGCGACGGCCGAACACCCAGGCCGCGAGGGTCAGACCGGTCATGAACCCGATGAACCCGAGGATGAACATGTACCCGGTCAGGTATCCGACTCCGAGCAGCACGAGGAACGGAAGGAAGAGAGATCCCACCAAGATCCAGGGGATCTTCGGGTCGGACTTCTTGGTGATGTCGTACGTCTGCTTGATCTGCGAGAGGCGGCCGGGCTTCTTGGGCTCCGCCGGGTCCTCCGCTGCCTTCTTCCTGTTCCACAGTGCCATGGAGGGCAGCCTACGACTCCTGGGCGCTCAACCGGTGGGTCGGGGCGTTCTGTCTGGCGTCGACCGCTTCCTGGTACAGCCGTCCGGCGCGGTAGGAGGAGCGGACCAGCGGTCCACTCATCACGGCCACGATTCCGCGGTCGAGCGCCTGCTGGCCGAGGGCGTCGAACTCGTCGGGGGTGACCCAGCGCGAGATCGGGTGGTGCCGTTCGCTGGGGCGGAGGTACTGGGTGATGGTGAGCAGCTCGCATCCGGCGGCAACCAGCTGGTCGATGGCTTCGAGGACCTCGTCGGTGTCCTCTCCGAGGCCGAGGATCAGGTTCGACTTGGTGACCAACCCGGCGTCGCGTGCCGCCGTGAGGACGTCGAGCGAGCGCTGGTAGCGGAAGCCGGGACGAATACGCCGAAAGACGCTGGGGACGGTCTCGACGTTGTGGGCGAGCACCTCTGGGCGTGACGCGAAGACGTCGGCCAGCAAGGTGGGCTCGCCCGAGAAGTCGGGGATGAGCAGCTCGACCCCGGTGTCGGGGTTCAGGGAGTGAATCTGTCGCACTGTCTCGGCGTAGAGCCACGCGCCCTGGTCGGCGAGGTCATCACGAGCGACGCCCGTGACCGTGGCGTAGCGCAGATCCATGGTGCGCACGCTCTCTGCCACGCGGAGCGGTTCGCCGACATCTAGCGCCGCAGGCTTGCCGGTGTCGATCTGGCAGAAGTCACACCGGCGGGTGCACTGGTCGCCGCCGATCAGGAAGGTGGCCTCGCGGTCTTCCCAGCACTCGAAGATGTTGGGGCACCCGGCCTCCTGACAGACGGTGTGCAGACCCTCGTCCTTCACCAGCTGCTGGATCTTGCGGTACTCAGGACCGGTACGCAGCTTGGTCTTGATCCACGGTGGCTTGCGTTCGATCGGGGTCTCGGCGTTGCGGGCCTCGATACGCAGCAGCTTGCGACCCTCGGGTGCGACCGTCACAGAGCACCCACCTCGGAAGCCACCACTCTGGAGGCGCTCAGAGCCGGCAGGTGGCGTTCGAGCACCGGCAGAACATCGACAACCGTGAGTGGAGTCGACCCACCGCGTTCGCGCTCAGTCGAGAGGGTCGTGACTTCGGCATCGGTGATGCCGCACGGAACGATCACCTGGTAAGCGTCCATCGAGTTGTCGACGTTGAGCGAGAAGCCATGCATCGTGACGCCCCGAGAGACGCGTACGCCGATGGCTCCCACCTTGCGGTCGGAGCCGTTGGCGTCGGCCGCGACCCACACGCCGCTGCGACCGTCGATCCGGCCGGTCTCGACGCCGAGGTCGGCGCAGACATCGATCAGAACCTGCTCGACGCGGCGCACGTAGGCGACGACGTCCATGGGGTCGGGCAGCCTGGTAATGGGGTAGCCGACGATCTGTCCGGGGCCGTGCCAGGTGATGCGCCCGCCACGGTCGACATCGACGACGGGCGTGCCGTCGGTCGGGCGTTCCCACGAGTTCGTGCGCTTGCCGGCTGTGTAGACGGCGGAGTGCTCGAGCAGGAGAACGGTGTCGGGTCGGGTGCCGGCGACCACTTCGGCGTGCACCTGTCGCTGCAGTGACCACGCCTGTTCGTAGCCGACGTAGCCGTCGCCCAGCGGCGGGCCGAACCCGACCCGCAGCAGCGCCAGTGACATGCGACCAGCCTACGTCGTCGGACGCACGCACCGGGGGACGGTGTCCGAAAGGCGGGAGCAGGCAGTCTGGCCTAGATTGCCTGTTGATCATCGACCAGCTACGGGGGACAGTTCCGTGACCGATTCGCAGTCCATCCATGAGATGCGCGGGCGGACCCGCCACGCACGCCGATGGGTGTGGGGCGCGATTGTCCTGATCGTCGCGTGGTTTGCCCTTGGCAGCGTCATCGGCCCGGCCGCCGGGCAGCTCTCGAGCGCGCAGGAGAACGACAACGCCACGTTCCTCCCGGCCGACGCCGAGGCGACGAGGGTGATCGAACAGCAGCAACGGTTCGCTCAGGAGTCCACGCTGCCGCTGGTCGTGCTCTTCGTCAGCGACCAGCCGATCACGCCCGCCCAGCAAGAGGCCGTGGCGGGCTTCGTCGACGAGGTCCCCTCCGTCGAGGTAGAGACCGACAGCGACGTCACGCAGCCGGTGTCGGACTTCCTGGGCTCGGCGCCGGTCACCGCGGTTCCCAGCGAGGATGGCAAGGCGATCCTTGTCACCGTCCTGCTCTCGGAGGGCAAGACAACCGACGCCCTGCCGAACGGGGAGTCGCCTGTCCTGGCCGTCGCGACTGCTCTGACCGATGCGGCCTCTGCGGTGTCCGACCCCGTCGGTCTCGAGAGCTACGTCACGGGTCCAGCCGGGTTGCTGGCCGACCTCATCTCGGTCTTCGGAGCCATCGACGGAACCTTGCTGCTCGCGACGGCGCTCGTGGTGACACTGATCCTGATCCTGGTGTATCGCAGCCCGTTCCTCTGGGTGATCCCGCTGGTCAGCGCTGGGTTCGCCCTCTCGTTGGCCAGTTCAGTGGTCTATCTCCTCGCGACCAACGACGTGCTGAGCCTCAACGGCCAGAGCCAGGGAATCTTGACCGTCCTCGTGTTCGGCGCCGGCACCGACTACGCACTGCTCATGGTCAGCCGCTACCGCGAAGAGCTGCACTACTACGAGAGGCCGGTCGACGCGCTGCGCGCTGCTTGGCGTGGAACGGTCGAGCCGATTCTCGCCTCCGGCGGCACGGCGTCCCTCGGCCTGCTGATGCTGCTCTTCTCCGACCTCAACTCCAACAAGTCGACCGGGCCGGTCGCTGCGGCAGGGATTGCGTCTGCGCTAGTGGTGATGCTCACCTTCCTGCCTGCGCTGTTGCTCGTGCCCTCAGCGGCGCTGCCGCTGGGCGCGTTCCTTGGCGTGATCATCCCGGGCATCGTGCTGGAGCTGGTCTTCGGCACGCCGTTGGCTCCGTTCGCCATCGTGGGAGGTCTGCTCGCCGTTCTGAGCCTGCTGGCCGTCGTCATCGGTGGTCTGCTGCGTCAGTTCATGTCGTCCAGCAGGCGACCGCGCGTGCTCACCATCGACCCGGTTCGCTGGGCGTTCTGGCCGCGGGTGCCCCACGAGGACAAGCAGGACGACAAGCTTGGCGGCACATGGGCAAAGGTCAGCCGGCAGATCGGACGTCGACCTCGGGTCGTATGGATCGGCGCTGCTGCCGGGCTGGCGGTTCTGGCCTTCTTCAGCACGACCCTGTCGGCGTCCGGAATCGCCACGACCGACCTGTTCGTCAACGACGTCGACTCTGTGACCGGCCAGGAGAAGCTCGCTGAGCACTTCCCGGCCGGCGAGGGCAGCCCGGCAACAGTGATCGGCCCGGCGGACTCGCTCGACGCCATGACGGCCGCAATCAGCGACCTGGACGGTGTGGCGTCCGTGGTGCCGTACACCGGCGCTCCCACCGGTCCTCCGCCTGAAGCTGGGGCGCCCATCGAGACTCCGCTGGCGCCGTTGGTGGTGGACGGGCTGGTGCAGATCGACGTCACCTTGACGGATGCCGCCGACTCGGACGCGGCCGAGGCAACCGTCGTCGAGATGCGCAGCGTCCTCGATGACGTCGCGGGCACTGATGCGCTCGTCGGCGGAACGACAGCCGTCAACTACGACACGCAACAGGCGAGCATCCGGGACAACAAGGTCGTCATACCACTGGTTCTGCTCGTCATCTTCGTCATCTTGATGATCCTGCTCCGGGCGATCCTGGCGCCCGTGCTGTTGATCGGCACCGTGGTGCTCTCGTACTTCGCCACTCTGGGCTTGTCGTCGATTGCCTTCGACCTACGCGGCTTCCCGGGTGCGGATGCGTCGTTCCCCCTGTTCACCTTCGTCTTCCTCGTGGCGCTCGGGATCGACTACAACATCTTCTTGATGACGCGCGTGCGCGAGGAGTCGTTGAAGCTCGGCACCCGTCCGGGTCTGCTCAAGGGACTGTCTGTCACCGGTGGCGTCATCACGAGTGCCGGCGTGGTGCTCGCTGCCACGTTCCTGGTGCTCGGTGTGCTGCCTCTGGTGGTGCTGCAACAGATCGGATTCGCCGTCGCTGCCGGTGTCTTGATCGATACCTTGATCGTGCGCTCGTTGCTCGTGCCCGCACTGTCGTACGAGATCGGCGGTCGAATCTGGTGGCCATCGAAGCTGATGCGTCAGCCGGATGCCGGCCCGCAGCAGCAGCAGGCTGCGGGCGTCCCCTACATCCCCGAGCTGGAGCTGACGGGGCCAGGAGGCAGCGGCGTCTCGACGACCTCGCCTCCGACCAGCTCGACGCGGTAGGCCATCGGTTGGGGAGTGGCAGCCCCGTTGCTGGGCGCGGGGGGCCGGTCGGCGACGACCTCGACCGGTTCAGTGCCTTCGTAGAGCAGGCCCACGCGGTCGTCGGTGGCGTAGGCCGTTCCCAATGTTCTATCGCCCACCAGTTGGTGCAGCAACGGCCGCCGCTGCGCCTCGGAGTCGTAGTGGACCCCGTTTGCGTAGGGCAGCAGGGCGAGCCCGTTGGTGACCGCGCGAAGGTCGGGGCCGAACGAGTCGGTCGTCCCGCCGGTGTGCCAGCAGAGGGATCCGGCGCTGACACCGCCGAGCACGACACCGGACTGCCACGCCTCACGCATCACCTCGTCCAAGCCGTGGACGCGCCACACCGCCAGCAGGTTCGCGACGGACCCGCCGCCCACCCATATGGCGTCGGACTCGAGGATTGCGGTGCGGGGATCGAGATTGGGCATGGTGAAGAGCTCGAGGTGGTTCAGCTCAACGCTCCAGCCGCGGAAGGCGGCGTACGAGCGAGTGAGGTAGCTGCGATCGTCGCCGCTGGCGGTCATCACGAAGGTCAGGCGGGGGCGTTCCTTGCCCGTCAGCTCCAGCATCCGGCGCATCGACTCGCCAGGGGTGGCCACCGTGTACCGGTCGCCGGGCAGGAAGCCACCCGACGTTGCCATGATCCGGGGCGTGGTCATCTGCGCTCTCCTAGGAGGCTGAGGACGGCCTGAGCTGTCCGTCGTCCTGACACCATGGCACCTTGGATCGACGAGCTGTCCCGGTGGTCACCGGCAACGAAGAGACCGTCGCCGAGCGACACCGGTCGGCGGAAGTCGTGCGGGGGAATCATGGCGGGAAGCGCATCCGGGATCTGATAGACGCCGACCGTCTCCCACCCGCTTGTGCTGGTTCCGTACAGCTGGGCGGCATGGTGAAGGACGGCGGTCTCGTCGTCGGCCGCTCCGCCGGTGCCGATCACCGATGACGCGATCAGCGCTCGCCCTGAGGGGGCGTAGGCGGGGGCGGCGTGGCTGACCACGACGGTGTTCACGATCGGTCCGGCCGCTTCGGCATCGAGGTGCAGCACGGGGCGTCCGTCGGCAAGGCCGAGGTCGTCAGTGGTGTGGTACCACGTGGTGACCCCGTTCATCTCTGGAGTCGTCAGCCGTGGAAGCAGTCGCGCAGCGGCACGCGGGTCGGTGGCCACGACGGCGGCGCGGCAGCTCAGTGCACCTGAGTCGGTTTCGACGCCCCCAGCGTGCACCCCGTGGACCGGGCGGTCGAGCTCCACCACTTCGTCCCCGAGATGGGTCGCGAGCTGGGCCGGAATGCCGCCCATTCCGTGGGCCGGAACCGATGGTGTTCCTTGCATGAACGCCCGCAGGACGACGTCGAGGAACCGTCGGGAGGTGACAAGGTCGGGTTCGAGGAACACGCCAGCCAGGAAGGGTCGCAACAGGTGTGCGATCGCGTCCGGTGCCACGCCCGCTGAGACAAGCGCAGAGGCCGCGGTGTCGTCGAGCTGATGGGTGAGCTCGGAGGTTCGAGTGGTGGCACATCGGCGCAGGTAGCGCGCCAGCGCCGCTCGTTGACGGAGAGACCCGAGCGGAGCGCGCAGCGCGTTCAACGACCAGCGGGGGACATCCCGGGGGTCGGCCAGCTTGACGCGGTGTCCACCGTGCAGCAGGACGGCGCCCCGGGTGAACGGCCGCAGTCGCAGGGCCTCGTGGTCGAGCTGGCGACGCCCCTCAGGGTAGGCGGGGTTGTAGAGCTGGAAGCCCCGGTCGAGCAGGTAGCCGTCGACCTCGTCGGTGCGGACCCGTCCGCCGACGGCGTCCGATGCCTCGAGAACGCGGACGTGGAGGCCGGCGTCGACCAGCGTGCGCGCCGCCACCAGCCCGGCCAGACCCGCGCCAACGACGATGACGTCGGCGTCGGGCTCTGCTCGGCTGGGCACGTCCGCGAGCGTAGGCCGTCGGACGGTTCCATGCAGCGCCGATGTCTGTGGACAACGCTCATCTGCGCCCGAACCGTGCCGGTGGGCGCGAGGGTGTGCCCATGACGCCACAGAGACTGGACGACGGGCAGGTCGTCACCCTGCTCGTGGGGATCGGCCTCGAGCTCGTTCAGCGGCATCGGCAAGGTCACCCCTACGGTCCGCTGCATCCGGCCCACGTGAGCGTCGACAGTTGCGGACGGCCACAGCTTGCCAAGGTCCTGTGCCCGCCGGGCTGGACGTCGCACGACGACTGGGTGGGGCTGATTCGCCTCGGCAGACATCTGGGCAGCTCTGCGACGGCGCGGACCCTGACGTGGGAGTCGACTGGACGCCGAGAGGGCGTTGACCTGCTGCGGTGGCTGCTGGGCTGGGGCGAACCCTCGGCGCTGGACATTGCCCGGCAGCGGACTGCCGCGGGGTGATCGTGCAGCGGTTTCCGTCGTCCTGACGCCGAAAACCGCTGCAGCTTGCCGTTGGGTTTCCTGCCGATGCCTTCTCTCCACAAGCACCGCGGAGCCGCCGGCGTCCACTGACCAGCGCACCTCGTGGACCCGCCGAAGGACCGATCCCCATTATCGTCCGATGGCTTCTGGCTCCGAGTCGGCCGTTCTTGCGGTGGCGGACGCCAACGCACTCTTTGGCGAGGGCCGTGTCCGCTGGCTGGTCGCGTCCGGCCGATGGCAGCGTCCTGCCCGAGGAGTGATCGTCAGACACTCTGGCCCGTTGTCGCGTGGTGACCGGCTCTGGTGTGAGCTGCTGGCCCAGAACGCGAGGGCAGCGCTGGCTGGCCTGACTGCCGCATCGCTCGAGGGGCTCAGGAACTTCGAGAAGGAGCCCATCTTCCTGCTTGTCCCGCGGGGCGCCGGTGCGCGGAGTCGAGAGGGTGTTGTCGTGCATTCGTCAAGCAGGCTCCGGCCGGCCGACCTGCACCCGGTACGCACACCGCGGCGAACACGTCCCGCGCGATCGATTGTCGACGCCGCATCATGGGCCGCGACTGACCTCAAAGCACAGACCATCATCGCGTCCGCGGTCCAACAGGGACTCGTGAGGCCGGCCGCTCTCGCAGATATCGTGGATCAGATGGTCAAGGCCCCGCGGCGTGCGCTCATCAGCGAGACTGTTCGTGACGTTTCGGGGGGATCGCTGAGCGAGTACGAGATCCTGTTCGCGCGTCTCTGTCGCCAGTCCGCGCTCCCTAGCCCCACGCGGCAGCGACGTCGAAAGGATGCTGCCGGTCGATGGCGGTACTTCGACGCCGACTTCGACGAGCATGACCTCACCGTCGAGGTGGACGGGCAGCACCATATGGAGGCGCTCAGCTGGTGGGAGGACATGATGCGCACCAACGACCTGGTGGCCGACGAAGGGCGCCGGGTGATGCGGTTCGCTGGATTCGCGCTCAGGCGACAACCGGAGAGGGTCGCGCAGGTGCTGATGCGCTACTTCGAGCGGGCGGGTCGCTAGTCCGGCACCAGCGGAGTGATGGTGCAGCGGTTTCCGTCGTTCTGACGCCCAAGACCGCTGCAAGATCCAGCGGGCCTGGGTCAGAAGTAGGCGGCTCGGTCAGTCCTTCGCGAGCTCGGGACGTGCGGCGCGCAAGGCGTCGGCGATGGTCGGGTCGTCGAAGGTGAAGCCGGCTTCGAGCAGACGCGTGGGCAGCACCCGAGCGCTGCCAAGCACCTCCTGCGACATCTCGCCGAGAACGGCCTTCAGCGCGAAGCTCGGAACCTGGGCGAATGCCGGGCGGTG
>JAHEKZ010000014.1 GCA_024644435.1 Actinomycetes bacterium | reverse complement strand
GCGGGGGGTCCCTTGCTGTCCGGGCCTGGGGCTAGGGTCGTGCCGTGTCGACAGCCCTCTACCGCCGGTACCGCCCAGAGCGGTTCGCCGACCTGATCGGCCAGGAGCACGTCACCGAGCCCCTGATGCAGGCGCTCACGCACGACCGCGTCACGCACGCCTACCTCTTCTCCGGCCCCCGCGGCTGTGGCAAGACCACGTCGGCCCGCATCCTGGCTCGCTGCCTCAACTGCGAGCAGGGGCCGACGCCCGAGCCGTGCGGTGAGTGCCAGAGCTGTCGTGACCTCGCCCGTGGTGGGCCAGGCACGATCGACGTCATCGAGATCGACGCCGCCAGTCACGGCGGCGTCGACGACGCCCGCGAGCTGCGCGACCGGGCGTTCTTCGCCCCGGCGTCCGCCCGCTACAAGATCTACATCATCGACGAGGCGCACATGGTCTCGACGCAGGGGTTCAACGCCCTGCTCAAGGTGGTCGAAGAGCCGCCGCCACACGTCAAGTTCGTCTTCGCCACCACCGAACCCGAGAAGGTCATCGGCACGATCCGGTCGCGCACGCATCACTACCCGTTCCGGCTGGTGCCATCTCGGACACTCGAGGACTACCTCGCCACGGTGTGTGAGTCCGAGGAAATCACCGTCGAGCCGGGTGTCCTGGCCGCGGTCGTGCGCGCAGGCGCGGGCTCGGTGCGTGACTCCTTGAGCGTTCTTGACCAGCTGATCGGTGGCGCTGAGGGCCAGCACCTGTCCTACGAGCGAACGGTCCAGCTGCTCGGGTTCACCCCCGCCGCCTTGCTCGACGAGATCGTGACTGCCATCGCCGAGGTAGACGGGGCGGCGCTCTTCGCCGTCATCGACTCAGTGATCGACGCCGGGCTCGATCCAGAACGCTTCATGAAGGACCTGCTCGAGCGGTTCCGCGACCTCGTCATTGTGGCTGCCGTCGAGGACGCCTTCGAACGTCGGCTCGTGGGCGGGTCAGACGACCAGCGTTCCCGGCTGCAGGCGCAGGCCGACCACATCGGGTTGGCGGCGCTGACCAGGTCGACCGAGCTGGTGGCCACGGGTATTGCCGACATGAAGGGCCCGACGCCACCGCGGCTGCACCTCGAGCTCGTCTGCGCCAAGCTTCTTCTGCCCGGCGCCCACGACGACGAGCTGAGCGTGGCTGCCCGGCTCGACCGGCTCGAACGAAATGCGGCGATACACGGGTCGGGTGCGGCCGCGCAGCAGCGCTCGGCAGCTCCCCCTGCGCCGTCCGAGCGGGAGCCCAGGGCGCCCGAGAAGCCGGCGTCGAAATCCCCGCCCAAGCCCGCGCCGAAGCTCGTGCCTGCACCTGTTGCGCCTGCCGCGGAATCGGAAGCAGCTCCGGCGAAGGCGCCGGAGCCGGCCGCAGAGAGTTCCCCGGTTCCGAACGACCCCGCAGCAGCCGGGGGCTCGCAGGTGGCCGAGCTGCGTCGGATGTGGCCGAACGTGCTCGAGCAGGTCAAGGCGAAGCGTCGGGTCACCTGGATGATGCTCCTCGAGAAGTCCGAGGTGATCGGTGTCGACGACAAACAGCTGCAGATCGGGTTGAAAGAACCGGGATCCCTCAAGGCGTTCACCCAGAGTGGACACGACGAGATCGTGCGTCAGGCCCTGATCGACGTCGTCGGCCTCGACCTCCTCGTGGTGGCGGTCCTCGATCCCGCGGTGTCGGCGTCCACGGCTGCTCCGGTGTCAGCGGCCGGTGCGGCGTCAGCGCCGGCGGCACCACCGCCAGCAGCGGCCGCCGAGGCAAGGGCTGCCGCTGCGGCGATCGAACGTCCGGTGGTGGGCAAGCAGCCGGCCCCAGACAACAGCGACGATGAAGTGGCGCTCGATGATGCGGACGCAGACGATAGCGGCCTGGCCGGTCCTGACCTGATCGCCCAGCAGCTGGGCGGCACCGTGATCGGTGAGATCGACCACGCCTGACCCACCGTGCTCAGCTCTGCGCCGCTGTCCGTCGGCCGCCGTAGAGTGGGCGCAGCAACGACGGGAGCGACAATGACCGAGGGCATGCCCGATCTTTCCGGGCTGCTGGCGCAGGCCCAGCTGATGCAGTCCCAGCTGACGGCCACGCAAGAGCAGCTCGCCGACGAGCGGATCACTGGGGCAGCTGGCGGTGGTCTGGTCGAGGCCACGGTGAGCGGCACCGGTGAGCTGGTGGGTCTGGTGATCGCGTCAGAGGCAGCCGATCCCGACGACACCGAGACCCTCGCCGACCTCGTGCTGGCGGCCTACCGCGACGCGTCGAAGCAGGCTGCTCGGAAGCAGGAAGAGGCGATGGGCCCGCTGGCGCAGGGGCTCGGTGGCCTCGGGCTGCCGGGGATGTAGCCATGTACGAAGGCATTGTTCAAGACCTCATCGACGAGCTCGGCCGGTTGCCGGGCGTCGGCCCGAAGTCGGCTCAGCGGATCGCCTTCCACCTGCTGGCCGCTGAGCCCAGCGATGTGCTGCGACTGGCTGAGATCCTCCGAGAGGTGAAGGCCAAGGTGCGCTTCTGCCGCATCTGCGGAAACGTGGCCGAGTCTGAGGAGTGCCGCGTCTGCCTCGACACCCGGCGCGACCTCACGGTGATCTGCGTCGTCGAAGAACCTAAGGACGTCGTCGCTGTAGAGCGCACCCGCGAGTTCCGTGGTCGCTACCACGTGCTGGGTGGGGCGATCAGCCCGATCGAGGGGATCGGGCCGGACGACCTCCGGGTCAAAGAGCTGATGACCCGCCTGGCCGACGGCACGGTGACCGAGCTGATCCTGGCCACCGACCCCAACCTCGAGGGCGAGGCAACGGCCACCTACCTGGCACGACTGGTCAAGCCCATGGGTCTGACCGTCTCGCGGCTGGCCAGTGGGCTCCCGGTCGGGGGTGACCTCGAGTACGCCGACGAGATCACTCTCGGGCGAGCCTTCGAGGGGCGACGCAGCCTCGAGGTGTAGACAAGGACGTTGAAGTGTCAGCGGACAGTTCACGAGCAGCGAGGTGCGTGGTGGCCACAGCGTCAGAGAAGCGGCTGAATGACGACGTCGACGAGTTCACGGTCGACGTGGCCGACCAGATCGAGAGCTTCCTGATCGCCCTAGGAGCGGTCGCGCGGGGTGACTTCCCCGGAGGCACGCTGTCGATCCTGCTGCTCGAGGTATCGCAGCTGCTCCTCGCCGGGGGCCGTCTCGGTGCGGTCGTCGACGTGGTTCCCAACGAGCGGTACGAGCCTGACGCGGGTGTCGACCCTGACGCCGACGGTCTCCGTGAACGTCTGGCCGAGCTGATCGGCCCGGCTGACGAGTATGTCGAGGTCTTCGATCCCTACATTCGTGGCGGCGAGATCGTTCACTCCCGGCTCTCGGACGACATCGCCGATGTGGCGGCCGACCTCTATCACGGGCTGGCCCACTTCAAGTCAGGTCGGGCCGACGAGGCGTTGTGGTGGTGGCAGTACTCGTACCTGGCCAACTGGGGATCGACGGCGAGCTCGGCCCTGCGGGCGCTGCACTCTGCCGTGGCACACACGAGGCTCGACGCCTCCAGCGAGGCCTAGCCCCCGGTTGGTAGCGGCGTAGGCCGAACCGGGGGTCGGAAGAGTCCCTTGCGGCTTACGTCCTTGACCTGCCTCAGCTCGAGCTTTCCGCTGGGGAAGATGGCCCGGGCCAGAAGCCCGATCGTGGGAGCAGGTTTGGACAGGTAGCAGTAGGTGCCGTTGTCGACGTCACCTCCCGTGACGGCGAAGCACTCCGAGGGGCCGAGACGCCCTGGCGCACGCCATGTTCCGGCCCGACGCACCCTGAGCTTCTTGCCTCCGGCCGAGATTGCCCGGGTCGCGCTGCGGAAGAGTCGCTGCACCTGGGGATCGAAGAGATCGGGCAGACCCTTGGGAGTCGAGGCGACCAGGAAGCACGCCTTGTCGGCCTTGCCCTTCTTGGGCTTGATGATTTGGCACGAGATCACTCCGCGAGGGCCGTAGACCAGCACCGCCGTCGTGCGCCGCTTCATCACATCGAGCCTGAATCGTTCACCTTTGGTGCGCATCCTGACTTTGGCATCCGGTCGCGGGCCCTTGCTGATGAGCCGGTAGAGAGCGTCAAAGCGCTCCGGGCTGAGGGCGGTGAGCTGCTGCGCTCGCTCGCCCGCCGTGAGCTGCTTCGGGCTCGGCAAGGTGACCACCGAGCGCGTCGGGGAGGGAGTAGGCGCAGTTTGCGGCTCGGTTGAGGTGCATCCGGCCAGGATCACCGCGCTCGCGACGAGGCACGTCGCACCAGCTCTGAAGGTCACAGCTCCACTGTACGAGGGACCGAGGCACCCCCAGGACACGCCGACCCGCATCCGGATGCGGACCTCTCGGTAGACTGGCCGTTCCGGTGCCCGTGCGACGGGACCGGGAAGGGATCGTGTCGTGGGACTCGTCGTCCAGAAGTACGGCGGCTCCAGCGTCGCGGATGCCACCAGCATCAAGCGAGTCGCGACCCGCATCGTCGAAGCCCGCAAAGCCGGTCACGACGTCTGCGTGGTCGTGTCAGCCATGGGTGACACCACCGATGAGCTGATCGACCTCGCTGAGCAGGTGTCACCGTCGCCGCCGGGCCGTGAGCTCGACATGCTCCTGACCGCCGGCGAGCGGATCTCGATGGCGTTGCTGGCGATGGCGATCACAGATCTTGGAGTAGAGGCTCGATCGTTCACCGGTAGCCAGGCCGGGGTGATCACCACCTCCTCGCACGGCAAGGCTCGGATCATGGACGTCACACCGGGCCGTATCCGCGGGGCGCTCGACGAAGGTGCGGTCGCGATCGTTGCCGGGTTCCAGGGCGTCAGCCTCGACACCAAAGACATCACGACGCTTGGACGCGGTGGCTCGGACACGACGGCGGTTGCGCTGGCGGCAGCGCTCGATGCTGAGGTCTGCGAGATCTATACCGACGTCGATGGCATCTTCAGCGCCGACCCAAGAATCGTTCCAACCGCACGTCAGCTGCCGTACATCACCTACGAGGAGATGCTCGAGATGGCGGCATGCGGGGCCAAGGTCTTGCATCTGCGATGCGTCGAGTACGCCCGGCGGTGCAACTTGCCCATCCATGTTCGTTCGTCTTTCAGCAAACGTGAGGGCACGTGGGTGGTTTCTCAGGCTTCCGCAGTCCCTACCGATCAAGGAGAAACCGTGGAGCAGCCGATCATCTCGGGCGTCGCACACGACAGAAGTGAGGCGAAGGTGACGGTTGTTGGTGTCCCCGACAAGCCGGGCGAGGCCGCACTCATCTTCGAGGCACTGGCCGATGCCGAGGTCAACATCGACATGATCGTGCAGAACGTTTCTGCAGCAGCGACCGGGCTGACCGACATCTCGTTCACGATGCCGCACTCCGATACGGCCCGTGCCGTTGTCGCGCTCGACAAGGTCAAGGCGGCGGCTGGCTTCACTGAGCTGCTCGTTGACGACCAGATCGGCAAGGTCTCGCTGATTGGCGCGGGAATGCGGACGAATGCCGGAGTTTCGGCCACTTTCTTCCGTGCGCTCTCGGACGCCGGCGTGAACGTCGAGATGATCTCGACCTCTGAGATCCGTATCTCGGTGGTGACGCGGGCCGTCGATCTCGATGCTGCCGTTTCGGCGATTCACACCGCCTTCGGGTTGGACGCCGCCGACGGTGAGGCCGTCGTCTACGGAGGGACCGGACGATGACCAAGCCGACGTTGGCCGTTGTCGGCGCCACGGGCGCCGTGGGAACGGTGATGCTCGACATCCTCAGCGCGCGCGAGGACATTTGGGGCGAGATCCGGCTTGTGGCATCCGCCCGTTCAGCCGGCCGGGTGCTGCAGGTGCGAGGCGAGGACATCGTCGTTCAGGCGCTGGCGCCTGAGGTGTTCGACGGGGTTGACGTCGCGATGTTCGACGTTCCCGATGAGGTTTCTGCGCAGTGGGCGCCGATCGCGGCCGAGCGAGGTGCAGTGGCCGTCGACAACTCCGGGGCCTTCCGGATGGATCCTGACGTGCCGTTGATCGTCCCCGAGGTGAATGCTCACGCTGCTCTGGTGCGGCCCAAGGGCATCATCAGCAATCCCAACTGCACCACGCTGTCGATGATTGTGGCCATGGGGGCCCTGCACGCCGAGTACGGGCTCGAGGAGCTGGTGGTTGCGTCGTACCAAGCGGCGTCCGGCGCAGGGCAAGAAGGTATCGACACGTTACGCGAGCAGTACGCGAAGGTGTCGGCATCTCCGGATGCCGGCACGCGATCGGGCGACCTGCGGGGGGTTGTCGGCGACACCGGCCCTTTCCCAGCCCCATTGGCGATGAACGTGGTTCCGTGGGCTGGCTCGCTGAAGGACGATGGCTGGAGCAGCGAAGAGCTGAAGGTGCGCAACGAGTCGCGCAAGATTCTTGGCCTGCGCGACCTCAAGGTCTCCGCTACATGCGTCCGAGTTCCGGTGATCACGACGCACTCGCTGGCGGTGCATGCGCGCTTCTCACGAGAAGTCGACCAGGTCAGGGCACAGTCGATACTGCGCGACGCCGAGGGCGTCGTGCTCGTCGATGACCCAGCAGCAGGTGAGTTCCCAACCCCCAACGATGCTGTTGGTACTGACCCGACGTGGGTTGGTCGGGTGCGTCGTTCGGTAGACGACCCTCAGGCGCTCGACCTCTTCGTCTGCGGCGACAACCTGCGAAAGGGCGCTGCGCTCAACACCGCACAGATCGCCGAGGTCGTCGCCGCCGAGCTCTAGGCTGGGCGGGTGGACAGGCATGCGCAGGGAGCTCGGCTACTGAGTGTCAACCTCGCTGTCGTCCGCGACAATCCGTTCAAGAGCGCGGCACGCACGGGGATCGACAAGCAGTCGACGCCTGACGCGGTAGAGGTGAGAGCACCGGGTAGCCGTGCACATGGTCAAGGCAGCGGCTTGGTCGGCGACTACATCGGCGATCGACGTAACCATGGTGGGGACGACCAAGCGGTCTACGCGTACGCGGTAGAAGACCTGCAGTGGTGGGCGGACGACCTCGGTCTGACGCTGCGGCCGGGGCAGTTCGGAGAGAACGTCACGACCGAAGGCCGTGACGTCAACGGCGCCCTGATCGGTGAGCGATGGCGGGTGGGTGACGTCGTCGAACTGCAGGTGACGTGCCCCCGGATTCCCTGCGGGACCTTTCGTGGGTGGATGAACCGGCCCGGTTGGCTCAAGACGTTCGTCGCGGCGGCACGACCGGGTGCCTATCTCAAGGTGGTGACGCCGGGCGCGGTCCGGGCTGGTGACCGACTGCACGTGGTGAGCCGGCCCGACCACCGGGTAACGGTGGCGATGGTGTTCCGAGCGCTGACAACCGAGCCTGCGTTGCTCCCGGAGATCCTGGCGGCGTCGGACCTCCCTGAGGAGATCCACGAGATGGCCAGCGAGGGGCGTACCTTCAGCGTGGGCTGATCAGCCACCGGTGCTCGGAAGGACGATGGGGGTGGGCCGCATGCGACGCCACCCCCAGTCCTGCGGTGTCGGGGTGGCGGGATTCGAACCCACGACCTCTTCGTCCCGAACGAAGCGCGCTACCAAGCTGCGCCACACCCCGCGAAAGCCTGGTCAGCCTACCGAACCGCAGGTATCCACCTGGCATCGCCTCATGCGCGTGGAACGAGGGTGAGCAGCGTGGCCTCTGGGGGACACGCGAACCGAATCGGGGCTGTGGGCGACGTACCGACCCCTGCGGACACATGCAGCCACGCCGAACCGCGTTCGTGCAGCCCCTTTGCCTGTGAGGTCGGCAGGTCGCAGTTCGTGACGAGGGCGCCGAATCCAGGAACGCACAGCTGGCCGCCGTGGGTATGTCCGGCGAACATCAGCTCGACGCCGTCAGCGGCCATGGCGTCAAGCACTCGTGCGTACGGGGCGTGGGTGACACCGATGCGCAGGACCCCCGGCTCTGACGGGGCAAACGGCACATCCGAGTAGCGATCGAGCCCAAGATGAGGATCGTCGGTTCCGACCGCCGCGATCTCCAGCTGACGCACCTTCAGGTCTGCCGCCCGGTTGTTCAGGTCGTGCCAACCGCGCGCCACGAAGTCGTCGCGAAGCTCTTGCCACGGCAGCTCTTCGCCGAAGACCCGTCCGCCGGAGTCGGGTAGCAGGTATCGGGCGGGGTTCTTCCAGACCGGCCCGTAGTAGTCGTTCGATCCCATGACGAAAACGCCAGGAAGATCGAGCAAGGGGTCAAGAGCCTCCATCACCGTCTGCACTGCGTTCGGGTGGGCCAGGTTGTCGCCGGTATTGACTACGAAGTCGGGCTCGAGGGAGGCCAGGCGACGGATCCAGGCCGCCTTGCCCTTCTGCCGAGGGGTGACGTGGAGGTCGGACAGATGCAGGACACGGATCGGCTCGGCGCCTTGGCCGAGCACCGGCACGGTGACCCGGCGGAGGCGGTACTGACGGGCCTCCCACAGGGCATATCCGACTCCCGCTGCCTTCACGGCAGCGGCGGTTGCTATCAAGGTTCGGGTACGTGACACGGAAAACAGTGTGACACCCGGGGCCAGTGCGCGAAGATGGCGGGATGAGCCTCAAGGAGCAGCTGCACGCAGACCTGACCGAGGCCATGCGCTCCCAGGACGACGTCCGTAGGTCCACGTTGCGCATGGTTCTCACGTCGGTGACCAACGAGGAGGTCTCGGGGAAGCAGGCCCGTGAGCTCTCAGACGATGACGTCCTGAAGGTGTTGGCCCGTGAGCTGAAGAAGCGCAAGGAGGCGGCAACTGCGTATCGCGATGCTGGGCACCCCGATCGAGCGGCGGCCGAGCTCGCCGAGGGCGCGGTGATCGAGGGTTACCTACCGGCGCAGCTCAGTGACGAAGAGCTCGCCGAGCTCGTCGCGGCAGCGGTCGCCGAGGTGGGAGCCAGCGGGCCCCAGGCGATGGGCCAGGTGATGAAGGCAGTGCAGCCAGCGGTGGCCGGGCGTGCCGACGGTGGACGCACCGCAGCAGAGGTCAAGCGCCAGCTCGCCCCCTGACCCCAGATCTGGGGCCATGACACATGGGTTCGGTCATTCTGAACTAACGCCTGTCCATGCGGAGTTTGGAAGCGTGCTGTGGATGGATGGGTCTAGCGACGGTTCGGTCATTGTGAACGAGTGCGTCATGGCCCCATTTGGGTCAGTTGTTGCCGTTCCCATTTCCGTTGTTGCCGTTGCCGTTCCCGGTTCCGTTGTTGCCGGCGTCTCCTGGCGATGGTCCGCCGCCCCCGCCGTTCTTCTTCTTGTCAGTCGGGGAAGGCTCCGGCGCTGGAGGCTCTCCGCTGCTCAGCGAGATCGTCACGGTGTCACCTGGCTGGACGGTTGAGCCAGCCCCAGGCGATGTGTACGCCACCTTGCCGGCCGGCTCGTACGACGCCACCTCGGTCGGCGAGACCTCTGAGCTGAGCCCTAGCCGATCGAGTCTCTTGATCGCCTCCTTCGGGCTGAGGCCGGCGAGGGAGGGCAACGTCACCTGGGCGCCGTCGATGATCTCGGGGTCGACCGGCACAAACTTCTCGACCGGCATGTTGGCCAATGCCCCGAGCATGGCGATCTTCCAGATCGGTCCCGGCAGGGTGCTGCCGGCCCATGCAGTCCGGAACTCGCCGTTGATGGTGACGTTGGCCATCGGGAACTTGGTCGGCGCCCGTGGATGTCCGGTCCACACGGCGGCAGCCATGTTCGGCGTGTACCCAGCGAACCACAGGGCCCGGAAGTCATTGGTCGTCCCGGTCTTTCCGGCCGTCGGACGCCCCAGGTACATCGCCTGACCGGTGCCGTCGTTGACGACTCCCACGAGGACGTCGTTGACCGCGTCGGCGACCGTGCGCTTGATCACCTGTTCGCAGTCTGGCTCCGGAACCTTGATGTCTTCCTTGTCACGGGTGCGGATCGCTGTGATCACCCGCGCCTCACAGTGCAGGCCGCGGGCTGCGAAGGTGGCGTACGACTCGGCCAGGGTCAGTGGAGACATCCCGAAGGAGCCACCGATGATGCCAGGGGTGACCTGCAGGTTGGTGTTGTCGACGGGCGCCTGTTCGGGCTCCCATGGGGCCTGGGGCGATCCGTAGCCGGCCGATGTCACCCCCGCTCGTGAGGCGACGTCCCACACGTTGCACAGCCCCGTGCGTTTGGCGAGCTCGGCGAAGTAGGTGTTGATCGACAGGGCCGTACCCGAGTACATCGTGTAGTTGCCGGCGGGGGCGCTGCTGTAGTTGGTCACCGGCCAGGTCTGTTGTGTATTGCCCGCGCAGTCCCGGTAGGAGCCATAGGGCATCACGCGTTTGGACGGAGAACTGATCACGTCGTCCATCGCCAAACCTTGCTCGATGGCGGCCGCGATCGTGAACGGCTTGAACGTCGACCCGGGCTGCTGACCATTGGTGCCTGAGTACGGCAGGTCGACGGCGTTGTTGATGTAGCTGGAGTTCTTGCCGTCGCCGTACTTCAGGTTCTGGGCCATCGCCGTGACGTTTCCGGTGCCCGGTTCGATCATGGCGATGGCAGCGACCCGGCCGCTGGGGTCGCCCGTCGGCAAGTAGGTCTCGATCCCCCGCTGGGCGGACGCCTGATCGTCCATCTCCAGCGTGGTGCGGATCGTGAGCCCACCGCCGTAGAGAAGCTTGCGACGGTCGAGGCGGGTGGCGCCGTACGCCGGGTCGCTGAGGAAGGTCTCTTCGACGTAGTCGCAGAAGAAGGGTGCCGGTGAGACGAGGCAGCCGCGCGTCAGGTCGCTGGGCTTGAGCATCTTTTTCAGGGGGCGCTTGGCGAACGTGTCAGCCTGCTTCTGGCTGATCATGTTCTCGTCCGCCATGCGCTGCAGAACGAAGTTGCGGCGTCCTTCGCTCTCTTTCGGGTTGACGAGGGGGTCGTACAGGGTGGGGAACTTCACGATGCCGGCAAGCGTCGCGGCCTGTCCTGCGTTCAGTTTGGCCGCCGACGTGGAGAAGTAGCGCTGGGAGGCAACCTCTACCCCGTAGGCCTGGGAGCCGAAGTACGCGATGTTGAGGTACCCCTCGAGGATGCGCTGCTTGCTCCACTCCTCCTCGAGGCCCAGGGCATAACGGAGCTCGCGAAGTTTCCGTGCGACGGTGTCAGCGGTGGCGGCCTCGCGCTCCTCCTTGGTGCTCGCGGTGGCCGCCAGGACGTTCTTCACATACTGCTGCGTGATCGTCGACCCGCCCTGGGTCACCGAGCCAGCTTGGGTGTTGGCGAGGAGGGCGCGCATCGTTCCGCGCAAGTCGATGCCGTTGTGCTCGTAGAAGCGCGCATCCTCGGTCGCCACGATGGCGTCGCGCATCTTGGGCGAGATCTTGTTGATGGGGACGAAGACGCGGTTCTGGATATAGAAGCGGGCGATGACCGTGCCATCGGCTGCGAGAAGACGCGAGCGCTGTTTGAGCGGTGGGACTGTGAGCTCGGCAGGCAGTGACTGGAAGTTCTCTGCCCCTCGTTTGGCCGTCAGGCCGACCAGCCCGATCGCTGGTAGCGCGATGCCGGCAACGAGCACGCCGGCAACCGCGCTGAGCACAAGAAAGAGCAGCGCGCGCGGGGCGGCGCCACCGGACGGGGAAGGCACCTCCCAAGGGTAGGCGAGAGTCCGGCGGAACGCGGTCATGGGCGCCGCGACGAGGATGGGTGGCGGAAGACAGACACTCTTCAGACACCCTCTGTGCCTTCATTCTCACCCAGGGTGATCGCGGTACTGCCAAGAGCCTGGTCCATAGTTCCTATGGGCCACAGGAGTTCCCCCATTAGGGGGCTTTTGGTGGAGGGTCACATATCTCTAGCGTCATCGGTCACACGGCGTAGCGATTTCTGGTAACGCCACCAGCACGGCCGGCGATTCAGTGACAGAACGTGGTGGCTCCGGGGACGGGCCACCAAGGGGGAGGGGCCCATGGCGTGGATCGAGGATTGGTCAGCCGGAGCGGCGTGCCGCACGACTGACCCGGACGCACTTTTTGTGCAGGGGGCGGCGCAGAACCGCGCCAAGGCGTTGTGCTCCGGGTGCGTCGTCCGTACGGAGTGTCTGGCAGATGCGCTCGACAACGAGGTCGAGTTCGGGGTCTGGGGCGGCATGACCGAGCGCGAGCGACGGGCACTGTTGCGTCGCCGCCCGAATGTCACGTCATGGCGTCGTCTGTTGCAGACCGCCCGCGACACGTACGAGCAGAGCGATGGCCCAGGGGTCCGCGTCGCCGGCTAGTCCAGAACGGCCACTGAGCCTGCGAGGGCCGCGCCCATCTGTTCGAGACCGTGCACGTCGTGCACGTCACCCGGCAAGGCCGGCGCGCTGACAACGGCGACGTCGGGGTGAGCGCCGGTGAAGCGCGTCAGCACATGACGTTCTCGATCTCGTACGCGCATGGTGTCGGCGTGCAGTCGGAGCAGGGCCGAGGTGAGCGCGTGCTCGTCCAGCTCGTCCAGCTCTTCGGCGGCGCCCTCGGCGCGAGCGCCTGAGACGTCTGCCGCCTCTGTGGTGTGAACGCGGTTGAGCACCAGACCAGCGAGCGGCATGGCGTCCTGCTGCAGCCGCTCGACGAAGAAGGAGGCCTCGCGCAGGGCATCCGGTTCGGGCGCGGCCACGACGAGGAACGCAGTCCCGGGATCCTGCAGCAGCGCATATGTGCGCTCGGCTCGTTCGCGGAATCCTCCGAAGACCGAGTCGAGACCTGCGACCAAGGTCTGCAGGTCGTTGAGCAGCTGAGCGCCGAGAACCTTGTTGAGCGAACTCGTCACCAGGGTGAAAGCGCCACCGAACACCTTCATGTAGGCCTTGCCCCCAGCCTTGGCGGGCGCCAGCAGGATTCGTACGAATCGGCCGTCAAGGAAGGACCCCAACCGGTCTGGCGCATCAAGGAAGTCCAGTGCTGACCGGCTCGGCGGGGTGTCGACGATGACGAGGTCCCACTCGCCGGTCTCGATGGCCTCACGGTGCAGCTGCCCGAGCTTCTCCATCGCCATGTACTCCTGCGTTCCGGCGAACGAGCTCGACAACGACTGGTAGAG
Organism: Actinomycetes bacterium; assembly: GCA_024644435.1. GTDB lineage: Bacteria > Actinomycetota > Actinomycetes > JAHEKZ01 > JAHEKZ01 > JAHEKZ01. The sequence goes on along the minus strand of JAHEKZ010000014.1, from coordinate 35,879 downwards.
CGGGTTCTCGAGGATCTGGGCTGCCCTGGCCGGGTCGCCGTGCTGCTGCACGATCTCGTCGAACGTGCGCTTCATGTCGAGCATCATGGCGAACAGCGCACCCCCGTCACGCCCCACAGAGTCGATGGGCCGAGGGGTGTTGTCGAGTTCTTCGAGCCCGAGCGACTGGGCCAGTCGTCGAGCCGGGTCAATGGTCAGAACGCATGCCCGGCGTCCGCGCTGAGCGGCCCGGACGCCGAGGCTCGCGGCCGTCGTGGTCTTGCCGACACCGCCTGCGCCACAGCAGACGATGATGGTCGTGCCGGGATCGTGCAACAGGGCGTCCACGTCGAGCGTTGGATCGGTCACCAGGGCACCTCGGTTTCAGCCTGCCCCAGCCGGTCGCTGAGCTCGTAGAGACCGGCGAGGTCGACGCCGTCGACGAGCCACGGCAGCTCGACGACCGGCTGGTCGAGCGCCTGCACCAGGGCTCGTTGTGCCGTCTCGAGCTCGACGCGTTCGGCGTGCGCACGGGCCTCACGCAGAAGGGCATCGAGCAAGCCGCTGTGCCCGGACAGCCCGGCCGCCTTCAGCCCGGCAGCGACCTCTCCGCCGTCGAGCCTGCCCTGTTGCGCATCCTGCAGCTGCTCATGGCTGAGAGCCGGGTGTCGCGTCTGGTTCACCACGATGGCACCAACGGGTATGTCGAGTCTGCGCAGCTCGTCGACTGCGTCGGCGGTTTCTTGCACGGGCATCTCTTCGAGGAGGGTCACCAGATGCACCGCCGTGCGCGGCGAGCGCAGAAGCCCCATGATCGAGTCGGCCTGTCGCCTGATCGGGCCCATCTTGGCAAGTCCGGCGACCTCGGCATTGACGTTGAGGAACCGTCCGATTCTTCCCGTTGGTGGGGCGTCGACGACGACCGCGTCGTACACGTACTGCTGTCCGTGCCGTCGTCGCGTGGCCTCGTACGCCTTTCCGGTCAGCAACACATCACGTACTCCGGGCGCCACCGTGGTTGCGAACTCGACCACCCCGACCTTGCGCAGGGCCTTGCCGGCTCGGCCGAGCCGGTAGTACAGGTCGAGGTACTCGTACAGCGCGTCCTCCGGGTCGATGGCCAGGGCGTAGACGTCCCCGCCGCCCCTGGCGAGCGCCACCTTGCGCTCTTCGTACGGAAGCTGTGGCACGTCGAAGAGCTGAGCGATCCCTTGTCTGCCCTCAACTTCGATCAGCAGGACGCGCTGGCCGCCGGAGGCCAGGTGCAGGGCCAGGGCTGCTGCCGCGGTCGTCTTGCCCGTGCCACCTTTACCGGTGACCACGTGCAACCGCGTCGGACTCTGGTTTCCCACGTCTCTGACCCTACGCGTCTGAATGCTCTCGGGCCCGCCGCCATCTCGACAGCTAGGGTGACGCCATGACCAAGTGGGAGTACGCAACTGCACCTTTGTTGATCCATGCGACCAAGCAGATCCTCGACACCTGGGGCCAGGACGGCTGGGAGCTCGTCCAGGTCGTTCCGGGTCCGAACGCTGAGCAGCTGGTCGCCTACTTCAAGCGTCCACTGGAGGGATGATGGCCACCCCGGAGCAGCGTCTGGCCGAGCTGGGTCTGGAGATTCCCGAGGTCGTCGCTCCGCTGGCGTCCTATGTGCCGGCGGTGCGCTCGGGCTCGTACGTCTACACGTCCGGGCAGGTTCCGATGGTGAAGGGGAAGATGCTGGCCACCGGCAAGGTCGGAGCCGAGGTGGACGCCGAGCTGGCCAAGGAGGCGGCGCGCGTCTGCGCGTTGAACGCCCTCGCGGCGGTGTGCTCGGTCACCGGCGACCTTTCGGCAGTCACCCGCGTCGTCAAGGTCGTGGGCTACGTCGCCAGCGCTCCTGAGTTCACCGGGCAGCCCGGCGTCGTCAACGGCGCCAGCGACCTGCTGGGCCAAATCTTTGGCGATGCAGGGGTGCATGCCCGCAGCGCGGTCGGGGTTGCTGCCCTTCCGTTGGACGCACCGGTCGAGGTCGAGCTCATCGTCGAGGTGGGATGAGATGGACGTTGAAGAGACCCTGCTTCCCGGCGTCGGCCGGCGGTACGAGTTCACCTTGGGCGACGGGCACCGGCTGTGCCTCGTCTCCACGCGCGACGACCATTACACGGTGTCGTCCTTCGACTCAGACGACCCAGATGTCGGCCGGACGCTCTTCCGCCTCGACGAGGACGAGGCCGTCACCATGGCTGAGATCCTCGGCGCACCACGGATCGCCGTGAAGCTGGCCGATCTCAGTCGAGAAGTCCCCGGTCTGGCGTCAGAGCAGGTAGAGATCGCCTCGGGATCTCCGTACGACGGCCGTTCCCTTGGCGACACTCAGGCCCGTACCCGCACCGGTTCCTCAGTCGTCGCCCTGGTCCGCGACGACCAGGTGATCGCCTCTCCGCTGCCGTCCCAGGACCTGATGGCCGGTGACGTCCTCGTGGTGATCGGCACCAGCGACGGTATTGCCAAGATTCGGACGCTGCTCGAGGCGCCGTGAGCGTCAACGGGGGGTTGGCCGCGGCGACGACGCCGGGGATCGCTGATCTGCTGCTCGAGGTCGGCGCCGTGCTGTTCATCCTCGGCATCCTCGGCGGGTTCGCTCGACGCTTCGGTCTGTCACCCGTGCCGCTCTACCTGTTGGCCGGCCTGATGCTGGGCGAGGGCGGGGCCATCTCCCTCGACGCCTCCACAGGGTTCCTTGCGGTGGGTGCCGAGATCGGGCTCATCTTGTTGCTGCTCACGCTGGGGCTGGAGTTCTCGGCCGACGAGTTCTCGAGCGTGCTGCGTCGCCATGTCCCGTCCGGTGTCGTCGACCTGCTGCTGAACGCCACTCCGGGTGCGGTCGCCGGCTGGCTGCTCTTCGACTCGTGGACCGCCGCGTTGGTGATGGCTGGGGTCACCTGGGTGTCGTCGTCGGGGATCGTCGCGCGAGTGGTCAGCGACCTCGGGCGTCTGGCCAACCGTGAGACGCCGTCCGTCCTGGCGATCCTGGTGCTGGAGGACATCGCGATGGCGGTGTACCTGCCGTTGGTTGCTGTGCTGGTGGCTGGTGGCGGGGCGGTGGAAGTCCTGATCGGCGTCTCGGCATCGGTCACCGCGGTGCTCCTGGTGCTGATGGGGTCACGACACTTTGGGGACCGGCTGAGCCACCGCCTCACGAACGCGGAGGACGAGCAGGTCCTTCTCCGTGTCTTCGGCATCACTCTCGTCGTCGCCGGCCTGACGACGCTGCTCGACGCGTCCGCCGCCGTCGGGGCCTTCCTTGTGGGGCTGGCCCTTACCGGTCAGGCCGCTCAACGGTCCCGCGAGCTGCTGTCACCGCTGCGCGACATCTTTGCGGCGGTCTTCTTCGTCTCGTTCGGCCTCTCGATCGATCCTGGAACGTTGCCACCGGTGCTTTTCTCGGCGAGCATCCTGGCCGCCATCACCTTGGTGACCAAGGTGCTCACCGGCTGGTATGCGGCCGGACGTGACGGCGCGGGTGCGCGTGGGCGGATGCGCGCCGGTCTGGTTCTCGCCGCACGCGGTGAGTTTGCGGTCGTCATCGGCGGGATAGCCGTGGTGTCGGGGCTGGACGAAGTGGGACCGGTGACTGCGGCGTACGTGCTGATCCTGGCCGTGGCCTCGCCAGTGCTGGCGAGGTTCGCTGACGAGATCGCGCGGCCGTTTATGCCAAAACCGGTGGCCGCGTGACCGAGCCGATGCCGATCCGGCCGGCCGCCACCGTGGTGCTGCTGCGCGACGGAGCCGATGGGCTCGAGGTGTGGTTGCAGCAGCGGGCCACGACGCTGGCCTTTGCCGCTGGCATGTGGGCCTTCCCCGGCGGTCGGGTGGACGACGACGAGGATGCATCCGCCGTCGTGCACGACGTCTCACATGAGCGCGCTGTCTGGGGTGACGCGGACGACATGGTGGTGCGCGAACACCTGGCGGCTGCGGCCCGCGAGACCTGGGAAGAGAGCGGGGTCCGGCTCGACCCAGCCTTGCTGCTGGCGTGGGGACGTTGGGTGACGCCGCCAGGCGATACGCGTCGCTTCGACGCACGGTTCTACGTGGCGCGGTGTCCTTCCGGCCAGGAACCCCGTCCGCTCACGGGAGAGGTCGCCGCGGGACAGTGGTTCGTCGTGCGTTCGGCCGTCGACGCGTTCGCAACGGGCGCGCTGCCGATGTGGCCGCCTACGATCAGCACATTGACGTCGCTTGCGGCGTTCGACGACGTGATGTCTGCCCTGGCGGCGGCGCCACACCAGATCGAGGCGGTGACCGAATGATCGAGGCGGTCGAGGGCGTCGAGCCCCAACGGGCGCGTTGCGTGAAGGCGCTCAACCCCAGCGTGCTGACGCTGGACGGCACGAACACGTGGGTGCTTTTCGAGCCGGACGCCGAGCGGTGCATCGTGGTCGACCCAGGCCCCGACGACGCGGCACACGTGGCGGCGGTGCTGGCGGAGGTCGAGCGGGTCGGCTGCGAGGTGGCCCTCATCCTGCTGACACACGGGCATGCCGATCACACCGGTGCCGTCGATGCACTCCATGCGAAGACCAAGGCGCCGGTGCGCGCGGCGGACCCTGCATGGTGCCGTGGCACCGTTGCGCTGCAGGACCGTGAGCAGATCGACGTCGACGGCCTGGTCCTGCATGTGATGGCGACCCCCGGGCACACCGCAGACTCGGTCTGCTTCCACCTGCCTCGAGACGGCGCGCTCCTGACCGGGGACACGATCTTGGGTGAGGGCTCATCGCTGATTGCGTGGCCAGACGGCCGCGTCGGGCCCTATCTGAAGTCGTTGAAGCGGCTACGCGACTTCGCCGCCGCCGGAGAGTCGCTGACGCTGCTGCCGGGCCATGGCGAGCTGGTGCTGTGGGGTCTTCCGGCGATCGACACCCTTCTCGCTCACCGCGTGAAGCGGCTCGAGCAGGTCAGTGAGGTGCTGGACGCGGGGGCAGGAACGGTCGACGAGGTGGTCGCGGCGGTGTATGGCCTTCCCGGCCCTGCGCTGCACGAAGTGGTGATCGCTCAGGTGCAGGCACAGCTCGAACACCTCGCGTCGACCGGTAACGGTCGTGCCGCTGAGGCCATGCATCGCTGATCGGTGAGGCCGCGAGCACCGACGGTCCTGCGTGGTGCTAGCCGGCGCGGCGGGTAACACGCTCGGCGTCCAGCAGGATCACCGAGCGGGCCTCGAGCCGGATCCACCCACGCGAGGCGAAGTCGGCCAGCGACTTGTTGACCGTCTCGCGGGACGCGCCCACGAGCTGCGCAAGCTCTTCCTGCGTGAGGTCGTGGGCGACCAGCGTGCTGCCGTCAGCCTGTGGTTGCCCGAACTTCGCCGCGAGGTCGAGCAGCGCCTTCGCGACGCGTCCTGGCACGTCGCTGAAGACCAGGTCGGCCATCGCCTCGTTGGCGCGACGCAGCCGCTGCGCCAACGCCTGCAGCAGAGCCTCGGCGACTTCAGGGCGTCCGGTCAGCCATGGGCGAAGGTCGCGCTGACTCAGCGAGAGCAGCACGGAATCGGTGACCGCTGATGCGGTGGAGGTGCGCATGCCAGGGTCGAAGAGGGAGAGCTCGCCGAACATCCCACCCGGCCCGAGCACGGCCATGACCTGCTCGCGGCCGTCGCTGGAGGTCTGGCCGAGCTTCACCTTGCCGTCCACGATGATGAACAGCCGATCGCCCGGCTCGCCCTCGGAGAACACCACATCGCCGCGGGCTACTGTCTCTTGGCTCATCGTGGCTCGAAGCGCAGCCGCTGCGGCATCGTCGAGCGCGGCGAAGAGCGGTGTCCGCCGCAGCACGTCGTCGTCCACTCAGGTCACCTCCGGTCCACGTCAGTTGCAGCGCACACGGTAACCGGCAGCCGACGTACTCACCAGGCTAGGGGAGATCACGGTCGTTCGGGTGGCCCCGGTGGCGGAGACTTCAGGAAAGCTCGTCAGGACGAACGGGCAGCGCGATCAGGGCGAGGGCCGGCTCTTCGTGGTAGCGGGCGATCAGCTCGGCAGTGGTGCCGGACAAGCGGCGGTGCAGGGCGGCGCGGTACGCCGACAGCTGCAGCTCGGCGAATGACAGGTCGCGTTTGAGCGCCACGACCGACTCCGGCACGTCGGGGTCGGCCTCGCGGGCCCAGAGGCCAGCCAGATCGGGGAGCGGGGGGACGTCGTCCACCGGCATCACCTCGACGAGCGCACCGCGTCCGGGGCCGACCCGGGTCTCGGCAAGCGCCAGCCGTAGGCGTTCGAGTCGGACGCTGTCGTCGCCGCCCTGCATCTCGATCAGGTCCATCCGGGCTTGGATCAGCCGGCGCCAGTACGAGACGCGGTTCTCCTCCTGGCCCAGCAACTTGCGCTGCTCGCGCAGGGCCGGAAGCGAGACGTTGGCGAACTCAGGGCTGCGCTGCGGAACCTCGCGGGCACCCGCCCGCGCGGTTCGTTCCTTAGCCCGCGTCGTCATCTAGGTCCTCTCACCTTCTGTGAACGTCGTCATGGTCGAGATCGTCGGGCCCTGGCGAACCCTTGAGTGGGCGTCACCCGTACGGCTGAGATCGAGTGGCGCGCCTAGGCTTGACGGGTGACAACCCCCCGGATCAAGCGCTCAGCTGCTCGGTGGGCGTCCGAAACGCCCAGCGGCCTCGTGCGCCGAGCTCGCAAGATCAACCGCGAGCTGGGCGAGCTCTACCCCGATGCCCACTGCGAGCTCGACTTCACGACTCCACTCGAGCTCTTGGTAGCGACGATCCTGTCCGCTCAGTGCACCGATAAGCGCGTCAACATGGTCACGCCAACGCTCTTCGTCAAGTACCCGGACGCGGAGGCATATGCAGGAGCTGACCGGGCAGAACTCGAAGAGCTGATTCGCTCAACCGGCTTCTACCGCAACAAGTCGAACTCGATCCTCGCCCTCGGCCAACAGCTCTGCGACCGGTTTGACGGCGAGGTGCCCGGGCGCCTGAAGGACCTCGTGACCCTGCCAGGGGTCGGCCGCAAGACGGCCAACGTCGTCCTCGGCAACGCCTTCGACGTGCCCGGGATCACCGTCGATACCCACTTCGGACGCCTCGTGCGCCGGTTCGGCTGGACCACCGAGACAGACCCCGACAAGGTCGAGGCTGAGGTCGCCGCGCTCTTCCCGCGCAAGGACTGGACGATGCTGTCGCACCGGCTGATCTGGCACGGCCGGCGCCGGTGCCACGCCCGAAAGCCGGCGTGCGGTGCGTGCCCGATCGCCCGGCTCTGCCCCGCGTACGGCGAGGGGCCGACCGACCCAGTCGTGGCGGCCGGGCTCGTCAAGGACGCGCCATGAGCCTGCCGTGCTGGGCGGGACGCCTGGCGGTGTTCCTCGTGCTGCTGGCCACAGCGCTGTCCGGGTGTGCCTCTGACGATGGCGCGGGGGCGCGGGTGGGGCCGAGCGGATCGAGTGCTGCGCCGGTGCCGACCGGTGGTGCGGGGTCGGTGAGCTCGATCGAACCCTGTCCCGCGTCAGGAACGCCCGTAGGGCGCGGTGACGGCATGCCCGACCTCGAGCTGCCCTGCCTGGGGGCAGGCGACCCGGTGCAGCTCGCCGGACTCACGGGGCGGCCCCGGCTGGTCAACATCTGGGCCAGCTGGTGCGGGCCCTGTCGTGACGAGATGCCATGGCTGCAGCAGGCTCATGACACCGGTGAGGTCGACGTGCTCGGCGTCGACTCAGAGGACCAGGTGCCGGCGGCCGCCGCCCTGCTCGACGAGCTGGGCGTGACGTTTCCGTCCGTCTACGACCCGAAGAACGAGCTGGCACGTGAGATCCGGGTCATCACCAAGCCGACGACCCTGTTCGTCTCGGACGAGGGTGAGGTCGTGTTCGTCCTGCCGGGCGCGTTCGCCTCGTACGCCGAGCTGCGCGATCTGGTGAAGACCTACCTGTCGGTCGACCTGCCGTGACGGCGCCGGCGTGGATGGCCCAGCTGGTGACGGCCGCGAGAGCGGTGCGGGCCGAAGACCTGACCCGGTTTCCCGCGCCGCCGGATGCTGAGCACCGATCGGCGGTGCTCATGCTGCTGGGCGAGAGCGACGGTGAACCCGACGTCCTGCTGATCGAACGGGCCCACGACATGCGGTCGCATGCGGGGCAACCGGCTTTCCCCGGTGGTCGGGTGGACCAGGGCGACGCCGACGCCTCAGCCACGGCGCTGCGAGAGGCAGAGGAGGAGACCGGTCTCGACCCCACCGGCGTCGCCGTCATGGCCGTCCTGCCCGACTTGTTCATCCCCCCGAGTGGGTTCGTGGTGACGCCGGTGCTGGGCTGGTGGCGGCGTCCGACCCAGGTCTTCGTCAAGGACCCGGCCGAGGTCGCCTCGGTCCACCGGGTGCCGATCGCTGAGCTCGCCGACCCGGCACGGCGCTGCCGAGTGCGCCATCCCAGCGGGTTTGTCGGCCCCGCCTTCGAAGTTCGTGGCCTTCTTGTGTGGGGCTTTACCGGGGGTTTGGTCGATCGGCTGATTCACTTAGGGGGGTGGGAACGGCCGTGGAGCGAGAACGCGCGGCTGGTTCCGCTGCCTGACGACCCCGACCGGCCCTGGCCGACGTCCGAGTGAGAGGAGCCTGGCAGTGAGTGTGATCGACCTCGTGCTCCTCGTGGCTGCCCTGCTCTTCGCGGTAACGGGGTGGCGGCGTGGCCTGGTCTACGGGTTCCTGTCGTTGGTCGGTTTCTTGACCGGTGCGGCCGTCGGTCTGTGGATCGCCCCGAAGATCGTCAACTCCTGGGAAGACGGCGTGCCCAAAGCGCTCGTGGCCCTGGTCGTCGTGTTCCTCTGCGCCGCGATCGGGCAGGTCGTCGTCGGCATGGCCGGCCGTCGACTGCAGGGGGCGGTCACCTGGGGGCCCCTCGTCAAGCTGAACAACGTCGGCGGGGCTGCCCTGTCGGTCTTCACCATGCTGCTGGTCGTGTGGTTCATCGCCGGCATCTATGCCACGGGCAACTCCAGCTCGCTCGCTCGCGACGTCCGGAAGTCGCAGGTGATCGGCGCCTTTGACGCGCTCATGCCGCTCGACTCGTTCGTCGTCACCGGCCAGATCGAGTCGATGTACAACGATTCCGGGTTCCCGAACGTCTTCTCTGGGCTCGGACCTGAGCCGATCCAGCCGATCGGCGCGCCCGACTCGGCCATCCTGCGCAACGAGGCAGTTGTCCAAGCGGCTGCCAACACGGTGAAGCTCCTCGGCGACGCCCCTACCTGCAACGCCGGGCTCGAGGGTTCTGGTTTCGCGTTCGCGCCGGGGCGCATCCTGACCAACGCTCATGTCGTGGCCGGCGTGAAGCGCCTGCAGGTGGTGCGTGAGGACGGCAGGTCGGTCGACGGCCAGGTCATCTACTTCGACCCCACGATGGATCTTGCCGTTGTCGAGGCGCCCGGCATCGGCGTTCGACCTATGGCATTCTCTGGCTCGGTGTCCCGGGGCGACAACGTCGTCGTGATCGGCTACCCAGAGAACGGTGGGCTGGACGCCGAACCTGCCCGCGTCCGCGACGAGCTGGTTGCCCCGGGCAACGACATCTATGGTCAGGGTGCCGTGGTGCGTGAGGTGCTCTCGCTGCGGGCCGACGTCCGACCTGGCAACTCAGGTGGGCCGGTCGTCAACCGTGAGGGCGACGTGGTCGGCGTGGTGTTCGCGGCGTCCATCGACCGTGACGACACCGGCTACGCCATGACCTCACGGCAGGTGGCCAAAGCAGTGGCCGAGGGGTTGTCGGCCACCAAGCCGGTGAGCACCGGCCCCTGCTCCTGACAGTCCCGCCGAGTGCACACCTGGTTGACGACTATTCCGGTCGAGTGCACAGCTGGTTGACACTTTCGCTCGCCGAGCGCATCGGGAGTGTTCCCACGCGTCCACCAGGTGTGCACTCGGCACGCCTGAGCGTCCACCAGGTGTGCACTCGGCAAGGGGTGCTGGGGGCTAGCGGTCGGGCTCGGCGTCGGAGAGCCAGTGCAGCAGCTCTTCGGTGAAGCGGTCGGGGGCCTCTTCGTGCGGAAAGTGGCCGACGCCATCGATGAGGCGCCATCGGTACGGCCCCATGACATGCCGGCTGGAGCCCTGGGCGAAGTCGGGCGGGAAGCAGCTGTCGGCCGCTCCGTGCACTTGCAGCACGGGAGCGCTGACCGGTGTCTGCAGCCGGCGGCGGAAACGCATGCCGTCTGGCCGGACCATCGACCGCACGAACCAGCGGTGGTACTCAGCCGCGCAGTAGGCGGTGTTCCCGAGCGCAAAGGCGCGCCGGTAGGTGAGGGACGTCGGAAGATCTGGCCACCCCGGCGCAGCCCAGGCGTGCAGCGTGGCGTCGACCCTGCTCGAGCTGGCACCGCTCCACGCCCGCTCGGGTAACCACGGTGTCTGCATGCCCCAGAGCTGGCGGGTGAGGTCGGGCCGTCGCACCAGCGAGCTGCGCAGTCGCAGGGGATGGGGAGCGGAGACGGCCACGAGACGGCGGACCGCCTTGGGCTCGTACGACGCGAGGGTCCATCCGACCAGGCCACCCCAGTCGTGACCGACGATGATCGCGTCGCGCGCACCGAGCGAGGCGATCACCGAGTCGACGTCGCCCGCCAACGACGGGAGGTCGTAGCCGCGCGGGGTGTGGTCGCTGCCACCGAAGCCACGGAGGTCCATGGCCACGGCCCGGTAACCGGCGTCGGCAAGGGCCGGCAGCTGGTGCCGCCAGGTCCACCAGAACTGTGGGAAGCCGTGAAGGAGGAGGACGAGGGGTCCTTCGCCTACCTCGGCGACGTGGAAGCGGGCGCCACGCGCAGAGACGGTGCGGTGCGACCAGGGACCTTCGAGCGTGACCTCGCTCGGTCGACTCATGCCTTGGAGGCGCCTTGCCCTGTGCTGGAGGCACGGAGGTCAGCTGCCACAGGCGGTGTGTTCGGAGGCAGCGACTCGACGATCTGCTTGGTCCGCTGCATTTCTGCCTTGGCCATCTCGGGGCCGCGCGCCTTCTTGAACCGGAAGACGCCGATGGCGCCGAGGATGACCGCCACGAGCAAGTAGAAGCCGGCCACGATCAGGAACGATGCCCAGACGGGCAGATCGGCCACCTCGACCAAGACGTAGACCACGGCCCAGGTGACGAGCAGCCAGACCATGGCCAGGAGGACGCCCGCGACCACGAAGAGGATCGCTCCGGCTGCTCCTGCCTTGGCCGACTCTCGCATCTCGGCCTTCGCCAGCGCGATCTCGCCACGAATCAGCGCGCTGATCTCGGCGGTGATGCCGGCCACCAAGGTGCCCAGGCTCGGGCGGTCGTCGGTCATTGCTCCTCCTTGCGGGTGCGCCAGGGCCTGGCGTCCTCCCCGATCTTGTCAGGTTCGGTGGCGGGAGGTCATGTCCCCAGGTCAGATGGCATCGTCGGCCTCGGCTTCAGCCAGCCGGTAGGCACGGTCGCGTGTCTTGAGGATGATCGCTGCCAAGAAGGCCGCGATCAGTGACCCGAAGAGAATTCCACCCTTCGCGACGTCCAGCTCTCCTGGATTGGTCTCGAAGGCGAGGTCGGCGATCAGCAGGCTGACCGTGAATCCCACCCCCGATACGAGGCTGAGGCCCACCATGTCGGTCCAGTTGAGTGATGGGTCGAGCTCGGCACGAGTGAACCTCGCCGTGACGTAGGCGCCTCCGAAGACTCCGACCAGCTTTCCGACGACGAGGCCGCCGATGATCGCGTAGACGAGCGGCTCGCCGGCCCACTCACCGAGGTCGGTCAGCTTCATGGCGACCCCCGCGGACAGGAACGCGAAGATGGGGACAGCGACGCCGGCAGAGAGCGGGCGCACGCGGTGCTCGAGGCGTTCGGCTGGTGAGTGGTCCTCGTCGGGGTCCGGCTTGACCCGGGTGAGCAGCCCGAGGGCCACGCCCGCCACGGTGGCGTGGACCCCTGACTCGTGCACGAGAGTCCAGATCACGAGGGCGAGGGGAATGTAGAGCCACTGGCTGGTGACCCGTGCCCGCTGCAGGAAGTAGTAGCCGATCAGCAGTGCTATGGCGATGAGCAGCGGTACGAGCTCGAGGTAGTCGGTGAAGAAGAGTGCGATGACGGTGATCGCGCCGAGGTCGTCGACGACGGCCAGGGTGAGCAGGAAAGCGCGGAGGGCGGGCGGCAGATGAGAGCCCACGACCGCGAGCACCGCCAGGGCAAAGGCGATGTCTGTGGCCATGGGGATCGCCCACCCCGAACGCGCTGCGCTGTCTCCGATCGTGATCACGAGGAAGACGAGGGCGGGGACGAGCATGCCGCAGACCGCCGCGACAACAGGAAGGACGGCCTGGGACCGCTCGCGCAGGGTGCCGACGACCAGTTCGCGCTTCAGCTCGAGACCGGCAACGAAGAAGAAGATGGCGAGCAGCCCGTCAGCGGCCCAGGTCTCCAGCGACAGGTCGAGGTGCAGGGCCGCCGGTCCGACGACGAAGTCCTTGAGGTCCTCGTAGCCTTGGCTCCAGGCGGTGTTGGCGATGATCAGGCCAGCGAGGGCCGCGCCGAGCAACAGGGCACCGCCGACAGTCTCTTGGCGCAGGGCATCCGCAAGGAAGGTGCGCTCGCCGATCGGCAGCTTCTGGAAGAGAACGCGGCGTATGGGCGGTGGCGAGGGCGTCGACATACATCCTCCGAAGCACAGTTGGACTCAGGTCAGCAGGCGCGCGAACTCCAAGTCGCCGACCCGTCTTCCCGGCACGCCGCGTCCAGCCTATCTGGCGGTTGTGGAAGACGCAGAGGGCGCTCTAGCGCTGCTTTCGTCTTCCAGAAGGCGGTCGTGCGTCAGTCGGAGGAGTCCGGGAGCTTGGTCTCGATCAAGTTCATGACCGAGGGGTCGGCCAGTGTGGTCACGTCGCCCATGTGGCGGTGCTCGGCGACGTCGCGCAGCAACCGTCGCATGATCTTTCCCGAGCGGGTCTTGGGAAGCTCGGGAACAACCATGATTTGACGCGGTTTGGCGATCGGCCCGATCTCGTGCGCGACGTGCTGGCGCAGCTCTTGTACCAACGCATCGCCGTTGGCCTTGTCATCGGCGACGTTCCCGCGCACGATCACGAAGGCCACGATGCCCTGTCCTGTCGTCGCGTCTGTTGCACCGACGACCGCGGCCTCGGCGACGGCGGGGTGCGACACGAGCGCCGACTCGACCTCGGTCGTCGAGATGCGGTGGCCCGACACGTTCATGACGTCGTCGACGCGACCGAGCAGCCAGAGGTCGCCTTCCTCATCCTTCTTCGCACCGTCGCCGGCGAAGTACATGCCGTCGTAACGCGACCAGTAGGTGTCCTTGTAGCGCTGTGGGTCACCCCAGATACCGCGCAGCATTCCGGGCCAGGGCTCGGTGAGCACGAGGTAGCCGCCGGCGCCGTCCGGAACCGGGTGCGCGTGGTCGTCGACGACGTCCGCGCTGATGCCAGGGAGCGGACCCATGGCCGATCCCGGCTTGGTGGTGGTGACTCCGGGCAGGGGGCTGATCATGATCCCGCCGGTCTCGGTCTGCCACCAGGTGTCGACGATGGGGCACCGGTCCCCGCCGATGTGGTGCCGGTACCACATCCACGCCTCCGGGTTGATCGGCTCACCCACCGACCCCAGGACGCGCAGTGAGCTCATGTCGAACGCCGCCGGGACGTCGTCTCCCCACTTCATGAACGTACGAATCGCGGTTGGTGCTGTGTACAGGATTGAGACGCGGTACTTCTCGACGATCTCCCACCAGCGTCCTTGGTGCGGGGTGTCCGGCGTGCCCTCGTACATCACCTGCGTCGCTCCGTTGGCGAGCGGACCGTAGACGATGTAGGAGTGACCGGTGACCCAGCCGACGTCAGCCGTGCACCAGTAGACGTCCGTCTCCGGCTTGAGGTCGAAGACCGCGTTGTGCGTGTAGGCCGCTTGCGTGAGGTAGCCGCCGGTCGTGTGCAGGATGCCCTTGGGCTTTCCCGTGGTTCCTGAGGTGTACAGGATGAAGAGCGGGTGCTCGCTGTCGAAGGCTTCCGGCTCGTGCGTCTCCGACTGGCGTCCCACGATGTCGTGCCACCACACGTCGCGTGCGTCGTTCCACTCGACGTCTTGGCCCGTGCGTCGCACGACCAGAACACTCTCGATGCTGGGTGAGGCGTCGGCCGCCTCGTCAACGGCTGGCTTGAGCGCCATGGCTTTGCCGCGCCGGTAGCCACCGTCGGAGGTGATGACGAGCTTGGCCTCGGCGTCCTCGATGCGGCTGCGCAGTGCCTCGGCCGAGAAGCCGCCGAAGACCACCGAGTGGGGTGCGCCGATCCGCGCGCAGGCGAGCATGGCGATCGCTGCCTCGGGAATCATCGGCAGGTAGATCGCCACGCGATCGCCGGCCCGGACGCCGAGCTCGGTCAACGCGTTCGCCGCCTGTGACACCTCGCGCTGCAGGTCTGCGTAGGTGAGGGTGCGGGTGTCACCCGGCTCGCCCTCGAAGTGAATCGCAACCCGGCTTCCTCTACCGGCAGCGACATGTCGGTCGACGCAGTTGACGGCGACGTTGAGCGTGCCGTCGACGAACCAGCGCGCGAATGGGGCATCGGACCAGTCGACTGTCTGGCTCCAGGGGGTCTCCCACTGCAGCTGCTGAGCTTGGTCGTCCCAGAAGGCGAGCCGGTCGGCAGCGGCCGCGTCGTACGTTGCCTGGGTGGCATTCGCCTGGGCGGCGAACTCCTGGCTCGGTGGGAACCGACGCGCCTCGTGCAGCAAGTTCGACAGGCTCTCGTCGTGGGGTGCGTCGCTCACGATGGTGGTCTCCTCGGCGTCGGGCGGGTCACGTCAGAACGTAGTCGAGCAACGAGGCCTGTGGGAGGGGTGATAGGTCTTTGCCCGTGACCACCACAGATCCGTTGGCCCCGCTGACCGCCCTGCCCGGTGTCGCGGAGGCGATCGATGCCGCCCGCGCGGCGATGGATGGTCTGCTGCGCGAGCCCGCTCTGAGACGCCAACGTGGAGAGGTTCGCGCGGCTGCCCGGCTCCGTTCTGCGTGGGCGTCCGCACAGCTCGCGGGTGGCGACCTGCCGTGGCAGAGCTTTGGTCCGCCGTTCGACGACGACGAGCCGGGACGTCTCGCGCAGGCGGCGCTTCAGGTGGCCACCGAGGTCGGGGGACTGGCCGACACGTGGAGGAAGGCTCCGCTGCAGGCGCTTGCGCGGCTGCACACCGTCGCGATGACTGGTCAGGTGCCTGACGGCGAGTTGGGACGTCCCCGCCCGACGCCCGGTGTGAGTGAGCGGTTGACCACGATGGCTGACGTGGTGGTGTCGTCCACGGCTCCTGGAGTTTTGGTCGCGGGAATCGTGCACGCCGACCTGATGACGCTCCGCCCCTTCGGCTCGGCTGATGACCTGGTGGCGCGTGCGGCGTCCCGCGTGGTGCTGGTGGCCCGGGGGGTCGACCCTGACGCACTCACCGTTCCCGAGATGGGTCTGCTTGATCTCGGCGCTGACGCCTATCGGAAGGCGCTGGCCGCCTACTCCGTTGGCTCACCGGAGGGTTTGGCCCACTGGCTGACCTTTCACGCTGCATCGGTGCAACGTGGGGCGGCGTTCGCCCGAACCCTCTGCCGCTGACGCCACCTCGACTGCCACGAAACCGTCCACCGCGAGTGGTGGGAGTGGTCTATTTCGTGACAGTCGCACTGGGCGGCGACGCGGCGAGGTTTCGTCCACAGCCGGGCATCGGTCCCGTTCTCCCCCGTTGTCGCGTTCGCCGGCTACCTGGGCTCCGGTGACGCCCATCCTCTCGGCATGCCGCGTCCAATTCCGCTGCCCGACGACCTCGTGGGTCGTCCGGTCCGACCGGCCGACCTTCGCGAACTGGGGATCAGCCCGTCGGTGTTGCGCGGCAGGACGTGGCAGCCGTTGGCCCACGGCGTTCACGTGCGGGGGCTCGAAGACCCGTCGCTCGTTGACCGCTGCCGGGCGTTGGGCCTGGTGCTCACCGGCGACCCGGTGGTGAGCCATGGCACGGCCGCCGCGTTGTGGGGCATGCCTTGCTGGGGAGCACCGGTGGCGGACGTGCACGTCACGCGGGCGCCGTCGGCGTCCGCCATCGGGCGCCGCGGCGTCGTGAACCACCGAGCCGATCTGCCGCCCGAGCATCGGGGTTCGGTTCACGGGGTGGCGGTGACGAGTCCAGCTCGCACGCTTCTCGACCTGGCGTCCGGTCTGCCACTTGACCGTCTGGTGGCGACGGGGGACCACTGCCTGCGCGCACTTGGCCTGGGGACAGCAGAGGTGGACGAGGTCATCCGCTGGGCGCGTCGGCGCCGCGGGGTCACCACCCTGCGGGCCGCCCTCCCGTTGCTGGACCCCAGGGCCGAGTCACCCCCTGAGAGCTTGCTCCGGGTGTGGTTCGCCCTGTGCTGGCTGCCGCCCTTCGAGCCGAACGCCGAGATCTGGGATGACGGTGAGTTCATTGCCCGCGTGGATCTTCTTGAGGGGGAGCATCGGCTAGTCGTTGAATATGAAGGTGCGTACCACCGGACGCGTGAGCAGTACGCGGCGGACATCGGACGGCGGGCGCGACTCACGGCACTGGGCTTTGAGGTGGTGCAGGTCGAGGCCACGATGATGCGGTCACCGCGCGGAGTGGTTCTGCACGTGGCGCACCGCCTGGCGTCGCGTGGTTGGACCGGAACGGCCGAGACCGCCGTGCTCGCACGGCTACGCCAGCGGTGACATCCGCGTGACTGTTACGAAGATGACGAGAGTTATGCATCCCGGTGGGCGGTTTCGTGCCACTCGGCGGGGGCGGGGGCGGAGCGGGGGTGGGGAGCGGGCTAGGCGGCGACGCGTCGGCGCCGGGACGCGGCGACGGCGACCACCAGCGCGGCGGCACCCAGAACAACGGCGACCGAGGCGCCGGCGTAGGCCCGTTGGCGGGTGTCGAGGTCGGACAGGTGCGGCAGGTCCGGTACGGACGGCAGCCGCCGGCGCATCGCCACCGGACGCTCGAAGCGCAGGATGGGCCACTCGCGCTCGGTGGCGACCTTGGCCAGCTCTTTGTCGGGGTTTACCGCCGTGGGATGCCCCACTGCCTCGAGCAGGGGTAGGTCGGTCTGGGAGTCGCTGTAGGCGTAGGACGCGTCAAGGTCATAGCCATAGGTCTGCGCCATCTCGCGGATGGCAGCGGCCTTGGTGGGGCCGTACGCGTAGTAGTCGATCTCGCCGGTGTACTTGCCATCCTCGATCACCATTTCGGTGGCGACGACATGGTCGGCGCCCAACATGTGCCCGATGGGCTCGACGACCTCACGTCCGGACGAGCTGACGATCACCACGTCGCGTCCCATCGCGCGGTGCTCTTCGATCAAGGTGACGGCCTCGTCGTACACGATCGGGTCGATCAGCTCGTGCAACGTCTCGGCCACGACCTCGCGCACCTGGGCGACCGGCCAGCCGGCCACCATCGACTGCAGGTACTGACGCATCCGTTCCATCTGGTCGTGGTCGGCGCCGCCGGCCAGGTAGACGAACTGGGCGTAGCCGCTGCGCAGCACGGTTCGCCGATTGATCAGCCCGCTGGCGTAGAACGGACGACTGAACGCCAACGAGCTCGACCTCGCAATGATGGTCTTGTCGAGGTCGAAGAAGGCTGCTGATCGTGTCATCGCCTCTGAGAATAGGCAGCCCGAGCGGGTCATGGGTGATTGGGCCGTTCGGGTGGTTGTTCGAGTCGCCGTGCGTCCTTTGGCCTGACCCGATTGCGCTGTGTAGTGAACCGGGTACACGATGTAGACATCTGGTCCTCCGCGGTCCAGAGCGCGCCTGGCTCCTCCCCCCGGGGCCAAGCGCCTTGACGGCCCCCGCTATCCCCCCGGCGGGGGTCGTCCCATGTGTGGACGCCTCAGAACTTCGTCCACAGCCGCGTCCCCGCGAACGGTTGTCCCCAGTTCGTCAGCGACCGCGCGACCGGCCCGCGGTTACGCGCCAGGCTCCTGCTCCCCATGTGAGGAGCCCCCATGCCACAGCCGTACACCCGCCCGCTGCTGATCACCGCAGACAACGGAGTCCAAGAGGCCGTACTCGCGGTAGCCGCCGAGGCGCAGGTCGACGTCGCCGTCGCAGCTGACGTCGGTGCTGCAGCCGTCCTGTGGGGCGCTGCGCCGCTGGTACTGCTGGACGCCGCCTTGGTCGAGGCCGCCACACGGCTGCTGCCGCTGCCGCGTCCCGGCTTGGTGGTCGTGGCACGGACCATCGATGACCCAGGAACCTGGCGACACCTTGTGACGGTCGGCGCCGAGCACGTGGTCGAACTGCCGGAGGGAGCTCCCTGGCTCTTCGAGCGGTTCGGCCGCTCGCTGCAGGGCGATCCCTCGGCCGACGTGATCGTGGTTGCCGGGGCGGTGGGCGGAGCCGGCACCAGCACCCTCGCCGCCGCGCTCGCGTACGCCGCGACGAGAGACCGTACGCGGTCGGTGCTGGTCGACCTTGATCCCGCCGGTGGGGGTCTTGATCTGATGCTCGGCGCCGAGGGTGAGACCGGCGCGCGGTGGGAGGAGCTGGCTGGCATCACTGGCACGGTGGACGAGGTGGTGCTGCTCGAGGCCCTGCCACGGGCGAACGGTCTCCCGTTGCTCACCTGGTCTGGGGAGAGCCAGCGTGAACCCTCGGTGGCGGCTGTGAGCCAGGTGGTCGACGCGCTCGTCCGTCCGCCGGGGGCGGTGGTCGTCGATGGCGGACGCCTGACCGACCCGCGGGCAGCCGTCGCGCTGGCCCGTTGTCAGCGGCTGGTGGTGGTGATCCCGATGCGCGTACGAGCGGTCGCAGCAGCGCAGCGCTTGCTGCAGCGTGTGTCTCGACTGACCCCGCCGACCATCGTTGTGCGTGGGCCGGCGCCGGGTGGGCTGTCGACCGATGATGTCGCGTCCGCGTTGTCACTTCCCGTGGCGGCGGAGCTACCTCACGACCGACGACGGCCGGTGGAGGAAGAGGTGGGCGGCGCCCCTCCTACGTCAGCTTCGTGGCAACGGGTCTGCCGTCAGCTGCTCGATCCCTCAGCGGACGCCGCGGCCTGACATGGACATCACGGCCGACGTGCGCCGGTCGCTCCTGCTGGACGCCAGCCCGCCGAGAGTCCAGACCGTACGCGACGTCGTCCAGGCGCGTGGACACGTCATCGACGACCCTGCGCTGCAACGACTGGCGTCATCACTCGCCGCCGATCTTCAGGGGTACGGGCCCCTCGAGCCTCTTCTGTCGGATCCAGCGATCACCGACATCACCGTCAACGGCGCAGCCGAGGTCTGGGTCGACGACGGCCAAGGGATGCGTGCGACCTCGATCCGGTTTGCCGACGATGCATCCGTTCGTCGGCTCGCTCAACGGTTGGCAAGCTCGGTCGGGCGCCGGTTCGACGACGCGGCGCCGTATGTCGATGCGCCGCTGGCCCACGGTGTCCGACTGCACGCCATCCTGCCGCCGTTGGTGGACCGGGTGAGCCTCGTGCTCCGGGTGCCTCGCCATCGGGGGTGGACCCTCTCCGATCTGGCTCGCGGGGGGATGCTGGCCTGCGGTATCGAAGAGGTCCTGCGTGCCTTGGTCGCCGACCGCCGGACCTTTCTGGTGACGGGCGGAACCGGTTCGGGGAAGACCACGTTGCTGAACGCCCTCCTCGCTGCTGTTCCTGCACGCGAACGACTCGTGGTGGTCGAGGACACCCGCGAGCTGGCCCCTCAGCATCCGCACGCGGTCTTCCTCCAGACGCGCCCGCCCAACAGTGAAGGCGCGGGAGCGGTGTCGCTTCAGGATCTGGTGCGGCAGACGCTCCGTATGCGTCCTGACCGACTGGTCGTCGGCGAGGTCCGCGGCCCCGAAGTCGTTGACCTGCTGACCGCGTTCAACACCGGCCACGACGGCGGCTGTGGAACGGTGCACGCGAACTCGGCCAGCGACGTCATCCCTCGGCTCGAGGCATTAGCCGTGCTGGGCGGTGTGCACCGCGAGTCCTTGCATCGCCTGGTCGCACCTGCGATCGACGCCGTGGTCCATCTCGCACGAGCTCCCGATGGGCGCCGGTTCGTCTCAGCCGTCGCGTCGCTGGTCGAGCGGTCGGGGCAGCTGCGGGTGACACCGGAGGTGATCGTCGACGAGGACGGGGTAGTCCACCGATGACACCACTCGTTCTGGCATCTGTCGCGTGTGCCGGCTTGGCGGTCTGGTGCTGGCGTCCGGCCCCGGTCAGACGCGGACCGTTGTGCGGCGCGAGCGCCGTGATCGGGTGGCGGCGCATCGGCGCATCGGTGATGAATCGTCAGCGTGCCAGGTCATCGCAGGCTCGTGAGATCAGCGCCCTCTGCTCGGCGCTGGCCAGCGAGCTGCGATCTGGCCAGCCCCCAGAGGGTGCGTGGAGCGGCGTTCTCTCGTCGTGGAGCGGGCTGCTGCCGGGCCCGTGGCTACCGGGCTGCGACGTGGTCCCGTTGCTGACCCGCTGGGCGCGTGTTCCGGGGTGGGGAGGGCTCGCCGCCCTCGCGGTGTGCTGGCGAGTCGCCGACGACACCGGTGCCGGCCTGGCGGATGCTCTCGATCGCGTCGGTGACGCCATGCGTCACGAGTACGAGGTGGCAGCCGAGGTACACGGCCAGCTGTCGTCGGTGCGAGCCACCGCAGTCGTGCTGCTTGCCCTTCCAGCAGTAGCGGTCGCCATGGGCCACGTCCTTGGCGCTCATCCCCTGTCAGTCCTCTTCGGCAGCGCGCTCGGAGCCGCCTGCCTCGGTGTCGGAGCGTTCTTCGGCATCGCGGGCTGGTGGTGGCTCACGCGTCAGGTCGAGGGCGTTCGTGAGGCGTTGCGTTGGTAGCCGCACTGAGTCTGCTGGCGGCAGTGGCGTCGACATGCGCGGTGGCGATCTGGATTCCTTCGCCGGCTAGGGCGCGGCGGCGGGTGCTGCCCATGCGCGCTGCCGGAGGGCGACAGCTTCCGCGGTGGGTCGCGCCGCTCGGCAGCGCCCTGGCCGTCATGGTGGTACTCGACGGCGTCACTGGAGTCGTCGCGGCCACGGTGCTGGCGGTCGTTGTGCACCGACAGGGGCAACGATCATCGACGCAGCCCGAGCGCGCGGTCGCCGCCAGACGAGCTCTCGAGCTGCCGATCGCCGTCGAGGTCCTCGCATCCTGCTTGGCGATCGGCGCGACCCAGGAGCACGCACTACGCGCAGTCGCGAACGGTCTTGGAGGGTCGCTCGAGGCCGACTTCCGACGCGTGTCCGGCGCGCTGGGGGTCGGTGCGGATGTCGCTGAGGCCTGGTCCTTGGTGCCGTCGTCCGACCTGCGCTCGCTGGGCGTCCTACTGGCTCGGGCGCACACCACAGGGGCGGCAGTGGTGCCGCAGCTCTGGATGTTGGCTGATCAGCATCGCCGGTCGGCCCGTGCGGTGGCGATGGACGGTGCGCGGACGCTGGGTGTTCGGTCGACCGGCCCGCTCGGTCTCTGCTTCCTCCCCTCATTCGTCCTGGTGGCCGTGGTGCCCCTGGTTCTCTCGCTGCTTCGCGTCGGTCTGTGAGCCGTCCACAGTCTGGTGAGACAGGAGTTATCCGCAGGTGGCGCCGTCTCCCGCCGTGTGTGTTCCTTCGCGAACCAGGCTGCCACTGCGATCAACCAGATCGTCCGAACCGACCGGACGTCGGATGCTGGAGGGCTCATGATCGAAACGGTGCGTCGTCGGGTGAGCGGCGATGACGGCATGACCACTGCGGAGTACGCCGTGGGAACAGTCGCCGCATGCGGGTTTGCGGGAACCCTGCTCCAACTTCTGGGAAGCGACTGGGTGCAGGGCCTCCTCAAGTCAGCGATCAGCAGTGCGTTCGACCTCATCTTCTGAGGCGGCGGTGGTGCGACCGGTCCGTTGGGCCGGTCGCACCAACGATCGCGGGATGGCCACAGCTGAGCTCGCCGTGGCGCTGCCGGCGCTCGTGCTGGTGGTGTCGCTTCTCGTGGTGGTCGTCGGTGCTGCCTCCGACGCGTCTCGGGCGTCTGACGCTGCCAGGGCGGCCGCCCGGGCCGCCTCGATGGGGACCCAACGTGAGGTGGTGGTCAAGCAGGCGCGACAGCTGGCTCCTGATGCCGCCGTCGTGCGGCTGTGGGTCGACGGTCCGTGGGTGCGCGTTGAGGTGTCCGCGGCCGAGCGGCACTGGGGTCCGGTGCCCATGCCGGCCCCCCGCGCCACGGCTGCCGCGCTGCTCGAGCCTGGGGTGGTGCCGTGAGCGACGAGCTTGGATCTGCGTCGATCTACGTTCTTGGCGCGATGGCGCTGCTGATCGTCGTAGCGCTACCTGTCGCGGTCGTGTCGGCGGGGTTCGCTGCCCACCGGGACGCCGTGCGAGCGGCCGACCTGGCTGCGCTGGGTGGCGCCACCACCTCCCTGTACGACGCCTCCGCCGCCTGCGCAGCAGCCGCGCGTGTGGCACACGCCAATGGCGCTGAGCTCCACGAGTGCTCGCTCTTCTCGGGATCGCTGAGGGTCACCGTCACCGTCTCGACGCCGCTGCCCCTGATTCCGCAGGTCAGCGCCATCGCCCGTGCCGGGCTACGTCGTTGATGTCGAGGGCGGTGGAACGAGCAGTGAGAGCACTGCCAGGGCCGCCGCCTTGTCGAGGGGGTCGTTGCCGTTGCCGCACTTGGGCGACTGAACGCACGACGGACACCCGTGCAGGCACTCGCAGTCGGCGATCGTCTCGCGGGTGGCCGTCAGCCAGGCCTTCGCCCGCGAGTAGCCGTGCTCTGCGAAGCCAGCTCCTCCGGCGGCACCGTCGTAGACGAACACGGTGGGCTCGCCGGTGTCCACGTGGTGTGCGGTTGACACGCCACCGATGTCCCAACGGTCACACGTGGCGAAGAGCGGCAGCAGCCCGATGCTTGCGTGTTCTGCCGCGTGCAATGCCCCCGGTAGGTCAGCGAGGTCGACGCCCGCCGCAGCCGTCGACTCCTCCGTCACGGTCCACCATGTTGCGCGGGTTCGCAGGGTTCGAGGTGGAAGGTCGAGCGGGTCCTCGCCCAGCACCTCTCCCGTCGCTATGCGTCGACGCAGGAACGAGACCACCTGACGCGTCACCTCGACGGTGCCGAACCGCAACCGGGCTTGCCCGACCAGTGACTCGCGCTCTGCCTCGAGCACGCGGATCTCGGTGAGCTCTCTGGCGGACGTCGAGTAGTCCGGCTCGGCCGCGTCAGCCAGGGCGACGGAGTCGTCCAGGTCGAGCGAGCGCACCACATAGCTCTCGCCCTGGTGGACGTACACGGCGCCGGCGTGAACGGTGGTGTGGGAAGAGCCCGGATCGACTGTCCCGAGGACCCGGCCAGTCGTGCTCTCGACCACTCGAACGGGAGTCCCCCCGATTCCCCGCAGGTCGGCGAGGTCGGTGGCGCGCTCGCGTTTCGTCCAGTACCACCCGGTGCTGCGGCGGCGCAGCCACCCTCGCTCGACCAGGGCGTCCAGCAGCTCGCGAGCGCCCTCGCCGAAGAGGGCCACGTCGTCATCGACGAGCGGAAGCTCGGCTGCCGCCGCTGCCAGGTGCGGACCCAGCACGTAGGGGTTGTGCGGGTCAAAGACGGTGGCCTCGACCGGCTGACGAAAGATCGCCTCGGGGTGGTGCACCAGGTAGGTGTCGAGCGGGTCGTCGCGGGCCACCAGCACGGCGAGGGCTCCTTGTCCGGTCCGGCCGGCCCGGCCGGACTGCTGCCAGAGGGATGCGCGGGTGCCCGGCCACCCGGCGAGGAGGACCGCGTCGAGACCAGACACGTCGATTCCCAGCTCGAGGGCGCTGGTGGCGGCCACCCCCCGAAGGTCGCCCGTGGTCAGCCGCTGCTCGAGCAGCCGGCGTTCCTCAGGGAGAAAACCTGCGCGGTAGGCGGCCACCGTTCGCGCCAGCCCGCGGTCGACCTCCTCCAAGGCATGTCGCGTGAGCAGCGACACCACCTCGGCGCCTCGACGCGAGCGCACGAACGCGAGGGTGCGGACGTCGTCGATCACCAGGTCGGTGAGTAGCGCTGCCACCTCAGCGGCGGCCGTGCGCCGCACCGGGGCGCCGTGCTCGCCGTGCAGCTCGGTGAACGGCGGTTCCCACAGGGCGAATACGACCTCGCCTCGCGGGGACGCGTCGTCGGTGACGGCGGTGCACGTCACACCGGTCAGTCGTTCGGCCGTAACTCCTGGGTTGGATGCCGTGGCCGACGCGAGGACAAAGATGGGCTCAGCGCCGTAGCGAGCAGCAACGCGGCGGAGGCGACGGATGACGGCGGCGACGTGGGCCCCGAACAGGCCACGGTAGTAGTGCATCTCATCGATGACGACGTAGCGCAGCCGGCGCAAGAAGGACGCCCAACGGGCATGCCCCGGGAGCATCGAGTGGTGGAGCATGTCCGGGTTCGTCAGCACGATGTTGGCGTAGCTGCGCACCCACTCTCGTTCTTCGCTGGGGGTGTCCCCGTCGTATGTCGCCACCCGCAGGCCATCGATGTCGAGGCCCTCGATGCGACGGCGCTGGTCTGCCGCCAGCGCCTTGGTGGGGCTCAGATACAGCACAGTGGTGCCCCGCTCGGTGCCCTGGTCACGGCTGGTGAGCACGTCGTGCACCGACGGCATCAGGTAGGCGAGGGACTTGCCGGACGCGGTGCCCGTTGAGATCACCGCGGAGTGGCCGCTGTGGGCGAGCTCAGCCACGTCCACCTGGTGCTGCCATGGTGCTTGGATCCCTTGGGCCGCCAGCGCCTCACGCAGGCGAGGGTGCAGCCATGCGGGCCACGTGCCCCAGTGCCCTTCACGGCGGGGGATTCGCTCGACGTGAAGCAGCCGGTCACGCCGGTCGCCCACGGACGCCAGGTGCTCGAGGAGGACGTCCGGATCCGGCATGAGCCCAGTCTGGCAAGGAGTCGGCCGGCCCGCGGGGCGTGACCGAGCTGTGACCTTTGGAGCCCGATCGTGGACGGTGAACTGGTGGGGCTCCCTTACCGAAACCCCTTGCGCCTGAATAGACTCCCCAGCGGCCCGCATGGCGGATGACCCGGCGGAGCCTGCCCTCAAGGAGGATTGATGTCGTTGCTCGCCATCGGTGAGGTCTCGATCGACCTGACCAACCAGCAGCTCACCTACGTGGCCATCGTCGCGCTTATTGCCCTTGCAGCGATCGTGGTCGCCGGCGTGCTGGTGCGTCAGGTGCTGGCTGCGCCCGAAGGTACCGAGCGGATGCAGGAGATCGCCCATGCCGTCCAGGAGGGGGCATCGGCGTATCTGACCCGACAGTTCCGGACGCTCGCCGTCTTCGCGGTCGTCGTGTTCTTCCTCCTCTACCTCCTTCCCGCAGACACGACCTCGCTCAAGGTCGGTCGGTCGATATTCTTCATCATCGGTGCGCTCTTCTCGGCCGTCACCGGGTACGTCGGAATGTGGCTCGCAGTGCGGGCCAACGTTCGCGTCGCCGCCGCGGCACGCGAAGGCGGCGAGCAGCCGGCGATGAGGATCGCCATCCGCACCGGTGGGGTCGCCGGAATGTTCACCGTCGGGCTCGGCCTGCTCGGTGCCGCCTCCGTCGTGCTCATCTACCAAGGTGACGCCCCGGTCGTGCTCGAGGGGTTCGGCTTCGGCGCCGCCATGCTCGCCATGTTCATGCGTGTTGGTGGCGGCATCTTCACCAAGGCCGCTGACGTCGGCGCCGACCTCGTCGGCAAGGTGGAGCAGGGCATTCCCGAGGACGACCCCCGCAACGCTGCCACGATCGCTGACAACGTCGGTGACAACGTGGGTGACTGCGCAGGTATGGCTGCTGACCTCTTTGAGTCATACGCCGTGACGTTGGTGGCAGCGCTCATCCTCGGCAAGGCTGCCTTCGGTGACATCGGTCTGGTCTTCCCGCTGATCGTGCCCGCCATCGGAGTCATGACTGCCGTGATCGGCATCTTGTCGATCGTGCCGCGACCGGGCGACCGGTCTGGCATGACGGCGATCAACCGCGGCTTCTTCATCTCTGCCTTGGTGTCGGCCGTCCTGGTCATCGGTGCTTCGTTCTGGCTGATTCCGGCGCGCGCGATCGACCTCACCGGTGTGGTGGTCAGTGGCGACGGCGGAACATTCGCTGCTGTGGACATCGACTCCTACAACCTGCGCGCACTCACGATCGGTGCGGTGCTCATCGGAATCGTGCTCGCGGCGGCCATCCAGCAACTCACCGGCTACTTCACGGAGACGAACCGACGCCCGGTCGACGACGTTGCGAAGTCGTCGCTCACCGGTCCCGCCACCGTGATCTTGTCCGGTATCTCGCTCGGCCTGGAGTCCGCGGTCTACTCGGCGCTGCTGATCGGTGCTGCGGTCTACGGAGCCTTCTTGCTCGGTGCAGGGTCGATCACCCTGTCACTCTTCGCGGTCGCCCTGGCCGGTACCGGTCTGCTGACCACCGTCGGTGTGATCGTCGCGATGGACACCTTCGGCCCCGTCTCAGACAACGCCCAGGGCATCGCAGAGATGTCCGGCGACGTCGACGGTGAGGGTGCCCAGATCCTCACGAGCCTGGACGCCGTCGGTAACACGACCAAGGCCATCACCAAGGGAATCGCGATCGCGACCGCCGTGCTGGCGGCCACCGCACTCTTCGGCTCGTTCCGCGAGGGCATCCTCACGGCGGCTAATGACGCAGGCGGTGCTGCTCTCCTCGCTCTGCCCGAGATCGACATCTCGCAGTACGCCGGCATCATCGACGTGTCGAACCCGCGCAACCTGGTGGGTCTGTTGATCGGCGCAGCGGTGGTGTTCCTGTTCTCCGGACTGGCCATCAACGCCGTCTCCCGCGCCGCTGGTGCTGTGATCTTCGAGGTGCGTCGGCAGTTCCGCGAGCACCCGGGGATCATGGACTACAGCGAGCGTCCTGAGTACGGCAAGGTCGTCGACATCGTCACGCGTGACTCACTGCGCGAGCTTGCGACGCCGGGGCTGCTGGCCGTTCTCACGCCGATCGCCGTCGGCTTCGGCCTTGGCGTGGGTGCGCTCGGTGCGTTCCTTGCCGGCACTATCGCCACCGGACTGCTGATGGCGATCTTCCTGGCCAACTCCGGTGGGGCCTGGGACAACGCCAAGAAGTTCGTCGAGGACGGCAACTACGGCGGCAAGGGGTCAGAGCCGCACGAGGCAACGGTCATCGGTGACACCGTCGGTGACCCCTTCAAGGACACCGCTGGTCCGGCGATCAACCCGCTGATCAAGGTGATGAACCTGGTGGCGCTGCTCATTGCGCCAGCAGTTGTTCAGCTCTCGGTTGGCGACGATGCCAACACCACGTTGCGGATCCTGATCTCGTTGGCTGCCACAGCAGTCGTCGTGGTGGCGGTTGTGATCAGCAAGCGCAGGAGCATCACGGTCGGCGAGGAGTAGAGCGGTGCGCCTCCCCGGGGGCGACCTTCCGGCCAGACTGGCCGACCGACTGCACGCCCTCGACTACACCGTCGAGGGCGTGCAGCAATTAGTGGGACCGGTGGCCGCCGGGGCACTCGACCGCGAAGAGGTCGTGCCGCCCCTCCGGGCGCTGAAGGGTGACGACTCGCCCCTTGCCGTCACGACCCGAGCCTTCATGCTCGGGGAGCAGGTCGATGCCTGCCTGCTCGAGACGGCCCTGGGCGTGTCCGTCGGCGAGCTGCTGGATCTCGTTGTGGAGGCGGACGGTGCGGCGCGGGCGCAGGTCGAGCTGGCGCCGTACGGGGTGGACGACCACCACTGGTACGTGGCGTCGGACTGGTCGAGCCGGCGCACGGGACGACCGGCCCCGGCCGATCATGTGCTGGGGGTCGGCGGTGCCTCCACCATGCTCGCCCAGTGCGCCGTACGGCCGGAGGTCGACCGAGCCCTCGACATCGGCACCGGGTGCGGAGTCCAGGCTTTCCATCTGGCCGGCCATTCGCGTCAGGTCACTGCCACCGACCTCAGCAGCCGGTGCCTGGACCTCGCGGCGCTGAACGCCGCCCTGAACGGAGTTTCGCTCGACCTCCGGAAGGGCAGCCTTCTGGAGCCGGTGGCCGGCGAGCAGTTCGACCTGGTGGTGAGCAACCCGCCGTTCGTGATCGGGTCGCCGGCGTCCCAGCGCCACGACTATCGCGACTCCGGTCTGGATGGAGACGCGGTCTGTGCTGCGCTTGTGCAAGGGGTCGGCGCCCACCTCACCGATGGTGGGTGGTGCCAGCTGCTGGCCAACTGGGAGATCACTGAGGGCGATGACTGGGCTGAGCACCCCCGGTCGTGGGTGGTAGCTGGCGGGCTCGATGCGTGGGTGATCCAACGCGAGGTCCAAGACCCGGCCGCCTACGTCGAGACCTGGATGCGTGACGCCGGTGAGCAGACGTCCGACACCTACCGAGCGACGTACGACGCTTGGATGACGGCCCTCGAGTCACGGGGCGTCCTGGGGATCGGCTTCGGCCTGATCACGCTGCGCCGAGGCGGGCGTGATGCTCCGTTCCAGAGGTTTCAGCATGCGCCACAGGGATGGGTCCAGCCGGTGGCTCCCGACGTAGAGCGGTGGTTCGCGGTGCAAGAGGCGTTCGCTGCGGACCCCGCCGGCATCCTCCTGCAGCCGATTCGGGTGGGTCCAGATGTCGTGGTCGAGCAGCTCCGAGAGGTCGGGGAGGCCCAGGGCGTGACACTCGTCCGACGATCGACCGGCATGGCGTGGACCGGCCCCATAGACCCCTTCGGGCTCGACCTCCTGACCGCGCTCGACGGCGTCCGCCCAGCGGTTGAGGCCGTTCTGGTGGCTGCTGAAGTCCACGACGTTGCCCCCGAGGAAGCCCTGGCCGCGTCGGTACCGGTGCTGCGTCATTTGGCCGAGGAAGGCTTCGTGCTCTGAGAGCCCGCCGCGCTGGGCTTGTGACACGCTGCTAGCGTCCCTGTGGTTTGACTCACCCAATCTATGAGGAGATCTTCACGTGGCCGCGAGCGACGAGGGCGTGACGCGACGCCTGGTGATCGTCGAGTCGCCGGCCAAGGCGAAGACGATCAGGGGGTACCTCGGCGAGGGGTACGAGGTCGAGGCGAGCGTGGGGCACATCCGTGACCTCCCCAAGAGCGCCGCTGACATCCCTGCCAAGTACAAGAAAGAGAAGTGGGCCCGGCTCGGCGTCGATATCGAGAACGGGTTCGAGCCGCTGTACCTCGTCAGCCCCGACAAGAGGGCGAAGGTCAGTGAGCTGAAGAAGATGCTCAAGAACGTGGACGAGCTGCTGCTCGCCACCGATGAGGACCGCGAGGGCGAGGCCATCGCCTGGCACCTGCTGCAAGAGCTCAAGCCGACTGTTCCGGTCCACCGCATGGTCTTCCACGAGATCACCAAGGACGCGATCCGGGCCGCCGCCGAGTCCCCACGCGAGCTCGACCAGCGAATGGTCGATGCGCAGGAGGCGCGCCGCATCATCGATCGCCTGTACGGCTATGAGGTGTCGCCCGTTCTGTGGAAGAAGGTCACGACCGGACTTTCTGCCGGACGAGTGCAGTCAGTAGCGACCAGGCTCGTGGTCGAACGTGAGCGGGCGCGGATGGCGTTCGTGTCGGCGGGCTACTGGGACATCGCCGGCACCTTCGACCCGTCACGCTTCACGGCGACGCTCGTAGGTGTCGACGGCCAACGGGTCGCGCGGGGCAGCGACTTCGACGACCGCGCACAGCTGAAGAAGCCCGACGGCATTGTCGTACTTGATGAGGCGGCGGCAACCTCGCTCTGCAGTGCACTCGGCGGGGTAGCGCTGACCGTTCGGTCGGTGGAGCAGAAGCCGTACCGTCGCTCGCCAGCGGCGCCGTTCATCACCTCCACGCTGCAGCAAGAGGCCAGTCGCAAGCTGCGCATGTCGGCGCAGACTGCCATGCGCGTCGCCCAGAGGTTGTACGAGAACGGCTACATCACGTACATGCGTACCGACTCGACGACGCTGTCGGCTACTGCGGTGGCGGCCGCGCGGTCGCAGGTCACCGAGCTGTACGGAGCCGACCACGTCAGTGAGAAGCCACGGTCATGGGCCAAGAAGGTCAAGAACGCGCAAGAGGCCCACGAGGCTGTTCGACCGGCGGGTGACACCTTCCGGACGCCCGGCGAGCTGAGTGGTGAGCTGTCGCCGGACGAGCTGAAGCTGTACGAGCTCATCTGGAAGCGCACCCTGGCGTCGCAGATGTCAGATGCGCGCGGAACAACGATGACGGTGCGGTTCGGGGGGACTGCCACCGACGGTCGCGATGCTGAGTTCTCAGCGACCGGCACCGTCATCACCCATCGTGGGTTCCTGGCTGTGTATGAAGAGGGCAAGGATGCCGACACCGAGAAGGCCGACGATGAGGACGAGCGCCGACTCCCCGCCCTGAGCGAAGGTGACACCGTGACGGCGCTCGACCTCGAGGCCGAGGGCCACTCGACGAACCCGCCCGCCCGCTACACCGAGGCCAGCCTGGTCAAGGCGCTCGAGGAGCGCGGGATCGGGCGTCCGTCGACCTACGCGGCAACCATCAGCACGATCGTCGACCGTGGGTACGTGTTCAAGCGCGGTACCGCGCTGGTTCCCTCGTTCTTGGCCTTCAGCGTCGTGAACCTGATGGAGCGTCACTTCGCCGATCTGGTCGACTACAGCTTCACGGCCCGTATGGAAGAGATTCTCGACCTCGTTGCCGCGGGAGAGACACCGCGGCAGCGAGTTCTTGAGGGCTTCTACTTCGGCGACGCCGGCCGCGGGTTCCCCGGTCTTCACCCGCTCGTGAGCAACCTGGGCGAGATCGACGCGCGCGAGGTCAACTCCATGGCGATCGGTGAGGGGATCGTGCTGCGCGTCGGCCGTTACGGGCCGTACGTCCAGCGAGGCGACGGCGACGACATCGAGCGCGCCAACGTGCCGCACGACATGACGCCTGACGAACTGACGCTGGCGAAGGCCAAGGAACTGCTCGACGCCCCGTCCGGAGACCGCGAGCTCGGTGTGCACCCTGAGACCGGGCGCCAGCTCGTGGCTAAGTCGGGCCGTTATGGCCCCTACGTCACCGAGATCCTGCCGGACGATGTGCCGAAGACAGGCAAGAACGCCGTCAAGCCCCGCACCGGCTCGTTGTTGTCGACGATGACTCTCGACACGGTGACGC
The DNA here is from genome assembly GCA_024644435.1 of Actinomycetes bacterium. Lineage (GTDB taxonomy): Bacteria > Actinomycetota > Actinomycetes > JAHEKZ01 > JAHEKZ01 > JAHEKZ01. Next base: position 4,778 of record JAHEKZ010000014.1, on the reverse strand, counting down.
TCGACGATGCCGTCCGGCTGCTCTCGCTACCGCGGGTGGTCGGCGTCGACCCCTCCGATGACCAAGAGATCACGGTGCAGAACGGCCGCTACGGCCCCTATCTCAAGAAGGGCACCGACTCTCGGTCGCTCGACTCCGAAGAGAAGATGTTCACCGTCACGCTGGAGGAGGCGCTGGCAATCTATGCGCAGCCCAAGCAGCGTGGCCGTCGGGCCGCCGCTCCGCCTCTGCGTGACCTCGGCGCAGACCCCGTCACGGGCCTCACCGTCCTGGTGAAGGATGGCCGCTTCGGGCCGTACGCGACCGATGGCGAGACGAACGCCACGCTGCGAAGAACTGATACCCCCGAGACGATCACCATCGAGCGGGCAGCCGAGCTGTTGGCCGACAAGCGGGCCCAGGGGCCGTCGACCAAGAAGAAGGCAGCGCCGCGCACCACCAAGCGCACCGTCAAGAAGGGCGCGGCCAAGAAGGCCACCGCAAAGAAGAAGGCAGCCAAGAAGCCGTAGCCGTCTGACCCGAACGGTAGGTTGGGCGGGTGCCTGACTCAGCCCCCGGTCTCTTCGTCGCCTTCGAAGGCGGTGAAGGCGCTGGCAAGAGCACCCAGGTGCGTCTGCTGTCCAAGGCGCTGAAGTCCGGTGGGCGCGACGTGGTCACCACGCACGAGCCTGGTGACACCCCGGTAGGCAAGCGCCTGCGTGAGATCTTGCTCGGTCACGAGACGGGTGCTCTCGATCCCAGAACTGAAAGCCTGCTCTACGCAGCAGACCGAGCAGAACATGTGGCCTCGGTGGTGCGGCCGGCGCTCGACCGAGGTGCGGTCTGTATCACCGACCGCTACATCGACTCCTCGATCGCCTACCAGGGGGCTGGTCGCACGCTCGACCCAGCCGATATCGCACGGATCTCAGAGTGGGCATCGGGCGGGTTGTGGCCCGATCTGACGATTGTTCTCGACATCGACCCGGCCGTCGGTCTCACTCGGTTCAGCGCTCCGGCCGACCGACTCGAGGCTGAACCGCTCGCCTTCCATCAGCGTGTTCGCGAGCACTTCCTGGCGTTGAGTCGCCAGAACCCGCATCGTTATCTGGTCGTCGATGCCACCGATTCGGTGGATGCCGTCTCCGCGACTCTCCTTGCAGCTGTTGAATCGCGGCTGTCATGAGCGTCTTCGACTCGATGGTGGGCCAAGAGAGGGCTCGTACCGAGCTGACCAGGGCCGTTGCGGACGCCGCGCTGTCGTCCCCGGGCGCTGCCATGACCCACGCCTGGCTGTTCACCGGGCCGCCGGGGTCTGGGCGGTCGGTCGCGGCACGCGCGTTCGCAGCTGCGCTGGTGTGTCCCGATGGTGGTTGCGGACACTGCCCTGACTGCCACACCGCACTGTTGGGATCGCATGCCGACGTCGACCATGTCGCGACCGAAGCGATGACGATCTCTGTCGAACGGGCACGGTCCCTGGTGCTCGAGGCGTCCACCGCACCGTCGGTGGGTCGATGGCGCGTCATCGTCCTGGAAGATGCTGACCGACTCACCGAGTCGGCGAACAACGCGCTGCTGAAGTCTCTGGAAGAACCGACACGCCACACGGTCTGGCTGCTCTGCGCACCCTCGATGGAAGATGTGCTGCCCACCATTCGATCGCGCTGCCGCCACGTCATGCTCACCACCCCGACGACGTCGGACGTCGCCCGTCATTTGGTCGAGCGAGACGGTGTCGACGAGGCGATGGCTGCATTTGCCGCCCGTGCCTCGATGGGGCACATCGGTCGGGCCCGGGGGCTGGCCCGCGATGAGCAGGCTCGGCTCACGCGCGCAGCGACGCTGTCACTTCCCGCCAATGTGTCGTCGCTCGGCTCGGCGCTCTTGTCGGCGCGTGAGCTGGTGGACGCCGCGACCGAGCGGGGTGCCGAGCGAACCAAGTCCGTGGACGAGGTGGAGCGCGTCGAGCTTGCCCGAGGTCTCGGTGTAGAGAACCCCGAACGCCCACCGAAGTGGGCTCGCTCAGAGTTCAAGCGTCTCAAGGACGCGCAGGACAAGCGTCGAAAGCGTGCGACGATCGATGAGCTCGACCGTGACTTGCAGGACCTCTTGTCCTTCTACCGAGACGTCCTGGTGGTTCAGGTTGGCGGCGAGGTGCCCCTGGTCAATGCTGAGCTACGCGTCAGCATCGAGAAGGTTGCCAGCCGTTATCAACCCGAGATCACGATGCGGTCGATGGAGGCGATACTGGATGCGCGCGAGAAGATCGCCGCGTATGTCACTCCGCTGCTAGCGGTGGAAGAATTGACGCTGGCTCTGCGGGCCAGCTGACTGGGAGGTCACATGCGAGTCGAGCTTCGTCACCAGCCGAGTTTCTCGGTCGCCCGAATTCATCTCGAGCCGAGCGAGCAGGTGCGGGCCGAGTCAGGGGCCATGGCCATGCACTCGTTCGGGGTGTCAATCGATGCGCAGATGCAGGGAGGGCTCAAGGGCGCCTTCAAGCGGGGCGTGATGGGTGGCGAGTCACTGTTCGTCACGACCTTCACGGGGCATCCCGATGGGGCCACGTGGGTCGACGTCGCCGCGAATCTTCCTGGCGACATCTGGGTGGCCGACGTCGTCCCGGGCAGCGCACTCGTCGTTACCAGAGGTTCGTGGTTGGCGAACGCCGCCGGTGTTGACATCGACACCAAGTGGGGCGGAGCGAAGATGTTCACCGGCGGAGAGGGTGCATTCGTGCTGCATGCCACCGGTGAGGGTCCGATCGTCTTGGCAGCCTACGGAGCGATGGATATGCACGAGCTGCAAGAGGGGCAAGGCTTTACCGTCGATTCAGGTCATCTGGTGGCCTACGACGACACGATCTCGGTGAAGACGCGAAAAGTGACGTCCGGACTGATGTCCACGATGAAGTCTGGCGAAGGGTTCGTCCTCGACTTCCAGGGTCCTGGGCGAGTCGTCACCCAGAGCCGCAACCCCAATGGCCTGATCAGCTGGCTGCAGTCCGTCCTCCCAGGTAGTCGCGGTTGAGACGGATCCTCGTTCTCGGAGCGGCAGCCGCGCTGCTCCTGGCCGGGTGCACCGCGGGGGAGCCAGACGTGGCTCCGTCACCTATTCCCTCACCCACCGAGACCGTTGCCCAGCCGTATGCGCTACAGCGCTTCTATGACCAAAGTGCCGAGTGGCAGGAGTGCGGGCGCTTCGAGTGCACGACGTTAGAAGCGCCCCTCAACTACGACGAACCCGACGCCGGCACCCTGCAGGTGGCGCTCCTCCGGCGTCCCGCCGACAACCAGGATGAGCGAATCGGCTCACTGTTCGTCAACCCAGGAGGCCCAGGGGTCTCGGGCAAAAGCTACGCCAAGCTTGCTGAAGTGCTCTTTACTCAACCGGTCCTGGAGAACTTCGACATCGTCGGTTGGGATCCGCGCGGTGTCGGTGACAGCACGTCGATCTCATGCATGACAGATGCCGAGACTGACGTCTACTACGAGACTGACGGCACCCCCGACGACCCGGCCGAAGTACGCGACCTCGTTCGTGTCAATGAAGAGTTCACCAAGGGATGTGTCACTGACGATGCTGCGCTCATCCCGCAGCTCGGTACCTTCAACTCGGCGCGCGATCTCGATATTCTGCGGTCAGCAGTCGGTGAGGCGCGGCTCAACTTCTTCGGAGCCAGCTATGGCACCGAGCTTGGGGCGATCTACGCCGAACTTTTCCCTCAGCGGGTGGGACGCATGGTGCTGGATGCGGCGCTCGACCCAGCTGTCACTAGTGATGGGCTGTCGAAGGGCCAGCTGCGAGGCTTTCAACGGGCGACGGAGTCATTTATCGATGACTGCATCGCCCGGTCTGGGTGCGCGGTAGGGCCTACGCGCGATGCCGCCGAGCAGCAGATCGCTGAACTCCTGGCAGCGATAGACCGGGTGCCGCTGACCACGGAAACGGGCCGTCCACTGACCGAGTCCTTGGCTACCACCGGCATGATCTCGGCGATGTACAGCGAGGCCTCGGGTTGGCCGTCCTTGCGGCTTGGTCTTTCCCAGGCTTTCAGCGGCGACGGCACGGTACTCCTGGCGCTGGCCGACGTGTACGCGGAACGGAACAACGACGGAACCTACGCGTCGAACGTCAACTCCGCCTTCCCGGCGATCAGCTGCACCGACCGTCCTGGGTCCTCGTCGGTCCAGGCGGCGAAGCGGCAGATCCCGGCCTACGAGAAGATCTCCCCGATCTTCGGCCGGACGTTCGCCTGGGGTGCTGTGGCCTGCCGCGACTGGCCGGTGAAGAGGGGCGACTTCCCGACGAGGGTGATCGCCGAAGGGGCCGACCCGATTGTCGTCGTCGGCACCACGCGCGACCCAGCGACGCCGTACGCGTGGTCGGTCCGACTGGCGAAGTCGCTGCAGAGTGGCGTTCTGGTCTCGCGAGATGGAGACGGTCACACTGGCTATAACGCGGGCAATGCCTGCGTGGACAGTGCCGTCGACAGCTACCTCGTGGCCGGTGAGACTCCCGCAAACCCGACCATCTGCTGACCCAGCCCGATCTCGGGCCCGTGAAGGTCGTCGGTAGACTCTGCTTCCGCCCTGGACAACGGGGCACGCCGCCTTAGCTCAGTTGGTAGAGCGACGCACTCGTAATGCGTAGGTCTGGGGTTCGACTCCCCAAGGCGGCTCCACTGTGACCTGATCGTGACGTTCTATACCATCGGCCGCTTGGCGGACATGCTGACTATTAGGTCAGATTCCCTTTCCCGGAGGCTGGGCACGAGTGGAGGCGATGTGGAAGCG
>JAHEKZ010000054.1:2044-12936 GCA_024644435.1 Actinomycetes bacterium | reverse complement strand
TATCTGTTGATCGTGGCTCCCACGGTGGGGGTTGCGGCGCTCACGGCATTCGACGTCTTCATGGTCTGGCTGACGTACCGCGAGTACGGCAAGCACCGCCAGGCCCGCCTGGCGATCCCCTAGCGCAACGCGCTAGCGCGGCGACTGGAACTGCACGTCGCTGTCCCAGTGGGTGAAGCCCAGCCGCTGGTAGGCGGCGATCGCCGCAGTGTTGTCGGCGTCCACGTACAACATCGCTTCCAGCAGGCCCGCGCTGCGCAGGTGATGCAGGCCCGTCAGGATCAGTGCCGTCCCCAGTCCGGTGCCACGTTCGGACGGGTGCACGCCCACGACGTACACCTCGCCGATCGGCTCGTGTCCGTGCTGGTCGTGGGTGTGGGGTCCGTGCCCGTCGTGGTCGTGCACGACCGTCTCGGCCCCGTGCACCTTGGTCCAGTGGTAGCCCACAAGTCTGCCGTCCCGCTCGGCAAGGAAGAAGCCGCTCGGGTCGAACCACGGTTCGGCCAGGCGCCGGTGCAGGTCGTCCAGACTGAGCGCGCCCTGCTCGGGGTGGTCGGCGAAGATCAGCGCGTTGAGTGCCACCCACGAGTCGTCGTCCTGGCCGGGGCGGAACGTGCGCACCGTGACCTCGCCGGGGATCTCGGCAGCCGGCGTCGGCGCCGACAGCGACCTGCGCAGCTGCAAGAGCTCGCGCATCCTGCTGAACCCCATCGCGGACGCCAGCGCGGACGCTGCCGGGCTCTCACCGTGCGCCCACAGCCGCAGACGTCCATCGGGCGTCTCACCGCGGACGGCGCCGACCAGGAGCTGGCCGACACCGTGCCGACGCCAAGCGGGGTCGACGACCACCTCGGCACTCGAGCCCGCGACCTGGTCGGTGACGTCGAGGTGGGCGTAGCCGGCCAGGTGCGGCAGCTCTCCGCGCCCGTTCCCGTAGGCGAGCAGATGCAGGACGCCTTCATCGCCGCCGTGGCGCAGGTGCAGCGACACGTGCTCTGACAGCGGCCGGACGCCGTCGTGCTCGGTGGCGCGTTCGCTGAGCAGGGTGACCGCATCGGTCTCGTCGGCGTCCAGCTTGGCGAGCACCTCGACGTGGAAGGGAGGGGTCACCGGTTGCATCGCCATGATGCCCACCCTAGGCACTCCGGCTGGGTGGGTTCCGCTGCTACAGTCGCGCGCCCGATCAGTGAAGGATGGAGCCACACCCATGAGGAAGTTGTCCTTGGCCCTGTGCCTGGCCTTGCTGGCCACGGTGGTGGCTGTCCCCTCGGCGAGCGCCGAGCTGGGCGGACCCGACACGCGTCCGTGTGTCACCGGTCGTGAGTACCGAGCGGTGAAGAAGGGGATGTCCAAGACCCGCGTCCATCGGATCTTTGACACCAAGGGACAGCTGAACTCGCGCAACGACGGGTACGAGTTCCGCGACTACCGCCCCTGCACAGGTTTTCTCGACTACACACTGCGCTACTACCAAGGTCGCCTCGACGGAAAGCTTTGAGTCTCAAGCGGACGACGCGACGAAGCGGTAGCCGACGTTGCGCACGGTGCCGATCAGCTGCTCGTACTCGCCACCGAGCTTGGCGCGCAGACGACGAACGTGGACGTCGACCGTGCGGGTACCCCCGAAGTAGTCGTAGCCCCACACCTCTTGCAGCAGCTGCCCGCGGGTGTAGACGCGGCCCGGATGCTGCGCGAGGAACTTCAGCAGCTCGAACTCTTTGTAGGTGAGGTCGAGCGTCTTCCCCCGCAGCTTCGCGGTGTACGTCGACTCGTCGATCACCAGGTCGCCGTTGCTGATCAGGGGCTGGACGTCGTCACGTTCGGCTGCCAGACGTTCGGTGGCCAGACGCAGCCTCGCCTCGACCTCGGCCGGTCCCGCGGTGGCCAGCAGCACGTCGTCGACGCCCCACTCGGCGGTCACCGCCGTGAGGCCGCCCTCGGTCGTGACCAGCAGCAGTGGCACCCCGACGCCGGTGGTGCGGATCAGGCGACAGAGCGAGCGCGCTCGGGGCAGGTGGCCTCGGCCGTCGACCAGCAGAGCGTCGGCCGGTCCGGCGTCGAGCAACGCGGCGCCCTCGGCCGGCAGGACGCGGACGGTGTGCGGGAGCAGCTCGAGGGCGGGCAGCACCGACTCGGCGGTGGGACCGCCGTCAGTCAGAAGCAGCAGCCGTGCCACGCGTCCTCCTCGTCCTGGTTCCCCGAGGGTATCGACCTGTTCGAGGAGCAGGTGAAGATGTGGTCCCCGTCAGCGGATCAGGCGGAGGCCTTTGCCGGCGCGCTTGCCGGTGCACCCAGCGGGCGACGGAGCGTGCGGAAGAAGAGCCACATGGTCGGCACCAGGTAGGCGAACCAGACGAACACCTCGAGCCAGCTGGGCACCGTGCGCACCGCGAAGAGGCCACGGAAGACTGCGTACTGCGCCGAGTCGTCGGGGAACGCGCCACTGATGTCGAAGGCGATGGAGTCTTCGCCGAAGAGCAGCCCGGCCTCCTGCAGCTCGTGGATGCCGTAGGTGAAGACACCGGCCGCGATGATGATCAGGGCGACGCCGGTCCACTTGAAGAATGTGCCGAGGTTGACGCGCAGGGCGCCGCGGTAGATGAGCAGACCCAGCGCGATCGCCGTAGCCAGGCCGAGCAGGCCGCCGAGGATGTCGACCCAGCCGCCGCCGGTCGTCTGGAACGAGGACCAGAGGAACAGTGCGGTCTCGAATCCTTCGCGAGAGACGGCGATGAACGCCATGGCCGCCACGGCGCCCGCTCCGGCGGCGGTGGCCTTGTCGACGTGCGCATGCAGCTCGCCCTTGAGCTCTCGGGCGTTCCGGGCCATCCAGAAGACCATCCACGTGACGAAGCCGACGGCGAGCAGGGCCATCACCCCTTCGAACGCGGCCTGGCCCGCCTCGGGCAGCCGGTCAGCGGCCACCGCCAGCGAGCCGCCGACGGCAAGGGAGAAGACCGCTGCGGCACCGACGCCGGCCCAGACGTAGCGAATGGAGCTGGCCCGCTCGGTCTTCACCAGGTAGGCGATCAGGATGCTCACGATCAGGGCGGCTTCGAGCCCTTCGCGGAGGGTGATGAGGAAGGCGGCGAGCATGAGCGGTCCTGTCTGTCGGGCTGTGTCGGGCTGTGTTGAGGTGCGTCGGTGCGGACCTCTGTCTGTGGAAGTTAGGACAACCTAACCTAACTAACGGTACTCGCGAAATCTCGGGATTGACAAATTTCAGCCCGCATCGGGTCCGGCGTCCTGCCCGACCTGGTGGGTGCGGCACAGTGGGGTCCGGAGGTCGTGGTGGCGCTATTGAGGTACTGGGCTGGTGCGCGCGCGGCGGCGGGCGTGGCTGAGGAGTCGGTGGACGCGTCCACCTTGCAGGCCGCTTTGGACGCCGCCCGTGGCTCTCGCGATGCAGCGTTCGCGCAGGTCGTCGGCGTGTGTGCGTTCATCGTCGACGAGCAACCGGTTGGTGTGACGCCGCACGACCAGGTGGCGCTGACGCCGGAGTCGGTGGTCGAGGTGCTGCCGCCTTTCGCCGGCGGTGCCGGCGCCATGGGGCTGAGTGCCGGTGGTTCCGGCATGATCGTCCGGTGACCACCGACCGACCTGCCGCTGCTGACGACGCCGGCGTGGCCTTCGAGACCCCCCATCACCTCCACCTGCCCGACTGGCGTCCGGCCTTCGTCGGCGCGCTGAGCGCGGGCCTGGTGCTGGTCGGCGCGCTGCTCGAGCTGCCCTGGCTCTGGGCGGCCGTCGTAGGCCTGCAGTCGGTGCTGGTGCTCACGTGGCACCGGTCGTTGGGCGCGCCGGCGGCGGCGTCCGGGGCGGTGGTCGGAGCCGGCTTGGCCGCGATCGTGGATGTCATCGTGTCGACCACCGAAGACTCACCCAGTCTGGGGCCGGTGGCCGTGGTGCTCGGTGCCGGTTACCTGATCGCCGTCGTCCAGCAGCTGGTGCGGCAGGACGGTCGGCACGACCTGGTGGACGCGTTGGCCGCCACGGTCAGCCTCGCGACGGTTGCAGCTCTGGGCGCGGCCTGGGTGGTCCTGATCGAGCTCGACGACGGCCGGGCGACGACGGTCGTGCTGGCGGGCGCCTGTGCTGCTGCGGCGGTGGGGCGGCTGGCGCCCGGCGTCGCGGGTGCCGCTCTTGCGCCGCTGGTGGCGGGCAGCGTTGCCGGGCTCTTGCTCGGCGTTGCCATGGACGCCGGGGTGCTCGGTATCGGTCTAGGGCTTGCCGCCGGCGTCCCCGTGGCGTTGGCAGCCACCGGCCAGGCCCGCGTGCGTGGTGAAGGTGTGGGTTGGCTGCCGGGCGGGGTGTGGCCGGTGCTGCTGGCCGCGCCGCTCGGGTACGTGGCCGTCGGCCTGGTCGGCTGAGCAGGGGCTGGGGAATGCCGGCTGGGGTGCGAGCGCTGGGATCTGCGTGGACAGCCTCGGCCTGATCGTTCTCGCGGTGGTGCTTGTCGCAGCGACCGCGTTCGGCCTGTGGCGCAGGCGTACTGATGGCCGACTGCGGGTCGTGGCCCCGTCTAGCCCGGAACCGGCGTCGTCCGACGTCGCGCGGTTCACGGCGGCCGACCTGGGCGCTGCCCTGGGCGAGCGGGCCACGCTGGTGCAGTTCTCCTCCGCGTTCTGCCAGCCCTGCCGGGCCACCCGGCGGGTGCTGCTGGAGGTGGCCGAGATGGTCGACGGAGTGGTGGCGGTCGAGATCGACGCCGAGGCGCACCTCGACCTCGTGCGCCAGTGGGACGTCATGCGCACGCCAACGGTGTTCGTGCTGGACGCCTCCGGTGCGGTGGCTCAGCGAGCGGCCGGTCAGCCGCGCACGGTGGACGTCATCGCAGCCATCGGAGCCGTCAGTGGGGCCGATGCGACCGACGTGTCCGGTGAGTGAGACGTGATCTCATTATGCGAGACAGAATCGACAGGACTCCGGCCGTTGCCTACTCTCCCGTCCATGGCTAGCCCCGTCCCCCGTGCGTGGGGACTCACCCAGCGACGCGTGGTCGACCTCTGCCGTGTCGCCGGCTCGTTGTGTTGCGGATCCTGACCGGTCGCTGACCGACCCCCCGGCTCCTGGGCCCATTGGCCCGAGCCACCTCGCTGGATGCCGATCTCGGCTCTGGCCATCCGCTCCCCCACACCACCTCACCGGAGAACACCGTGATCGATCCACGTGGACCGCGCTTCGCCGCGGCCATCACCACCGTCGTCCTGGCCATCGTCCTGCTCACCGGCAGCGCCTGGCTGCTCGCGGCCCAGACGGTCGTCTTCGCCCTCGGCGCCTTCGTCGGTCTGAACCGCAGCCCGTACGCCGCCATCTTCCGTCGCGTCGTGCGCCCGCGCCTGGCGCCGCCCACTGAGCTCGAGTCGACGGGTCCGCCGCGCTTCGCCCAGGGCGTCGGGTTCGCCTTCGGCGTCATCGGCACGCTGGCGCTCGCGCTCGGGGCGTCCACCATCGGGCTGGTCGCTGTCGGGCTCGCGCTCGGCGCCGCCTTCCTGAACGCGGCGTTCGGGTTCTGCCTCGGCTGCGAGATCTACCTGCTCGGACGCCGGCTGCTGCCAGCGCGCGCTCGATCTGTGGTGCCGGCCGCAGCCGCTGGCCCCGTGGTCGCCGAGGAGGTGGCCGCATGAGCCGCGCCGATGTGCTGGTCGACGCCGACTGGGTCGAGGCGCACCTCGACGACCCGTCTGTCGTCCTGGTCGAGGTCGACGAGGACACCACCGCGTATGAGAAGGGTCATATCCGCGGGGCCGTCCGCCTCGACTGGAAGACCGACCTGCAAGACCCGGTCAAGCGTGACTTTGTCGACCGGCCGACGTTCGAGGCGCTGCTCTCCGAGCGCGGCATCGGCAACGACCACACGGTCGTGCTCTACGGCGGCAACAACAACTGGTTCGCCTCGTACGCGTACTGGTACTTCCGCCTCTACGGCCACGATGCTGTGAAGCTGCTCGACGGCGGACGCAAGAAGTGGGAGCTCGACTCGCGCGAGCTGGTCGCCGACATCCCCGAGCGGACACCGACGTCGTACGCCGCGAGCGAGCAGGACACCTCGATCCGTGCGTTCCGCGATGACGTGCTCGCGGCGATCGGCGTCGAGAACCTGGTCGACGTCCGCTCACCCGACGAGTACTCCGGACGCCTGCTCGCGCCGGCGCATCTGCCGCAGGAGCAGTCGCAGCGTCCAGGTCACGTGCCGACCGCGGTAAACATTCCGTGGTCGAAGGCGGCCAACGACGACGGAACCTTCCGCGACGACGACGACTTGACCACGCTCTACGTGGGTGCGGGCGTCGACCTGGCGAAGGACACCATCGCGTACTGCCGGATCGGCGAGCGGTCGGCGCACACGTGGTTCGTGCTGCATGAGCTGCTCGGCGTCCAGAACGTGAAGAACTACGACGGTTCGTGGACCGAGTACGGCTCGCTGGTTGGCGTGCCGATCGAGCTCGGCGACGGATCGTAAGGGGGGCGCTATGTGCGGAGCAGTTGCTGGCGGGCCCGACATCAGTGGTGTCGATGCCACCAAAGAGGCAGTGATCCAGGGGTTCGTGACCAAGGGGGGCGATCCGGTCTCGCCGGCGTACGTGCGGCTGCTCGACGGGTCGGGGGAGTTCACCGCCGAGGTGCCGACGTCCGCGACCGGGCAGTTCCGCTTCTTCGCGGCGCCGGGCACGTGGACGGTGCGCGTGCTCGCGCCGGGGGCGTCCGTCGACCGAGCGGTGCGTGCCGAGCTCGGTGAGGTCGCCGACCTGGCGATCACCGTCTGACGCGCGGCGGGGAGGGCGCGCTGTGTCGGTGTGCCGTGCCGCGTCGCTCGTCTGAAGACTTAGTGTCCCTATTGGTTCCTTGGACAGCCCGAAATCGGCCGTAACCCTTCACGGCGTCCGACGGGGTATCGGTGTCCCCAGGCGGGAGCACGACCAGTTGTCCACCGGGCGTGGAGGATGACGCGCCACAGGCGCCGCGCTCCTTCACAGTGCGGCGATGCCTCGACCACTTCCATCATCGGTGCTGACCCTGCTTGACGCGCAGCATGGCGTTGCAACGTCTCGCCAGCTGGCTGACGCCGGCCTCTCTCCGAAGCGACGCCGCACGGCGTCTCGCGCTGGGAGCCTGGTCCGGCTGCATCGCGGTGCGTATGCCCTTGGTTCGACGTGGACGGACGCAGCGCCAGCCGTTCGGCACTGCATGCGACTTCTGGCGGTGCAGCTGGTTGCAGGCGACGCGATGGCTTGGGGCCCGAGTGCGTCAATCGCCTGGGGTCTCCCGGTGAGGAGAATCCCCGCGCTGCCCGTCGTCTCGCGAATGCCTGCCAGGGGCGCAACCGCCGGTGCAGTGGTCAAGCGGTCCGCCCACCTGCCGACGGCTCCCCGTCGCAACGCAGGTCTGCTGGTACCGCCGATGGCAGTTGCCGCCGTCGAGGTAGCTTCGGCGTCCGGTGTCAGTGACGCACTCATCACCGTCGACGCGACGTTGCGTCGCGGAGTCCCCTGGGCTGAGCTGCGTGACGTGGCCGTCGCGCGTCCGGCCCACCTGGGTCGGAGCCGGGCACTGCTCGCCGTCGAATGGGCTGATCCTGGCTCCGAGTCGTGGCTGGAGTCACTGTCGCGGGGCCGCATGATCGAGCGCGGGATGCCCGTCCCGCTCTGCAATGTCGTGCTGCGTCGCGGGTACCGAGTCGCACGGGTCGACAACCTATGGCCAGAGTGTGGAGTGGTGGGCGAGTGCGACGGTAAGCGAAAGTACGACGCGGACGACGCGAAGGAGGTGATCTGGCGCGAGAAGCGGCGTCACGAGTGGATCGAGGAGATTGGTTTTGAAGTGGCCAGATGGGGAATGGCCGAGGTGGCCCGCGACGGCGCCGCTATGGAAGCTCGGTTCAGACGCGCCGTCGTGCTGCAGCAGGGTGCCGCGTTCACCTGGCCGGGCGGCGTCCGTGCAGAGCTGCCGCTGATCGACGGCGTGATCCCACCACCGCGCGTCGTCGGTGAGGTGGTGCGGCTCCAGGATCTGGGCTACCCGTTCTCTTTCGTCGACACCTATGGCTACCCCGTGGACCCGCGGACGCTCGCTGTCTGAAGAGTTACGTGCCCTTTCCGGCGTCCAGCTGACCAGGAATCGGCCGGTAACTCTTCACAGCGTCCGGGAACCCGCGCCAGGAGCGACGGCACCGGTGCCGGCCTGCAGGATCTTCGGCGACCGCCACGCGAAGACAGCGGCCGCGATGAGACCGGGCGGGACGCTGAAGAACACCACGTCCCACAGTTCGGGGCCTCGCACCTCAGTGAGGAGCTGGCCCTTGTCGCCTGCGGCCCACGCTGCTGCTCCCAAACCCAACAGCCCGGCGACGGAGAGGAAGGCGGACGCCGCGCCGATAGCCCTGGTGGCACTGGACGCCACGCCCCCTCGGCGAGACGCGATGGAAGCTAGCAGTCCCAGCGATGCGCCGATGGCCAGGCCCGAGGCCGCACCCAGCATCGCCCCGTACAGCGGGCCGGCGAAGCCAAGGACGAGAAGGCCGATGGCCACGAAGGCAAGGACCGTTGTCCACTCTGACATCAGCGTGCCGTTGATCGCCGACGCGAGCGCGGCCCAGCCGGCCAACACCACCGCGCCGTAGAGGGTGGTCAGCGTCATCCCCCAGAGGAGGCTCTCAAGCCAGGCTCTGCCAGCCACGCGCCGCGGCGTACCGACCTCGGGCGACCCTGAACTCATGGCCGACGTCATGTGGGGAATGGAGAGGCTGTGGTGGGAGGCCCCGGCGTTTGCGGTCCGGCCGGGGCGGTCGTGCTGAGGCCGGCGCGCACGATGACCGGCGCGCAGGCCGCCATGGCTGCACCCGCGGCGAGGGCGGGGGCGGCGACGAAGAGCAACCAGCCCCCTGTCTCGCCGCCGATCACGTGCGCGAGCCCACCACCAAACCTGGTGAGTGCGAGCCCGGTCAGCGCCGCCGCCGTGGCACTGACGAGCCCGGCGACTGCCATCTGGCGGGCGGGCCCGAAAGACCAGCTGTGACGGCGATGCAGAGTTACGGCAGTGCGGAGGGCGAGTCCGCAGGCGACCCCCGCCACCACGCCGAAGAAGACTCCGTATCCGGCGCCGAAGAACACCCCGGCCACCAGGACTATGACGACCACGAGGGGCGCTGAGAAGGCGGCGGGACCCGCGATGACGAGCGAGAAGCCAATGCCCACGACAGCACCCGCCACTGTTCCCCAGCGAGCACCCTCAGCGGCGCCGCGCCAAACAGTGGCCCCCCCTTGGTACAGCCGCCGAGGTCCGACGGCGCGAGATTCCACATCGCCAAGAGTACGAACATCACCTGCGCCGCGTCGGCGAATCCACATGCTTGAGAGGCTGCGTGAGGAGTCAGTGGCGGTTTCCGACGTCGCGATGGCCCGGGACCTCAAGAGGGGGGCCTACTTAGTCGGTGAGCCGGGCGACGGCCGCACGCCGGTCTACAGCGGACGCGAACACTGGGCGCTCCGCTGTGCGTCCGCGGCGGGCGATGGACGGTGTCCGCCACGCGAAGATCGCCGAAGCGATCGCGCCAGGAGCGACGGCGAAGACGGCAATCCAGAAGGCGGTGGAGGGCGCGCCGAGACCCGTTGTTCGGTATCCCATCCCTGTCAGGTTTCGATCGACCCCAAGGCTCAGGCCTACCCCGGTGGCTACCACTGCCGTGAACGCGCTGATCGCTCCGAGGACGCGCAGCGGGGCTGCTCGCTCGGGGGCAACCAGCGCTGATAGGGCGCTCATGGCGACAGCGATCGGCACACCGGACACGACGCCGTAGGCACCACCCAGAAGGCCTCCCCAGACCAAGGCGAGGTAGGCGCCGTACACGCCGAACGCTGTGATCGACGTCCAGTCGTTCGCGTCCGGACTGGCTCCGGGCAGGGAGAGCAGCATGAGCCCACCGAGCAGCAGCAGCCCGTATCCGGCCCCCGCGATGCCTCCCCAGCCGACGGATTCGACCCATGCGCGCACCGCCACCGGGAGCGGTCTTCCTGCACGGGGTCCAACCTGCGCGGTCACGGCGCAAGAGTAGGTGCCTGGGAGGGTCGGCTCGACAGATTCACCGCGTTCGTGCCGATACTGGAAGCCATGGACCCCACCGACTCGAACCGCCAGCCCGACCACACCGGCGCCGACCCGATCGACCGTCGCACCTTCTTGACCCGCGCCGGCCTCACCGGTGCGGCAGCCTTCGCCGCCGGGGGCCTGCTGCTGCCCGGGCACGCACTCGCTGCCGATGGGCTGACGAAGAGGGTCATCGGCCACTCGACCAAGGGCCGCACGATCAAGGCGTGGTGCCTCGGTGATCCCAACGCCAAGAACGTCTACCTCGTGATGGGGCAGATGCACGGTGACGAGCCGGCTGGACGCCTGATCGCGCGCGATCGCCTGCTCAACAAGGACCCGGTGAAAGACGTGGCCCTGTGGGTCGTCCCGACGATGAACCCGGACGGCAGCGTCCGCGGAACCCGCGTCAACGCGCGCGGCGTCGACCTCAACCGCAACTTCCCCAGCAAGACGTGGGTGAAGCAGGGCAAGGGAACCCGGTACTGGTCGGGTCCGCGTCCGGCGTCTGAACCCGAGACGCGCGCCATCGTGCGCTTCTTCTCCGAGATCCAGCCACGCACGATCGTGTCGATCCACCAGCCGTTGTCGTCGGTCGACTTCTCCGGTGGCAGCAAGGCCGTGACGCAGTGGCTGTCGAACGCGTTGAACCTGCCCGTGGCGCACATCCAGGTGTCCGGCGGAGGCACCATGACGTCCTGGTACAACCGCGAGTACCCCAAGAAGACCGCGGTGACCGTCGAGCTGCCGCCGTCGACGACCCCGCAGTACCGCAACAACGTGGCCGAGGTGCTGATCAGGCACGCCAA
>JAHEKZ010000054.1:0-1944 GCA_024644435.1 Actinomycetes bacterium | reverse complement strand
TTGCCCTCTCGGACACCGAGGATCACGCCGTAGAAGAACAGCGCCCCGATGCCTACCGCCATGGCGAGGTCAATGGCGGCGGTCTCAGAGATCCAACCGAGCTTTCCGAGCAAGAGGGCGACGACGACCGGCCACGACGACTGCAGCATCGGCCACTCCTCGACGGTGATCGTCCGCACCTCCCGCCGTGTCAGCCGCCGACCAGCCACCATGCGCGCCGCCACGATGAGCGAGTACACGTGCGCTGCGAAGAACACCGCTGACGTGCCGACGACGACCAGGATCGCTTCTTGCAGCAGCCGGGGGTCGTGGCTGATCGCGGCGACCACCGTGGTGGCCAAGATCGTGCCGTAGATGGCTCCGGCGATCTCGTGCGCCTTGTGCTCGGCCCGGTGCAGACTCTCGTAGTCGACGCCCGGCGCGGAGGTGTCGATCCCCACGACATCTTCGATCTCGTGCTCGAACTGTTCGGTCACTGCCGATGCTCCGTCCTAGGCGGTCGGTCTCCGCTGTTCCCCGTAGGATGGTCCCATGCTCGAAATCGTGTACACCGGCCTGCTCGTCGCCGTGTCGATCCTGATCACCTGGTTCTCGTTCTACGTCGTCTACAAGCTCTACAAGGGTCAGGGCTAGGGCTTCGGCGATGTTTGAGATACCGGCCGACCTCGCGCCCGAGTGCGCCCCGGTCGCCTGGCTGATCGGGTCGTGGGCCGGCGAGGGCGTCGGCGGCTACCCCACGATCGAAGACTTCCGGTTCGCCCAAGAGGTCACGTTCGGGCAGAACGGCAAGCCGTTCCTCAGCTACCTCTCGCGCAGCTGGCTGCTGGACGCCGACGGCGAGCGGGTCCGCCCCCTCGCCACCGAGTCGGGCTTCTGGCGTCCCCTGCCCAACGGCTTGCTCGAGGTGCTGCTGTCGCACCCGACCGGCTTCTCCGAGATCTGGGAGGGCACGGTCGACGGGCCGCGGATCGAGCTGCGCACCGATCTCGTCGCCCGCACCACCACGGCGAAGGAGTACACCTCCGGCCACCGGCTCTACGGGCTGGTCGAGAGCGACCTGATGTGGGCGTTCGACATGGCGGCGATGGGCGAGCCGCTGCAGCCGCACCTGTCGGCCAGGTTGGCGCGGGTGGAGTGACCGCCGCCGACTGGCAGTCCGAGCTGCGGTCACGTGGCTACCGCCTGACGCCGCAACGGCAGCTGGTGCTCGACGCCGTCCGCGAGCTGGGCCACGGCACCCCTGACGAGATCGCCGGCGCGGTGCGGGCCAAGGCTCCGTCGGTGAACCTGTCGACCGTCTACCGCACGCTCGACGTGCTGCAGGACGTTGGCCTCATCACGCACACCCACCTGGGCCACGGGGCGCCCACGTACCACCCGGCCGACGAGAGCGACCACGTCCACCTGGTCTGCACCGCCTGCGACGACATCATCGCGGTGCCTGCCGAAGCGGTCGATCAGCTGGTGGGAAGTTTGCGCGACCTGAACGGGTTCGAGGTGGATGTGACCCACATGGCGATGCATGGCCGTTGTGCGGGTTGTGCCGGTTCCGACGAGTCAGCCGCCACCGATGAGCAGGAGCGACAGTGACCCAGACCGCGGTAGCGCCCCCCGAGGGCTCGGCTGACGCCGGCGTCCCCTGGCACTACGGCGACCCGCTGGGCGAACAGCGGCTGCTCGACAGCGGTGAGGGCTTCGTCGACCTGTCGCACCGCCCGGTCATCGAGATCGCCGGCGACGACCGGCTCAGCTGGCTGCACACGTTGACGTCGCAGCACGTGTCCGAGCTGCCTGCGGGCCAGTGGACGCAGGCGCTGATCCTTGACGCCAACGGACGCGTCGAGCACCACCTCGACCTGGTCGACGACGGCACCTGCGTGCTGGCGCACATCGAGCCCGGCACCACCGACGCGCTGATGGACTACCTGCAGAAGATGGTGTTCT
>JAHEKZ010000096.1 GCA_024644435.1 Actinomycetes bacterium | reverse complement strand
GCTCGACGCCCCGCTCGTGGTGAGCTTCGGCTCGATGCCACTGCCCGCCGGGCGCTACGAGTGGCGGCTCGAGATCCTGGAGTTCGTCGAGTCGTGCGCCTTCCTCGTACGTGACTGAGTGTCTGCGTACACTGACGGGCTCATGCTGACCCAATAGGGAGATGTCATGCGTCGTTCGTCAGTGGTCCGATCCGTGGCTGGGGCTGGAACGCTCGCTGTAGTGGCGGCCGTACTGGCCCCAACGACTGCGTCCGCGTACACCTCGCCCAATGACGAGCTGGCCGGGCGTCTGCTCGCGGTTGTGCAAGACGCCGCGTTCGACGAGGTCGTCGACTTCGAGTACGACACGAAGAAGGGTCCGGCACCGCAGGTGGCGCACCAGCCCAACGTCGACGTGGCAGTCATTGAGCTGGACGACGTAGGTGCCCCGGTTGCAGCCGCCAACGTGTTGTTCAGCCGCGACTACCCGGACGGATCGGTGGTAGCGCTTGACAAGGGCCTTGCCCCAAGTGGAGTCGACTGGCGATCGTGGGATCTTTCGCGTTGGGACGGCGACTGGACGGCGCCCTGGCCCAAGGGTTCGCGTCTTGTCCCAGGTACAGCGGGCGGGGACGCCTTCATGGTTCCGTACCCGGCGTCCACCTTTAAATTGCTGGTTGCCTATCACACGCTGCGGTTGATCGAGAAAGGCAAGATCAAACCCGACCGTCCCTACGTCTACAAGCAGCGCAACGGGAAGACCTGTCTCGGCAACACCAAGGAGTTCACCAACACCACGACGCAGATGCTCGAGAAGATGATCACGTACTCGAGCAACACATCGACCTGTGCGCTCTTGCAGCAGCTCCACGGCCTCAATCAGATGAAGAAGATGAACGAGCGGTTCGCGTCTCTCGGGCTTGCCACCCTGCAGGTGAAAGGAACTGACTCCGGAGCCGGTGGCACCTGGAACCCAGGTGACATCAGCATGACGGCAATCGACACTGCCCGGCTACTTGTCCTGGTAAACGGTCTCGATGGCGTTGCATGGAAGACCGCCGATGGCCGAAAGGTGATCGCAGATCGCGTTCTTGCCCCCCGGTACCAGGAGTGGCTGCGCGGCTTGCTGAGCAAGCAAGGGTTCAACGAGGTGCTCTCTACACCGAACTGGTGCGGTGCCGACTATCCCGTCCAGGGCATGCCAGCCAAGGTTCCGAACCGATGGATCGATCCCGTCGACGGCACCGTCACTGTGCATGGGATTCCCTACGGCTTCGACGTCCGCCCCTGCAACGAGACGGCAGAGGTGACGTTCCTGCACAAGACCGGACTGACCGAGAACTATGGGTCGGACGCCGGCATCGTAAAGGCGCTCTCAGGGCAGGACGGGCGCCAGTACATCGTGACGGCCTTCACCAACCTGGGGTACCGCTACAGCGACGCCTCGCAGGCCGACTCGAACGGCAAGCCCTGCTTCACCTCGGGCGTCTGCTACACAGAGAAGTTCGCCATTCTCGGAAGGTCGATCGACGACCTCATGCGCCGGGCAGGCTAGAGCTCAGGCGAGGGTCGTCCCGCGTCATGGCGTGATCTTCCTCGTGTCGTTCCCCCTGTTTGAACGCTGCCTTGCCCACAATGGACGCAGACACAGAAAGGCCCCTCCAACTAGGCATTGGAGGGGCCTTCTGCGGTCCACCCGAGGGTGAGCCCAGCCGACCCGGGGGCCGGCGACCCGGCCGAAGCCGGGCCCGACTTCGCAGATCCGCACCCCTGAGCAGTCCGCCAGGGTTGCCCCTGCGGTCTGGCTCGGCCAGCGGTTGCCCGTCGGCTTGTCCGGCGGGTTGCCCCATCGGACTGATCCTCAAGTTGCCCTGTGGATCGGGTGCGCCTCGCGGCGTCGTGTGAGATTTGTACGCTCACTTGACCAGGCTGCGCAAGGGTTTTCTCAAAGAATCTGGACGGGTTTTCTCATCCACAGAATCGTCCACAGTTCGCGCCGCGTGCGTCCCCAGCGCGTCCCCAGCCCCGTCCACAGGTGCTGTGGATGAGTGACCTTCAGCTTGTTGGGGAGGCGGCAACCGATGACGAGCTACGGGACGTAGCGCTTGAACGAGGCCTTGATCTCTCGTTCGGTGGCGTCGCGGCCCTCCCAGGTGGCGCCCTCAACCGACTTGCCAGGCTCGAGGTCTTTGTAGACCTCGAAGAAGTGCTGGATCTCGAGGCGGTCGAACTCGGGCATGTGGTGGATATCCCGCAGGTGCTCCTTGCGCGGGTCGTGCGCCGGGACGCAGATCACCTTGTCGTCGCCGCCGGCTTCATCGGTCATCCGGAACATCCCGATGGCACGGCAGAGGATCACGCAGCCAGGGAAGGTGGGCTCGTCGAGGAGCACCAGGGCGTCGAGCGGATCACCGTCGAGCCCGAGCGTGTTCTCGATGAATCCGTAGTCGGACGGGTACCGCGTCGAGGTGAAGAGCATCCGGTCGAGTCGGATCCGGCCGGTCTCCTTGTCGAGCTCGTACTTGTTGCGGTGTCCCTGCGGGATCTCGATGAAGACGTCGAACTCCACGACGGTCCCTTCGTGAGGTGGCTCGGGCGGTGGCTTAGGGTCGCTTTCGCGTGTCGTCCAGTGTCCCGTATGTCGAGCCAGCCACCGCGAGGGGGTCGTGATGCCTCGAGCACGGTGGTGGGTGATCGGGGCCCTGTCGGTGGTGACCGTCCTGGTGGTGGTTCTCGACGCCACCGGTGTGATCTTCTCCGAGCCGAATGCCCCCACTCCACCACCGGCCCTCGTACTTCCCGAACCGCTGGACTCCGCAGCGGCGGTGCTGCCCGCACATCAGCCTGAGCCGGTAGACCCCGAACCGGGTGTGGTCCGACAGGTCAAACGTGCTTTGGGTGCCGCGGCGCTCGGTCGATCGGTCCACGGTGTAGTGGCGCCGCTGGCCGACCCCGCCGCTGCCTGGATCGACATTGCCGGTGACAAGCTCGCGACTCCGGCGTCAACGATCAAGCTGTGGACGGCGATCGCCGCATTGGACGGGTACTCGCCGCAGGGTCGGTTGGAGACCACCGCGGTCTGGGATTCCGGCGCTTCTCGGGTGGTGCTTGTCGGGGGAGGCGACGCCACGTTGACAGCTGCTCCCGTGAGAGGCGAACCCACCGCATCGCTCGCCGCTCTGGCTCGAGCGACGGCGCGGTCGCTCCTCTCTGATGACGTCACGTCGGTCCGACTCGGCTATGACGACAGCCTCTTCACGGGGCCCCGCGAGTCAAAGGCGTGGGAGCCCACCTACGTCTCGTCCGGTGTGATTGCCCCGGTGACGGCGTTGATGGCCGACCAAGGTCGCGTCAGCCCTGACGGCACGGCGCGGCTGGCCGACCCGTCGGCCGGGGCCGCCGGCCATTTCGCGGAGCAGCTGGCAGCTGCAGGTGTCACGGTGCGCGGCCGGGTGAAACCGGCCGGAACGACGGGGTCTCAGGCCCTGGCTGCCGTGGTGTCGCCCCCCATG